>DATKIB010000155.1:0-3993 GCA_035509915.1 Acidimicrobiales bacterium | reverse complement strand
TGCACCCTCGGCGACCGGCTCGCACCCTCTGGCACGGAGCGACCTGCAATTTGATGTTGCCACGTCCTCTGTGGGACAAGCTCGGACCGTTTCCGGAGGATCTCGGCGGTGGAGAGGACACCTGGATGACCGTGGCGGCGCGCAGTCGTGGGCTATTTCGCTTTTCAGCCGACTCCGTCGTGAGGCACCAGAACCGGACCCGGTGGCGCGACGTCATCCGACACCAAGTCGAGGCCGGTCGCTTCACCGCCCGCCTGGGCCGGTGCAGCGCGTACAAGTGGCGGCCCTTGGTCCGCTATTCGGCACTGGCACCGGCGGCGTGCGTTGGCCGGATCGTGTCGGTGTACACACGTTTGATCTGGTGGGACCGCAAAGACTTGGGCCGAGCGCTATACCTGCTGCCCGGCGTCGTCCTCGCCCTCATGGCCTGGGGTTGGGGCCTGTGGACAGAGGGGGTGCGGATCGACGCCCGAGCTCTTTGGCGAGGAACGATGCGCTCACACCAGGTCAGTGTCGCCGGCGGTGAGGTAGAAACTGGACAGCCGGCAGAGTGACTCCGGCAAGCGCTCGTCGTTGAGGCGGAGGCTCACCTCCGGGCCCTGTCCTCGGGGTAGGAAACCGGCCAGCCGCAGCACCCGGGAGGGCCACGGGCGAGGGTCGTTGAGCTCGAAGAGGGTGCGCTCGGGGCTTTCTTGGGAGCTCATGTCCGCCACTGCGCGGATCAGGGCGCCCATGGCGCAAGCATCCAGGGCCAGCATGTCGCCGATGCGGCATTGCGCGTCGACCACCTTGAAGGCCACGTAGCCGCAGACCGCCGCCGGATCTCCACCGACCTCGGAGGCGACCACCGCCCGCCAAGGGTCGGGGCGGTCGAGCCAGCGCCAACGAATGTGGACGGCGTCACGTCTCATGATGAAAGGGGCGAAGTCGCGCGATCGCAGGGCGAGCCCGTCGAGCGCAGCCTCCACCTCGCCGAAGGTGTCGAGGGTCACCTCACGGCAGTGGATCCGCGGGCGCCCGACCGGCGCCCTGCGACGAGCCACGCGGGTAGCGGTCACCGCCAGACGGGCCATGGGCAGCGGCAGCCAGAGCGCGTCCGCTCTCAGGGCGCTTGCCTGCTCCCAGCGGACCCATTGAGGGAGCTGACCGACCCGGTGGGACCCCGTGGGCCAGACCTGTGGAAAGGAGACACTGAGACTCGCAGGCGACCCCTCGATGGCTAGGAGCATCCTCGCGATGCCGCGGCCCCGAAAGGCAGGGTCGACCATGAGATCGCCGCCGGTCTCGATGTCGGTCAGCTCGCCGCATACCCAGCCCGGGAAAACCTGTAACCATCCGGCGCCGAGTATCTGACGACCCATGGTGGCGATGCCAAACTGAGTGGGACTCGGTCCACGCTCGAAGCGCCAAGCGAATTCTTCGGGGCTCCGCGTCCTTTCGAAGCAGACCTCGAAGAGTTCGATCAGGCGTTCCTCGTCGCCCGAGCGAAAGCCTCTCAGCTCGATCCGCGGCTCGCGGCGCTCATCAGATCTCACCGCCGGGACACACTCGGATCACGACTCATACGGCTCCCGAGAATAAGGTCAAGCTCACCTCAGGCACCCTTGTACATACCCATCTCTCGGAACTGTCGGCTCGCTCACACCAGGTCGGTGTCGCCGGCGGTCAGGTAGAAACTGGACAGCCGGCAGAGTGACTCCGGCAAGCGCTCGTCGTTGAGGCGGAGGCTCACCTCCGGGCCCTGTCCTCGGGGTAGGAAACCGGCCAGCCGCAGCACCCGGGAAGACCAAGGGCGAGGGTCGTTGAGCTCGAAGAGGGTGCGCTCGGGGCTTTCTTGGGAGCTCATGTCCGCCACTGCGCGGATCAGGGCGCCCATGGCGGAAGCATCCAGGGCCAGCATGTCGCCGATGTGGCACTGCGCATCGACCACCTTGAAGGCCACATAGCCGCAGACCGCTGCCGGCCCGGTACCAACCCCTCTGGCGACCACCACCCGCCAAGGGTCGGGGCGGTCGAGCCAGCGCCAACGAAGGTGGACGGCGTCACGTCTCATGATGAAAGGGGCGAAGTCGCGCGATCGCAGGGCGAGCCCGTCGAGTACAGCCTCCACCTCGCCGAAGGTTTCCAGGGTCACCTCACGGCAACGGAAGCGCCGACGCCCGACCGGCACCCTGCGACCGACCACGCGGGTAGCGGTCACCGCCAGACGGGCCATGGGCAGCGGCAGCCAGAGCGCGTCCGCTCTCAGGGCGCTTGCCTGCTCCCAGCGGACCCATTGAGGGAGCTGACCCACCTGGCGAATGCCCAGGCCCGGGACGTGGACTTGGCCAAAATAGACGCTGAGGCTCGAAGCGGGCCTCTTCGTGCTTCGACTGAGCACCTTCGAGATGCCGAGGCCTCGGAAGGCAGGGTCCACCATGAAATCGCCACCGCTGCTGATATCGGTCAACTCGCTGCATACCCATCCCGGTAACACCCAGGCACAACATGCACCGACTGTGCGATCGCGCATCTCGGCGATGAGAAATTGAGTTGGATATGGCCCACGCTGGAAACGCCAGGCGAACTCCTCGACGCTTCGCGCCTTTCCGAAACAGGCCCCGAAGAGCTCGGTCAGTTGCTTCTCGTCGCCCGCACGAAAGCCCCGCACCTCGATCCGCCCCTGTAGGCCCCCGTCAGCCGACCCCTTCATAAGAAGAAGACGCGGTGACGAACGCAACCCACCAGTCGGCCAAGCTCCAACCCGGCCAGATTCAGCCACCTATAGCGACTCCTCGAGACCAAAACGAGCGGAGCCCTGAACACAACCTCGGCCAGCCGCATTGCTGCGTCCCGTAGTGGGGGTCGGGCCAGACCCCGATGGCGGAATCGACGGTACAGCTGGGCGTTCGCGGCGCCGTACTTGAAGCTACGCCGGAAGTAGGACCACCATCGGTCGCGGAGCCGGTAGTGGAGCACAGCGCCAGGGGCAAACCCCACGGTCCCGCCCGCCAGCTGAACGCGGAACGCAAAGTCGAAGTCATCGCAGATCGATACAGCCTCGTCGAAGCCACTGACGAGGTCGAACATCTCGCGCCGCACCGCCATACTGCAACCGGCTACCGGGGTGAGATAGCCCATCCAAGGAGGGCGAAGCTGTTGCTGCTGCGGCTGCCGAGACGACGCTGGAGATCGGCGCCAAGCGTAGAGCCGGAGGGCATTGAGCCTCGAAAGATCGATCGGCCCGGTGACCAGCGGATCCTGCCCCAGGGCAGACACCAGGCCGGCCAACCAGTCAGGCGAGGCCACATCGTCGGCATCGCAATAGGCGATCCGGTGACCCCGCGCCGCACGGGTGCCGAGGTTCAGTGCATGCGATTTGCCACACCTCTCGGGCAGGGAATGGATCGTGAGGGAGGGCAGCTTGTCGGCCCAACGCGCCGCGACTTCGGCCGTACCGTCGTTGCTCCCGTCGTCGACGACAACTACCTCCCAGTCTCCGTCGAAGGTCTGACCAGCGAGTGCGTCCAGTTGCTCGGCGATCGTGGCGGCGTTGTTGTGGGCAGGTATCACGACGCTAACCCCGGGGAGCACAGGTGGCTGCTCCATTTCAGAAAGCCCTGGATGCGCTCACACCAGGTCCGTGTCGCCGGCGGTGAGGTAGAAGCTGGACAAGCGAACGAGCGATTCCGGTAAGTGTTCGTCGGTCAGGCCGATGCTCACCTGTGGTCCCTCACCACGGGGCAGGAAGCCAGCCAGCCTCAGCACCTTGGCGGGCCAAGGTCGCGGGTCGTTGAGCTCGAAGATGGTGCGCCCCGGCCTTTCCGGCGAGCTCGACTTCGTCACTGCACGGATCAGGGCCCCCATGGTGGTGGGGTCGAAGGCGAGGATGTCGCCGATGCGACACTGCGAGTCGAGCACGGTGAAGGCCACGTAGCCGATCACCGATTCCGGATCCCCACCGACATCGGATGCGACCACCACCCGCCAAGGGTCGGGGCGGTCGAGCCAGCG
>DATKIB010000154.1:0-4105 GCA_035509915.1 Acidimicrobiales bacterium | reverse complement strand
CCGGGCTCCTCGAGGTGCGGTGTGTGTGCTGAGTTCTCGAACCACACGAATTGCTTGCTTGGTGCCTCCACGGAGTCGGCGTACCGTTCCGCCGCCTCGCCTGGCGCCACCTGATCCAGGCGGCCCTGCACCATGACGAAGGGAACGTCGATGCGGGGCAGTGTGCGAACCAGATACATGGTTGCGAGCTCGGGGAGGAGGGCGGCTTGGGTGGCGCTGATACCGCGAATCGTCCGTATGACGTCTCCCGCTGAATAGTCGGACGAGCGCAGCAGGCTCACGATAAGTCCGCGCGACAAGCTGCCATAGGTCTCATTCGTAGCGACGCCACCGAAGTTTGCAGCCCAGCGGACCCGCGTGGCGAACTGTTTCACATTCAGGTGCGGAGGTGGACCGATCGCCTCCAACTGCCGGGCGGCCCTTCGGTTGCCTCGCTGGCGGGCTGTACTGAGGGCGAAGTCGTAGGCGGTGTTGCCGGCGGCGGCGCCGTCGATGTCCATTCCCACCGCCACCAAGGTGGCGACAAGGTCAGGGCGTCGTGCCGCCGCGAGGGCACCGATCGTGGCTCCGAGGGAGAAACCGGCCACGTAGGTCTTCCCTCCGAATCTCTCCTGGAGAAGGCCTAGGAGCGATCCGGCATCGCCCACCATCTGCTCCAGACTGATCTCGGCCCGGCCCTTTCGATCCCGCAGGGACCGACCACAGCCCCGCTGGTCCCAGTACACAACCGTAAAAGCCTCTTCCAGCCCGAGGAGGTGCTCAAAGCGGCGCGTCTCGTTGATCATCGGTAGGCCGGGGCCCTGTTCGACGAGCAGGAGCACCGGATTGGAAGCCTTCGTCCCGCGTACGCGGATCCACTGAGTGGAGTCGCCGAGATGGACCTCTTCACGCGTGTCGATTTTCATCTCTTCTCCCGGGTGAATGCCGTTCGCGTGGTGGGCTGCGTCACAGGTCAGCCTGGAAGAGTCACGGGCGCTTCGCCGGTGGCTTGAGCCAACCGATCAGCCGCTCCCGGGTCGTGCGCCGGCAGGACCACCAGATCTGAATAGCGCCTTCGCAACTGGTTGACCATGGTTGTGGACTGACGAAGTCGACGACGACTGCCAACACCGGGTACGTGTCCGTCTTCGAACACGTGAACGTCATAGGTCAGGTCGCCGACCAGCATGAATGGACGTTGGCCGGGCTGGCGAACCAGCAGCGACATCGAGCCCGACGTGTGCCCCGGAGTGGGCAGAAGCACGAGGCTGCCATCACCGAACAGGTCATGACACTCTCGGAAAGGAGCCAGTCCCGGGTCGTCGGTGGGGTGGAGCTCTATCCGTTGCCAATGCAATCCCGGCAGGTCAATGTGGCGAGTCATGAGCCCTCGCATCTCGGGCAAGGGGCTGGCGAGTGTGTCCCATTCGGTCTTGCTCACGACTATCTCCGCATCGCCCAGTACCCCGAGGCCCCCGATGTGGTCCTGGTGGAGGTGGGAGACGACCGCGGTGCGTACGTCGCCAACGGAATAACCGAGTCCGTCCAGTCCAATGCCAAGAGTCTCTTCTGGGCCGATCTCGAAACGGGCTAGCCGGTCGTAGAGCACTTTTGTGAATCCGCCGGGGAAGTAGTCCGCTTCGGTGACCGAAGCCCGGTCCTGGCCGGTGTCAAAGAGCACCAGGCCGTCGCGGTGCTCGATGACATAGGCGTTGATGGGCCGAGGCCCGGTCCACTTCCGAGAGGTGAGCAGCCACCAGTAGGTGGGGCGCCACGTCGATGACACATGGTCGGGACGGATCTGTACGTGGCCGGTGCTCACGACTGAAACCCGGCGTATTGGGTCGCTGATGGTCATCCTCTCTCTTCCTCTCGCACTGTGTGAAGTGCCTGCGTGTGTGATGGGGTGGCCTATCAATGGAGGTGGCGGACCATCCCTTGACGTCGGAGGGGGTCAGGACTCGAGGGCCCCCCGGACCGCCTGAAGGGCGGCCTGAGATCTCGCGAATCCGGCATAGGTAGCTGCGTGTTCGATGATGGCCACCACCTCGGCGGGCTGAAGTCCGACCCGAAGGGCGATGGCGACATGGAGGCCGAGGTTGGTCTCGGCTCCACGCATCGCCGTCAGTCCGGCAATCGCCGCGATGGTGAGATCGCGGGTGTTGAGCGGGCTCGTGGCGTAGACGTCGCCCCAGATGTGCTCGTAGATCCGCCGAGCGGTGGCCGGCGAGAGCTCGCTCAGCGACGCGTCGATGAGACCAGGAATGCCGGGCACGAGCTCCTCGAGCATGGCCCGACCCTGGATGCCTCTTTGAGACGGTTCGAGGTTCTGGACGGGAGCCAGGTCGCTGGTGGTCATGGTGGTACTCCGTTCGGTGGTTGTGATGTCGGTGTGGCTTCGACTTGATTTGGTGCTGGCCCGAAGGGCCTCTTAGGCGGTGACGAGGTTCAGCTCCTCGTCGTGGACGAGAGGAAGACCCGGCTCGGTTGTCTGCCAGATCCGGAGCGCCAGAAGGACCATTGCCAGCGCGAATGGCGCCATCTGCAGGACAACCTTGGTGATGCCGACGGACGCCGTCTGCTCGGCGAGCTCGAAGCCGACGGCCAACAGGACCGCGAGCCAGCGCGGCACGCACCGGCTTCGCCAGAGCGCGACTCCCATGATGATCGGCGCAAGGTACTCGCCGAAGGCGTAGACGTCGGTAAACGCCTGGCCGGGCTTTGAGTTGAAGTTCGCGATCAGGACCCGAGCAGCCGCCGCACGGGTCACGTGCGCTGTCGCAGCTGCGGCGAGGTTGATACCGACCATAACGTTGACGATCGCGCCACAGAAGGCGCTGATTCCTCCAATCAGGGCGGCAATGGTGGCGCCCGTCGATCCCCGTTGTCTCACCAACATGGCGATCGCCGCATACGAGACGACGACGCCACCCAGCGCAAGCACTGACAACGAACCAGACGCATAAAGCTGAGACGAGTGCCTCGCCGCGATTGGCAGCGCCTTGAGCGCGATCGCCGTCGTCGTGATCAACTGGTCGGTGCCTTTGGGATCGAGACCTTCGGCACCGATGTAGAGCGCTGCGGTGATGGGGAGAGCAACCGCCAACGTGCGCTGCCGTGTTCGTACGGCGTTATTCATTGGATTCTCCGGTCGGCACGAAGCAATCACCCAATCGGCTATCCCAACGTTCGTAGTAGGGCCGCACCCCGAAGGCCTTCGAGAGCGCCCACAACATGGGGAGCATGAAGTTCTGCACCCAGATAGGCGGCGAGGTCACCCGGCTCTCACGGCGGAAGTGCCAGAAGGTGGCGCCGAGCTGGAGGGGGTTCTTCGGCGCTCCCCGGGGCGTGGTCTTGCCGTCGGCCACCAAGCCGGCGACGGCTTCGTGAAACTCCTTTGTGCGCAGCGCTGGACGAAGCTCGACCACGCCAGCGATCTCGGCCGATCCGACGTTTCCCTCAGAGTGTCGGGCGCCGGCGGGCACAAAGATTGTCTCCCCGACTCCGGCCACGCGTTCCTCACCGTTGAGGGTGAAGTGGGCTTCGCCGGCAACGATGGTGAAGCGCTCCTCCTGGTGAGGGTGGACGTGCTCTGTGATGAGTCCGCCGGGCACGCTCCGCCAATTGAAGCGCACGAGCTCTCCGTCGGTGTCCTCGGCAACCGCGGTGTACTCGATCCACTCGCCTGTGGCGGCGTTGAAGAAGGGCCGGAAGCTGGTCGTACGACCAGCACTCGGCATCACTTCACCGCGGGGATCTTGGCGCTGAGGAGGGCCCCGGGGGCTAGTGGTGGTGTCGGAAGACCTGGAACGGCAACGGGTCCGTGGCCCCGACGTAGCGACCCAGGAGACCACCACGCCACGGAGCCGAGCAGTTTCATCAAGGCAGGAACCAGCGCCGCCCTCACCACCGTGGCATCGAGAATCACGGCGAAGGCCACGCCCAGCCCGAGCTCCTTGACGTTCACAAGTCGCGACATCATCAGGGCACCGATCGCCAAGGCCAGGCAAAGCGCGGCGGCGCTCACGATCCCCCCGGTGCGATCGAGACCGAGTGCCACCGCCTCATCGGGGGTGGCCCCGGCGTCATGCTCCTCTTTCATGCGCCCGAGAAGGAACACTCCGTA
>DATKIB010000153.1:0-2375 GCA_035509915.1 Acidimicrobiales bacterium | reverse complement strand
CGCTACCCGTCCGCGCGACGTTTCCCTTCGCTCACAGACGCCGCCGGCCACGTGCTGCTCGGCAAGCTGGTGCCGGCCAATCGCTTCACGCGTAGGTACCGGATGGACGACCTCGACGCCGCGAGGACCACCCCGGTGGACTGGGTGTCGGGAGCCTGCTTCGCCGTTCGGCGTGAGGCTCTGCGCGAGCTGGGGGGCTTCGACGAGAGCTACTTCATGTACGCCGAGGACGTCGACCTTTGCTGGCGGGCGCGGCGGGCGGGATGGGGAGTGGCCTACGTGCCCCGAGCTGTGGTCACCCACCACCAGGGGCTGTCGACGTCACGCCACCCTTATCGGATGCTCCTGGCCCACCACCGCTCGGCTTACAGGTTCGCGTCGCGCAGTACCCGGGGGTGGAGGAGGGTGCTCCTGCCGGCTGTCGCCGGGCTCCTCGGGGCGCACCTGTTGGCCGCCTGCGTCGAGCATGCCCTGGCCGCCCGCAGAACGGCGGTGCAGCTCGGGCCGACTAGGGTTGCGAGCCGATCGTGACTTCTGTGGCGGCCGAGTCCAGGATTCACGACATCGACCCCGGGCTCCTCAGGCGGTTCCCGGCAGGGCGCCCGAAGGGTCGGTCCAACCCAAACCAAAGACACCATTCGATGCCTGCGACAGCAACCTCGACCTTCGCCGCTTCACCCCCAGCCGATGCTGCGCGGAGCGCCAGAAGCGGCCGTCGTCGCGCTAGCTGCTGATGGCCAGGAGGGGCACGGGCAGGTGGGTGGCGCGCGCGGCGTCCACCGGCGGTGGGCGGACCTACCGCGGCCAGGCCCCTGTGCGATGGTACGCGAGCCTCGTCTTCATCTGCCTGGTCGGCGTCGCGCTCGTCGTCTACAGCCGCTACGAGCGCCAGCACCCAGCCCCCGGCCCGCAGGCCATCTTCAGTGCCCTCGCCGTCGACGTTTGCGGGAGCACCCAGACCGACCTGCCGTCCAGCCCTGCGACGAGCACCGGCATCGTCACCGCGGGAGACGGGGTGATCCACACGAGCAAGGCGGCGGCAGGGGCCCACCCAACCCTCGGTACGTTCGTGAAGGACTACAAGGGCCTCGAGCTCACCTCGAGCGAGCTGCGGCTGCCGGGCAAGTCCACCCTTCGCAGCGGAGAGAAGTGCCCCTCCGGTAGCCCCGACGCCAACGAGCGCGCTGAGGTGCGCGTCGTCATGTGGACGAGCGCCACCGGCGTCGGCTCGACCCAACCGGTGCCCGTGTCCGACCCAGTGGGGCTCGCGCTCACAGACGGCCAGCTCATCACCGTCGCCTTCGTCCCGCCGGGGGCGTCGGTGCCCAAGCCGAGCCCCGCCACCATCGCCACCATGCAGGGCCTGATCTCCGGGGTCTCCACCACGACCACCACGACCCCTCCCACGGCGACGACGCCCACCACGCCGTCCTCCACGACGACAAGCGCTCCGTCCTCCACGACGACGAGCACTCCCACCTCCACCACGACGAGCGCCCCGTCCTCCACCACGACGAGCGCGCCGTGACGGCGGAGGCCGGCGCCTCTTAGCAGAGCCACGGGGACGCGCGAGGAGTGAAGGCGATCGTGTTGGTGGGAGGGGAGGGGACGAGGCTTCGTCCTCTCACCTACACGACACCGAAGCAGCTGCTGCCGATCGTGGAGATGCCGATGCTCGAGCGGGTGCTCACCCAGCTCGCGGCGCACGGCGTGGACGAGGCCGTGCTCTCGCTCGGCTACCGTCCGAGCGCCTTCCTCGCCGCCTATCCGCAGGGGGTGGCGGCAGGGGTGAAGCTCTCCTACGCGGTCGAGCCCGAGCCCCTCGACACGGCGGGGGCAGTGCGGTTCGCGGCGGACGCAGCCGGGATGGAGGCGACCTTCTTGGTGGTCAACGGGGACGTACTCTCGGACGTCGACATCTCGCAGCTCGTCCGCGCACATCGCGAGCGCCGGGCGGCTGCGACCATCCATCTGACACCTGTCGCCGATCCTTCACGCTTCGGGGTGGTGCCTACGGACGAACAAGGCAGGGTCGTCTCCTTCATAGAGAAGCCCCCCCCGGGCGAGGCGCCGACGAATTTGATCAACGCCGGGACGTACGTGATGGAGCCCGAGGTCCTCGAGCGCATCGAGCCGGGGCGCAGGTGCTCCATCGAACGCGAGACCTTCCCGGCACTGGCCGCAGAGGGCCTGCTCTACGCGCTGGCGAGCGACGCTTACTGGCTCGACACGGGTACCCCCGATGCATTCCTGCGGGCCAACTTCGACATGCTCGACGGCACGCGCGCCCGATCGCCGCATCCGCTGGCTCGCCTGCTCGAACCTGGGGTGTGGGTGCTCGGCGCCCCTGACGTCCAGGGGGACATCGGCGCGGG
>DATKIB010000152.1:0-40918 GCA_035509915.1 Acidimicrobiales bacterium | reverse complement strand
CGTTGCCGCTGCGAGGATGAGCAGGAAAGCCATCTCCATGAGTTGAGCGCTGATTCCTTTGGCCTCACCGATCTCCGGCATAGTCGAGGACAGCAACAGAGGCCGGTACAGAAGAGCGACGGCTGCGATGCAGGCGACGCCCAGTAAGGCTACCGGCAGTAGCTCGCTCGTGCTCACCCCAAGGACTTCCCCGAACAGCAGCGAGTAGATCTGAGGCTCGTACTCGTGGCTCCGGCTCAAGAAGGCAGCGCCTATGGCGAGCATCATGACGAGGGAGAGGGCAGTGACCGCGTCGTGGCGACCACGTTTTCCGAGAAGGCCGATCCCGAGGGCGGCGAGAGCCGCGCATCCGCCCAGGCCCACCAGGCTGCTCAAACCGAAGACGTTCGCCGCGGCAGCGCCTGCGAAGGCGCCGTTCGGAATGGCGTGCGCGGGAAAAGCCGAGCCGCGCACCACGACGAAGAAGCCCACAACCCCGGCGATCACAGCGACGATCGTCGCGATCACCCAGGCATTTTCCATGAAGCCGGAGAACACGCTCAGATCTCCGCGCCGCTGGCGCTGATCACTCCGCCGGCCGAGCCAAACCTCCGCAGCCCCGAGAGCAGGTAGATGAGGAAGACGAGGGCGACGATGAAGAAGCTGACCGGCAGGCCTTCGTGGCCCGATCCCCAGTAGTAGCTGTCGTAGGCCAGGAGCACTCCGAGCCACGTCGTCCCCACGCCGATCAGGCAGGCGAGTGCGATGGCCGTCCCAAGGCGATCGGTGAGGCGCAGGGCGGCTGCTGCGGGACCGATCAGCAACGCGGTGGACAGGATGGCCCCTATGGCAAGCGAGGAGAGGCCGACCGCCACCGCGAGGGCCACCATGAACGAGATCCCCACCAGGCGCACCGGTACTCTTCTGGCCGTCGCGATTTCGCTACTGATCGAGCTCAAGAGCAGGGGCCTGTAGAGCGCGGCGACGATCCCCAACGCCACGACGCCGAAGATCGCGACGACCGGGATGGTTGTGTCCTCGACGGTGAAGATCGAGCCGAAGAGGATCTGTTGGGACGCGCCCGTAGTGGTCGATGAGCTGGCGCCTAGGTAGAGGAACAGTGCGGCGAGCCCGATCGAGGCGCCGAGGACGATGCCGGTCGCCAGGTCCCTGCCGCGTACCCTTCGGACGCCGATCAGGTCCATCACGCCTGAGCCGATGACACCGGCACCGACGAACCCGAGCAACGGGCTCATGCCGATCAGGAACGCGGCTGAGCCTCCGGCCGTAGAGACGTCGGTCAGCGCGTGTCCGGCGAAGGACTGCCCCCTGAGCACGGTGAAGACGCCCACGACCGCCGATACGACCGCGGCGCAACCCCCGATCACCACGGCTACGTGCACCGGCTGGCTCGAGAAGAAGCCGGGCTCGACGAGCCTACGGACGAGGCCGTGCACGGACCCTCAGTTCGGTCCGAGCACCAGACCGAGGAGATCTTCCACGTGGTGTGGCTCCTCGTGCTCGGCGATCACGACGATCCGGCTGCCCACTTGAACGACGTCCACGTGGTGCCCGTAGAGCTGGCTGAGCACCTCGGCTCGCACGACCTCGCCTACGGTGCCGCTCGCGGCCCGGCCGCCCGCGATGTAGACGACCTTGTCCATCACCGGCAACAACGGATTGATGTCGTGGGCGGAGAGCACCACCGCCACGCCATGCACGGATGCGATCCGGCCGAGCAGGGTAACGATCTCCTGGCTGCTGCGCAGGTCGAGGTTGGCGAGGGGCTCGTCGAGGAGTAGAAGCTGCGGACGGCTTATGAGGGCATGGGCTATGAGCACGCGCTGCTGCTCGCCGCCGGACAGACGCCCGACGCGGGACCGCGCGAAGTGCTCCGCACCGACGGCGAGGAGCATCTCGTCCACCGCCTCGGTGCGTTTTCTCGACCGGATCGGCATCCCGAATCGGTGACCGTCGAGACCGAGGGCCACCAGGTCCCAGGCCCGCATTGGCATGTCCGGGTCGAGTAAGACCTTCTGCGGCACGTACCCGATGGGGCTGTGTCGCCTCGAGACGTGCGATCGGCCGAGCACGAGCACCCTGCCGCTACCGGGGCGCTGAAGGCCCAGGATGGCCCGGAGCAGCGTCGTCTTGCCGGCTCCGTTCGGCCCGATGATCCCGGCGAGCCCCCCGGACCGTACCGAGAACGTGACTCCGTCGAGGACCTGACGCCCCGACAGCCAGACGCCCAGGTCCTCGACGCTCAGGACTTCGTTCGCCGGTGCGGCTACCACGCTCATGCGACGACAGTGTCCATCGATGGGCCCATCAAAGGTGCTCGGTGGAGGCGCCGTTGACAACGGCGTTCTGGATCGCCTCTGTCTCGGCGAGCATCCACGACTGGTAGTCGTATCCGGGAGTCGGCATAGTCTCGTAGACGCCTACCACGGGCACTCCCGCATCCTCGGCGCGATGGCGGATCGACGTCGTGAGCGAGTCGACCACCTGCTGGTTGTAGCAGAACACTTTCGCCTCGTGATTGGCGAAGAAGCTGTTCTCCAACGAGATGTCCTGAGGTGAAGGGTCGATACCGTTCATGATGTCGGCTTGGAACCCGAACGGGGTGAGGTTGTCCATCCCCATCGCCTGAAGCAGGTAGTCGGCCACCGGCTCGGTCGTGGCCACTGCGACCCCCGGGTACTTGGCCTTGAACGCGGCGATTGCGTTCAGCCACGGTGTGAGCGAGGCGTCGAACGCCCGAAGCCGGGCCTGGAAGTACGAGGTGTGGGACGGCTCGAGCCGGGAGAGGTCCGCGGCCATGGCCCTTGCAGCTGCCGGCATGGTGGTCGGGGAGTACCACAGGTGCGGATTGGGGGTGTCGGTCGGGAGGCCCAAGAGGTGCTGTACCACGATCACCTTGCGGCCCGAGCTGCGTGACGCCGACTCGATCTTGCTCATGAAATCGTCGTAACCCGCGCCGTTCTGGACGATCAGCTGCGCAGCGCTCACCTGACGGGCCACGCTGGGGCTGGACTCGAAGGTGTGTGGGTCGGTGTTCGGGTTGTTGAGGAGCGACGACACGTGCACGTAGCGGCCTCCGACCTGGGCGAGCACGTTGGCGTACTCGTTCTCGGCTCCGATCGCGTCGATCACCTTCGGGCGCGCCGATGCCGCAGCCGGTGTGCCCCAGCCCCCGCTCGCCACCAGCGCGCCCGCCGCGGCTGCGATGGCTGTCGCGGCCGACAGACGGAGCGCGCCCCTACGTGACCGGAAGGCCCCGGTGGTTGGCTTGCTCGGTGTTGGGGGGACGGCGGCGCGGGCGATAGCGGGAATGTAGTCTAAGACTGAGTCTCAGTACAAGTCCCGGTATAGCCTTGTACCAATACACTGGGACCAGCGCCAGAGGTCCTGTCGGTGAGCGGAGCGGTGGTGCTTCACACGATGACGACGGCCTGCGACGGGTGACGAACGCCATGGTCGAAGACCTGCACGGTGTGGTCGAGAGCCGACTGCGACGTATCGACCAGCGCTACACCGCGGGACGGCGCGCGATCGTCGAGGTGCTCGTGAGCGCGGGTCACCCGGTGAGCATCGGCGACATAGCCGATAGGCGGCCGGACCTGCCGAGGAGCTCCGCGTACCGCCATCTGGTCGACCTTCAGGCAGCCGGGATCGTGCGGAGGGTCACCGCCCACGACGACTTCGCACGGTTCGAGTTGGCGGAGGATCTCACCGAGCACCACCACCATTTCCTCTGCACGAGTTGCGGCAAGGTGAGCGACGTCACGCCCTCGGATGCCCTCGAGAGGACCATCGCTCAACAGCTCGACCGCCTGGCAGACATGCAGGGTTTCCAGCCCCACAGCCATCGGGTCGACGTCCTCGGTATCTGCTCCGCCTGCCACTGAGAAGCAGCGGACTCCGCGCGGACGTGACGCGAGCGTGCTTCCTGGCACCCGGCCAGGCCGGAAGTCGCCGTTAGGAGATGGATGTTCGCGTCGACATTGTCTTTGGGCCGCGGTGAGTGGTTGAATTGCACTGTCACACGTTTACTCCCCAACTCTGATGGGAGGGCCAATGGCGAGCAACGTGATCAGGCTCGACGGGGGTGCCACAGTGGGAGATGAAGCCTTGCGGGTGGCCGAACAAGCTCACGACGAAGCGCTCCAGGCGACCGAGGAGGCGGCACAGGCCGAGCAGCTACGGGCCGAGACGATCCGGAGCGCGACCGTGGCGCGCGCCGAGGCGATCCGTGCCGCCACTGTCGAGAGGGCCGAGGCCCTGCGAAGGATCTCGGGGGAGCACAACGCCGCCATGCGTGGTGCCGAGTCCTCGAGAGCCGAGGCGTTGCGTGAGACGGAGAAGCGCTACGGGGAGGCCCTTCACGAGGCCGAGGAGGTGGCAAGCCGCTCGATCGAGAACGCCTACCAGGAGGAGATGGCAGCGGCGCGGCGCGCTCTCGAGGAAGCGCAACGTGCCGCAGACGCTGCGGCGCAGAGTGCGATGTCCCGTGCCCAGACCATCCGCGAGAGCGGTCTAGCGAGAGCCGAGGCGATCAAGGCAGCGGGCCTAGCGCGCGCGGCTGACCTGCGCGGGGCCACTCAGGCCTACGAGCAAGCCCTACAGCAGGCTTCGGCTGCGCGCGTCGAGCAGCTCGGCGAGGTGTCCAAAGCGCACGACGAGGCCATGAGGCGGGCCACCGCGACGTACGGGGCCTTGTTGCAGAGAGTAGGCGCCGGTACCTCTTCACGCGCGGAGAAGTCCGAGGGCGAGCGTTCGCAGGAGACCGATCGAGTCCAGGAGGGTCCGCCTCGTTCCGGTCCTGCCGAGGGTCAGGGACGGGTCCGAGGAGGAAGGTGGGAACGCCGGATCGTGGGTGGCCCGCGCAAGTAGTGACTTGGCTCTTTGCCGATCGATAGAGACATCCTCCCGATGTCGTAGCAAGTTCATGGCGACCTGTTGACGGCCGGGGCTCGAGCAGTGCTCCTCCAGTGCCAGAACAAGGTTCCGGCGACCGACACGAGGAGGACGACCATCCAGATGAAGAAGGAGTTGCCAGCGACGAGCTGCCAGCCGTTTTCTCGAAGGGGCTGCACGATCCAGAAGAAGAAGAAGTCGCCTGCCACGAAGACTCGCGGCCCGAGGATCTCGGTTGGTACCCACCACACTGGTGCAATCCAAAACAGCAGAGCGGTGACTACGGCCATCGCGCGTCCCCATCGTGGCAACTCCCGTGAGCAAGCCAACCACGCGATGGCGGGAACAATCCATACCATCTCGTGCGTCCAGGTGACCGGCGAAACCAGGAGACCGGTGGTGGCGCATACGACGATGCCCGCAAAGGATGACCATCGGTAGTGGACTCGGGCCGCGAGCCCAAGTCCCGCCACGCCCAGCAGCACCGACATCGTCCACAGGACACCGGAGCTGACCGTGTCGTGATTGATCCGAGCCAACGCTCCGAGGAGGCTCTGATTGGTCGTTGCCAGTAGACCCCGGAGTCCAAGATATCCGCCGACGCGCGTGTACTCGAAGACGTGGTGCGTCCAGTAAGAGACCGATGAACGTGGTGAGAACAAGAATGCGATGCCCTCACAAAGCGCAAAGGTTCCGGCGCAATTCATGGCGGCGCGGAAGCGCTTCGTGAGTAGGAGATAAGGGATGAAGATCAGGGCTGTCAGCTTGATCGCTGCGGCCAATCCTGTCCCCACTCCGAGAGGTAGCGAATTCCGGCCTGGCGATCGCGACCTCGCCAGGTCCCACACGACAAGGGCCGTCAGCATCACGTCGATCTGGCCGTTGCGGATCGACGACAGGACGGGGTCGAGGAAGAGGGCCGGCGCGCAAAGGCCGGTGACCCACAGCCAGAGCGACTTCTTCGGGAGCTCAGGAAGGCACGCCCTGATCGAGATGGCGAGCAGTCCCACAAGAGCGCCGTCGTTCAGCAGTGCCCACAGGATCTGTGCGGCGAGCGGGCTCGGGATGGATCCGAACGGCAGGAAGACGACGGCGGCGAACGGCGGATAGGTGAAGAATTCGCCGCGCGTCAGATGGGAATAGAGCGTGTGCGAAAAGAGGGTGTGAGCGCCTGCCTGGTAAACGCGAAAGTCGTCCTGGTAAAGGCAGGCAAAGTACAGCGAGAGGCCGACAAGGATCGCCAGGGAGAGCGTCGCCCCTATGCCACGGCGACGTGCCAGGACGGCGATCATCCTCAGCTATTCAATCAGTTGTCCCGAGCGCGAGGGCAGGGTCGCCGCCGCTTGGGGTTCCAAGGCGGCGGCTAACACTGCCAGCACGTCGTTGCCGTAGGGGGCGGCTGTCACCGTGCCGAGCTGGACCAGCGACATGAGGAGCGACAGCACGATCGCGACCAGACCGTTCCCGATGGACAGCGGGTCGATGTCGGCTCGTACCTTGCCGGCCAGCTGCTCCTGGCGCAGGCGCTCGGTGCACGCCTTGCGCAGCTCGGCCAGGGCCGGGATCTCGAGCACCCGGTCGGTCACGTCCGGCTCGAGCCCGGCCAGTAGCCGGCGGGCAAGCGGGTGGCGCTCCACCGCAGCCACCAAGGTTACGAGGAGCAGCTGGCGCCAGTCCTCGAGGTCCATGCCCGAGACGAACGAGAGGCCCTCGTGGATGACGGCGGCGGCGTCCTCGTCCAAGGCGGCCAGGAACAGCGCCTCTTTGCTGCGGAAGTAGGCGTACGCCACCGTGCCGCCCACTCCGGCATCCCGGGCGATGTCGGCCACCGATGCTGCCCGGTACCCCTCGCGCCCGAACCGGGCGATGGCGGCGTCGAGAATGGCCCGCCGAGTCTGGGCCCCCTTGCCCGTCGTCCCTTCTGACAGAGCTCGGACCTGCTCCTCCACGGGGGTCAGGGTATCATAGATTTGACGATTTGAAGGAATCCTTCACTTCGTCTAATTTGGGCCATTCGGGGGGACCGATCACGTGCCAGGAGAGAGGCCATGACCCAGACCAGCGGCCCGGCCCGCACCATCACCACCAGGAGGATCTCCTTCGAGAAGTCCCTAGGGGACTTGCCCCGGCACTTCGCTGGGGAAGGCGACCTGGTGTCGAGCCACATCATCGCCGGATTGTCCTCGGTGTTCCCCGACGGCGAAGACTTCTTCGTGCGCTCGGTGCGCCACTTCCGCGACCGGATAACCGACCCGGTCCTGAAGCGCCAGGTGGCGGGTTTCATCGGGCAGGAGTCGGTCCACGGGCGCGAACACCGGGTCCTCAACGAAAAGCTGGCGCAGCTGGGGTATCCGACCAAGCAGATCGAGCGGCTGACCAAGGCCGGGCTGGCCCTTCGGTGGCGAGTGCTGCCGGCCAAGTCCAACCTTGCCGTGACCGCCGCCCTGGAGCACTTCACCGCGAGTCTGGCCGAGCTGGTCCTCACGGACGAGGAGACCCGTGATGCCCTCGGGCACGACGCCGTGAGGAACCTCTTCATATGGCACGCCCTGGAGGAGTCCGAGCACAAGGCGGTGGCCTTCGACGTCTACAGGGCCGTGGGCGGCACCGAGCGCATGCGCATCTGGACGATGAAGGTGATCCGTGTCGGCTTCCTCCTGGGATCACTGGTGGAGATCATCGTGTCCTTGGCCATGGACCGCGACACCTACAGGCCTGGGGTGCTCCGCCAGAGCCTGCGGCGCATACGCTCCTCCTCGCTGCTCAATCGCAAGGTCTGGGACCAGCTGCGCGAGTACGACCGCCCGGGCTTTCACCCCGACGACCGGGACACCACCGAGCTGATCGATCGCTGGCGAGCAGAGCTCTTCGGCGACGGCGGAGCGCTCGAGAACCAGCTGGCCGGCTCGGCCGCCTGACAAGGACGGAACCGATCACATGGAGCACTTGGACGTGGGAATCGTCGGCGCCGGGCTCTCCGGCATCGGCGCCGGCTGGTACATCGAGGAGAAGTGCCCCTGGGCCAGCTACGGCATCTTCGAGGCCCGCGAGACCATGGGGGGCACCTGGGACCTCTTCCGCTACCCGGGCATCCGCTCGGACTCGGACATGTTCACCCTGGGTTACCGGTTCCGGCCGTGGCGCGGGGACAAGGCCATTGCAGATGGCGCCTCGATCCTCGAGTACATCAAGGACACGGCCTCCCATTCGGGGGTCGACCGCCGTATCCGATTCGGGCACCGCATAGTGCAGGCGGACTGGTCGAGCTCCGAGGCCCGATGGCACGTCACGGCCGAGCGGACCGCCACCGGCGAGACGGTGGAGTTCACGTGTGGATTCCTCTTCGGGTGTACCGGCTACTACCGCTACGACCACGGGTACCTCCCCGACTTCGCCGACATGGACCGATTCGAGGGCATCGTCGTCCATCCCCAGGCCTGGCCCGAGGATCTCGACGTGACCGGCAAGAAGGTGGTGGTGATCGGGAGCGGCGCCACGGCCATCACCCTGATCCCGGCCCTTGCCCGCAGCGCCGAGCACGTCACCATGCTCCAGCGCTCGCCCGCGTACATCGCGACGGTGCCGAGCCGCAGCCCGCTCGACGGCCTGCTACGGCGCCTGCTGCCGGCCAAGGTGGCCGGTGGCGTCTCCCGCTGGAGCCATGCGCTGTTGGCCCAGGGCTTCTACCGGGTGAGCCGCCGGCACCCACGTCTGATGAAGCGGGTCCTGCGTGCCGGGCTGCGCCGCCAGCTCCCGCCCGGCTACGACATCGACACGCACTTCACCCCCCGTTACGACCCGTGGGACCAGCGCTTCTGTTTCGCGCCCGAGGGGGATCTCTTCGAGGCCATCAGGCAGGGCAAGGCATCGGTCGTAACCGATCACGTGGAGCGTTTCACCTCCGAAGGCCTGCTGCTCGAGTCGGGGACGAAGCTGTCAGCCGACGTGATCGTCACCGCCACCGGCCTTCAGCTGCTTTTCTTGGGAGGGGCCCGGATCTCGGTAGACGGCTCGGAGGTCGACCTCCCGAGCAAGATGGCGTACAAGGGCATGATGCTCCAGGGCGTGCCGAACTTCGCGATCGCTGTGGGCTACACCAACGCGTCCTGGACGCTCAAGTGCGATCTCACCTGCGACTACGTCTCGCGGCTCTTGAACCACATGCGCGATCGAGGGTTTCGCCAGTGCACCCCCGAGAACGCCGACCCAACGGTCAGCACGACACCGCTGTTGGGGCTGTCCTCCGGCTACATCGCGCGGTCAGCCCATCTCTTCCCCAAGCAGGGGTCGAAGTATCCCTGGCAGGTGCACCAGAGCTACCTGCGCGACTACCGGGCCATGAGGCTCCGCGGGATCGAGGATCCAGCAATGGTGTTCTCCAACCCCGTGGTTGCCGAGCTGGCACCCGCGCTGGCCCACCAGGAGCTGGCAACCGCCGCGGCTGCGGTCGACGAATGAAGGGCTTCGAGGGCCGGTTGGCCGCAGTGACCGGGGCCGGGTCGGGCATCGGCCGGGCGCTGGCCGAGGAGTTGGCTGGTCGCGGAGCACACCTCGCGCTGGCCGACATCGACGAGGTCGGCCTGGCCGAGACCGAGGGGCGCTGCGGGAGGGGGGTCAAGGTGACCACCGCCCGGCTAGACGTTGCCGACCGCTCGGCGGTGGAGGCATGGGCCGATCAGGTGGTGGGCGAGCACGGCCGGGTCGACCTGGTCGTCAACAACGCCGGCGTGGCTGCCGTGGCCAGCGTGGAGGAGATGTCTCACGACGACCTGCGATGGGTGGTGGACATCGACTTCTGGGGCGTGGTCCACGGGACCAAGGCCTTCCTGCCCCACCTGAAGGCGGCCGGCGAGGGCCACATCGTGAACGTCTCGAGCGTGTTCGGGTTGCTGAGTGTCCCCTCCCAATCGGCTTACAACGCCGCCAAGTTCGCGGTGCGCGGCTTCACCGACACCTTGCGCATGGAGCTCGATATCGAGCGCTGCGGGGTCTCGTGCACCACGGTGCACCCGGGGGGGATCAAGACAAACATCGTCCGCAACGCCCGGATCGGCGATGCCGCGGCCGACATGGCCGGCGGGATCGAGCGTTTCCGGGAGCGCTTCGACCGGACTGCCATGACCACCCCGGACTCGGCCGCACGCCAGATCCTGGCCGCCGTGGCCAGGAACCGGCGAAGGGTTCTGGTCGGCCCCGACGCCAAGCTCCTCGACCTGGTCTCCCGCCTACCCGCCGGGCTCTATCAGCGGGTGGTGGTGGCCGGGGCCCGTTTGCGCGGCTGAGCACCGCCTGGCGCCGACACGTCCCGGGCTACCCTCATCGCCGAAGGAAGCACCACGGGCGAAAGACGAGGCGATGATCGAGAACGAGATCAAGGTCGAGACCGACGACGGGCTCATGCGCGCGTTCCTCGTTCACCCGGACAGTGGAGGGCCGTTTCCGGTGGCGTTGCTGTACATGGACGGTGTCGGGTACCGAGAGCAGGTGAAGGCGAACGCGCGCCGCTTCGCCTCCGACGGCTACCTCTGCGTGGCTCCGGACCTGTTCTACCGTTTCGGCGAGGACGTCACCTTCGACTTCTCGCAAATGGGTGAGCCGGGCTTTCGCGAGCGCATGATCAGCCTCATTGGGCGCCTGACGCCGCAGATGGTCGTCGCGGACACGAAGGCGCTGCTTGCAACCGTCGCCGACGAACCCGCGGCGGCGCCCGGACCGAAGGTGTGCGTCGGCTACTGCATGGGGGCGCGTATGGCACTGCACGTGGCGGCCGCACTGCCGCACGACTTCGTGGCTGCAGCCGGCATCCACCCGGGGGCGCTCGTCACAGATGCGCCGGACTCGCCCCATCACGACCTGGCCGGCGTACGCGGCGAGCTCTACTTTGCTTTCGCCGAGATCGACCATTCAGCCACGCCCGAGAACGTCGACCGCTTCCGGACGGAGTTGGAGCAGCAAGGCGTCCGCGGCGAGGTGGAGCGGCTGTCGGGTACCTCCCACGGCTTCGCCATGGCCGACCTCCCTGTGTACGACGAAGGGGCGGCCGAGCATCACTTCGAGAGGACATTGCAGCTGTGGCGGCGGAACCTCGCACAGGAAACGGTCGGTACGTAGGAGAGGTTGAGAGATGGCGACTTACGTCTTGGTGCACGGGGGTGGTCATGGCGGGTGGTGCTACCAGAAGGTAAAGCACATCCTGGAGGCAGCCGGGCACGAGGTGTTCGCTCCCTCTATGACCGGACTCGCCGAGCGGTCACACCTGCTATCGCCAGCCGTCGATCTGGATCTCCACATCAAGGACGTTGTCCAGGTACTCCATTACTGGGATCTCCACGATGTCGTGCTCGTCGGTCATAGCTACGCCGGGATGGTGATCACGGGCGTCGCCGACCGTGCCGCGGACCGGATCGGCAAGCTCGTCTACCTGGACGCGGCGAACCCGAAGAACGGCCAGTCCCTCGTGGATGTCTCGGGTCCCATCATCGAGGCGGTACGCCCGAGTGGCACGACCGTCGAGGGTGTCGAGCTCGTGCTGCTGCCGTCCGCGGAGGCGGGCACGTTTTACGGCGTCACCGACCCCGTCGATCTCGCTTGGATGGCCGACCGGCTGACCGGCCACCCGTGGAAGTGCTTCGAGCAGAAGCTACAGCTGACGAACGAGGACGAGCTTTGGTCGATCCCGCAGTACCACATCGTCTGCGAGTCCACCTTGCTCACTCGCGATCCTGTCCTGATCGCGGGCGCCCGCGCCGCGGGACGGCTGTGGCACATCGACACCGGCCACGACCTCATGATCACCGAACCGGGCTTCGTCGCTGACGCCCTCATCGAAGTCGCCGGCTCGGCTTGAGCTTCCCACTACCCCCCCGTCAGTGAGAAGTGCTGATAGTCGGGGGCACTGACCCACCGGCCGCCCCAGTACCACCCGACCGACGCGAAGGCATTTACCAGCGCTCCCCCCGGTACCGCCATTCCGGGTCGCACGTTTGCGCGATCCTCGAAGGCGGCGCCCGCCGGCGGGATGACGGTCGTGCCGTCGATGTAGGGATTCTGCACATCGTTCACGTCGATGGCCTCCCCATACGCGTGCACTGACCATTGGGGTGGCCCCGGGGCCACCGCATAGCGGCAGTTGAATCCGGAGGTATCGTCGGCGGCGGCGGACGTGTTGTCGTCGCCTCCGTAGGCGGACTCGGGGACCATCTCCTGGATCGGGAAGCGAGCCGCGAACAAGGTCGAGAACACCTGGACGACTGAAGACACCACAGAGATGTTGACCACCATCGCACCGACATGCGGCTGGTTGTCGAACCCCCAGTAGTTCATCTGAATCAAGCGCAGCTGGCTGGGGTCGACCGGGCAACCCGCATGCCAAGTAGCTCCGAGTTGTGCTGCGCTCACCGTTGACACAGTGGCGGTGAAAGGGGGGACGGTAGTAGTAGTGGTTGCCGAGACGACCACAGTGCTGGTCGTCGTCGGGATGGTGGTCGCCGAGGTCTTCTTGGTCTTGGTAGCACCCGGCACCCTATTTGCCCCAGAAGCACATCCGCCGACTAGGGCTAATAGGAGGAGCAGCGGACCTACCCACCTTCGGCCGTGCCGACGAACCTGTCCGGGAGAGACCACGACTCACAAGGCTATGACGTCGAGCCACCTTCTGATTGTCGCTGCAATCAGGATGGTTAGGTCGCGGAGAGCCGTCAGTCGTGAGTTGTCGACTCGTGTTCTGCATGGCTCGCTGCTTCGATTTGAAACGTCGAATGCTCGACGTCGAAATGAGCAGCTAGACAGGCTTGGAGCTTGTCCAAGAGGCCGGCCACGCCGCCATTGTTGATGCATGAATCGGTGACCACGACATGGGCGGTCAGTGCCGGTAGGTCAGATGTGAGCGTCCAAGCGTGAAGGTCGTGCACTGCGACGACCTCTGGGAGCTCTCCAAGGTGCTGTCGGACCTCGCCAAGGTTGACGGTTTGAGGTGTGCCTTCGAGGAGGATGTGACCGGACGCACGAAGGAGGCTCCAGGCGGCTCGTAGCACGAGCGCCACCACCAGCAACGAAGCGATCGGATCGGCCCTATCCCAGCCGGTTGTGAGGATGATCACAGCAGCAATCGCGGTCGCGAGGATGCCGTAGAGGTCGGTGAGGACGTGCTGGAAGGCGCCCTGCATGTTGAGGGACCGGCGATTGCCTTGCGCGAGCGTCCAGGTCGCAGCGAGATTCACCACCACCCCCACCGACGCGACGACGAGCATGGGAGTCCCGTGAACTTGAGATGGATGTACGAGGCGCTGAATTGCCTCGACGAGCAGCAGCATCCCGACGACCAGTAGGGTCACGCCATTCGTGGCTGCGGCGAGGATCTCCGCTCTCTTGAGCCCGTACGACCAGATCGGCGTGGAAGGACGGCGGGCTAGGTACATCGCCCACATCGCACCGACGATCGCTCCGGCATCTGTCAGCATGTGGCCCGCGTCGGCGAGCAGTGCGAGTGAGTGGGCGAAGAGCGAGACGACGACCTCGCTCACCATGTAGAGAAGGACCAGGGCAAGTGCGATCGCCAGGTATCGCCGATCTGTCCCGCCAATGTCGTGGTGGTGATCCTCGTGGTCGGCTCGATCAAGGATCACGCTTGACTCCGGGGTCGAAGAGCCGGGGTATCGGGCCACCTTCGGGGGCTCTCTCGAGGTGTCACTCGTGGTCTGGCACCCAGTTCCCGTGGAAGCCGAACGGTACGCGCTGGGGCAGGTGGACGACGGCCTGGGGCTCACCGGTGAAGTCGGCCGCATTGAGCACCAGGAGGTCGCTCGTGTCGCGGTCGGCGTCATAGACGAGGGAGAGGACCCACCCATCGTCCTCAACTGCATTGGGGCCTGATGGCACGAACACGGCCTCGGAGGATCCGCCCGCGGACCGCAGAGGCCGCACCTCGCTGGTACGCCGGTCCAGATCGTGCTTCACCAGCGCACTCTCGGTCTCGAGATAGGCGCCGGCATAGCCATAGCGATGTCGGCGCCCGACCACTCTCTCGTCCACACGGGGGAACTCCTGACCCCGGTCGTCGAGCCGCTCCTCAACCAGCTTGCCTGCAGCGAGGTCGATGCTCCAACGCTCGAGAGTAGGAGGGCCCTCGTCGGGCCCAAGGGGGTGGGTGTCGAACATTCGTCCGTGGCGCACCACGTCGAGCACGACCGTGTCGCCGTCGTCATAGGCGTTCATGGGATGAAATACGTAACAGGGCTCGACGTCGTACCACGACACATCCTCCGGACCTCCCTCGCGCGCAAGCAGCCCGACACGTGCGTGGTACTCAGGATCCCACCGGTACGGGAAGCCGGCGCCAGCCATCGCGGCCTCGAGATCGAACACGACGGGGAGGTCGTAGATCACGGCAAAACGCTCGGTCAGCGACATGTCGTGGACGCTCACGGGACCTCCGACTTCGACGTCGACTACCTTGCTAACCATGCCGCTGGTGTCGAGCACGGAGTACTGCACGACATTGCCCCATCCCCAGTAATAGGACATGGCATGGAGTTCACCGCTCGTCGGGTCGCGCTTGGGGTGGGCCGTATAACCACCGGGCAGCGTGCCACCGAAATCCGAGGGTCCAACCGTGTCCAGCTCGTAGGTGAGTTCGTATGGGCGCGCTCCGGCCTCGACGATGGCAAACGTCCGTCCCGCGTGGCCGATCACGTTGGTGTTGGAGGCGAAGTCCATATCAGCATGTACCGGACCAGGACGGATCGGCTCACCCAAGGCCTGAGCAACCTCTGCCGAACGTACCCACCGGTTTCGGTACCACTCGGCCCGGCCGTCGCGGATCCTGATTCCGTGCACCATGCCATCGCCGGTGAACCAGTGGTACGTCGAAGGCTCTGGGGGGGCCAGGGGATTCGGCCCGTTGCGTAGATAGCGACCAGACAATGCCTCCGGTAGCGTTCCGGTCACCGGGAGCTCGGTGGCGGTTACCTCGTCGTCAACCGGTGCGTAGTTCCC
The DNA here is from genome assembly GCA_035509915.1 of Acidimicrobiales bacterium. Taxonomy (GTDB): domain Bacteria; phylum Actinomycetota; class Acidimicrobiia; order Acidimicrobiales; family UBA8190; genus Bog-564. The sequence continues at coordinate 26,029 of DATKIB010000152.1, read as the reverse complement.
CGCCAGATAGCGATTCTCGACGGTCGTCATGTGTCCCCCTCGTCGCAGCCGCTTACTTCCAGGCTGCAGCTTCGCGCACCTTTGGCCGCGCCGCTCGAAGCCCGGGTCCCCCTAAGGCCAGCAGGCGACGCGCCGCGTCTTGAAACCGTGACACATCGTCAAAGGGACGCGCCACGAGCATTGCACCCTCTAAACCGCTCACGATGAGTCGAGCCATTTCACGAGGTGGCCCCACGAACTCCAGAGCTCCGCTTTCGCGGCCTTCATTCAGGACCCTTGCCAGCCATGTCTCGTTGTCATCGAAGAACCGAAGCAAGGCTTGCTGCATCGGCTCAGGAAGGGTCTCGTACTCGGCGGCCATCATGCCGCACAGGCACATGCGCTTCTGCCGCAGTACGTCAAGGTACAACTCAGCGTAGGCGTCGAGTCTGGAAGGCGCATCGGGGATCCGTGCCTCCATGTCCGAAAGTGCTTCGGCGAAGACAGCCGCGTAGCGCGTGATCAGCCCCTCTCCGAGCTCTGATTTCCCGGCAAAGTGGTAGTGCAGGGCCGCCTTCGTGATCTCGAGCTCGGCGGCCACGTCCCCGTAGCTGAACCCGTTGAAGCCACGGACCTGTACCAACCGCTCGGCGACGTCGAGGATCCGTGTTGCGGTGTCGACCCTGTCGGGTTGGCCCTTCTTCATCAGTGCTTCCTCCACCACCTCTTGACTTTGACTTATCAGTAGGTAAGTATATCGAGCACTGCTGCAATCGGGGCATGCGAGGAGGCGGCCGTGCACGAAACCGACCCCATCGAAGTGGTCGCGGCATTCGGGGCAGCGTGGGCGGCCCATGATCTCGAGGCCGCCTTGGGGTTTGTCACCGAGGACTGCATCTTCGACGCCACCGGCCCTGCCCCTGACGGGACGCGCCACGTCGGCCTGCCTGCCATTCGGGAGGCCTGGGAGACGATCTTCAGCGATAGCACCTCTCAGTTCGATGCCGAGGAGACCTTCGCTGCCGATGACCGTGTCGTGCAGCTGTGGAGATACAGCTGGCACGGTGGGCACGTACGCGGGGTGGACGTATTCCGCGTGCGCGATGGACACGTTGCCGAGAAGTTGTCGTACGTGAAGGGCTGATCGAGCGAGAAGGGAACGACGGTGTCATGAGCCATGACGACCCCGTAGGTGAGTTCTTGGCCGGAATCGAGCATGCAGCACTCCCCGAGGACGTCTTCTGCCGGGACATCGTGCTGGATGCCACGGTTCCGAACTGGCGATTTTGTGTCCGAGGCGTAGATGCGGTCCGAGCCGAACTGGGGAAGTGGTATGCCGACGTGGGCCGTTTCGAGGACGTCAAACGCAGTCGGATCGATGAAGGCGAACTGGTGGAATTCACCCTCAGCTGGCGCGAGAACGGCGTACCCCACGCTTGTCATCAGGCGCACGTGCTTCGGATACGCGATGGTCGAATTGCCACTGATACGGCCTTCTGTGGGGGCCGATGGCCCGAACCGTTGTTGGCCCAGATGAAGGAGGCTCTGAATCCTGTCTGATCGGAGATCGCACCGGCCATGAAAGCAGCCGTGTACTACCAGACCGGCGGACCCGAGGTCCTGCGTTACGAAGACGTACCCGATCCAGCTGTCGGGGCGGGTGACGTACTCATTCAGGTCGAAGCCATCAGCATCGAAGGCGGCGATACCTTGAATCGCGCCCGAGGGAACATGGCAAATGTGCCCCACGTGGTGGGCTACCAGTGTGCCGGTACCGTGGCCGCAGTCGGCGAGAATGTTCAGGGATTCGCCGTGGGAGACCGCGCCGTGAGCGTCGGTCTCGACGGTTCGCATGCTGAGCTGCGCGCTGTACCCGAGTCTTTTTGCTGGCGGGTTCCCAACGAGCTACCGATCGACCAGGCCGCCTGTGTACCGGTGCCGTTCGGTACTGCAGACGACTGTCTCTTCGAGTTCGGGCGGCTCCAAGCCGGTGAAACGGTGCTGATCCACGCCGGCGCCAGCGGTGTTGGCATCGCCGCGATCCAGCTGGCCAAGCGCGCCGGTGCTCGAGTGCTCGCGACAGCGTCGCGCGACGAGAAGCTGTCTCGTCTTAACGCTCTGGGAATGGATAACGGAATCAACTACACCACGTCGGACTTCGTCGCAGAGGTGCGACGGTTCACCGATGGGAGGGGAGCCGACGTAATCGTCGACTCAGTCGGCGGAACGACCCTGCAGGGTAGCCTCCGATGCCTGGCTTATCGTGGTCGTTGTGTGACGGTCGGGGACGCCGGTAGGGAGGTGGTCGAACAGCTCGATATCTCGACTCTTCGACCCAACAACCAGAGCGTGACCGGATACTTCTTGGGGGCGGAGTTGTTGCTGAGTCCCCGACCCCATGCGACGATCGCCCGACATCTCGACGACATCGCCGCAGGGAGGCTGCACGTCGAGATCGACCGCCGTTTTCCACTGTCGGAAGCCTCGGCAGCCCACGCGTTCATCGAGAGCCGCTCTGCCTTTGGCAGAGTCTTACTCATTCCCTGACCTGCCGCGGGATCAATCTCAGTTGATCTCGTTCGTCGATCGAGCTAATTACAACCTCGACATCAACGCACCACGAGGAGGGCAGGTCATGGCGGGACTCGAGCGAAAGAACTTCGACCACCCAGACGAGACTCGGTCGTTCCGAGACAAGGGCCAGGTCAAGGTCGTGAACATCGGCGGCGGCGTCGTGGGCCTCGCCACGTTCGAGTCGGGCTGGAGATGGTCTGATCACGTGAAACCGATCGTCGGCACAGACAGCTGCCAAGCAGCACACATGGGGTACGTGGTGTCGGGTCGCCAGGTCATCCTGATGGACGACGGCACCCAGCTCGAGGTCGGCCCGGGCGACGTGATCTCCATCCCAGCCGGACATGACGGTTGGACCATCGGCGACGAGCCTTGTGTAGTACTCGACTTCGCCGGAATGGCTACGTACGCCAAGCCTGGCTGACAGAGCGCCGGTCGGCCCAGCGGCGCCAAGCAGCGCTCCCTTGCATCGTGAGCACAGAGCTCCAAGAGGCCCCAGCTTCTTACGCCGGGTGAGTTCTAAGGCTACCTTGGATGGTTGAGGAGCGTGAAATGCCAGAAGGCGTACAACTCGACGCGCACCATCGGGCCACGGTGGAGAAGATCTTCAACCATCCGGTCAGCCACAACATCCAGTGGCACGATGTCTTGTCACTGCTGCAGAGCGTGGCCACTGTCACTGAAGAGACACATGGCCGGTTCACGGTGACCTTGGGATCCGAAACCGAGACGTTCGATGCCCCGCGACATCACGATATCGACGAGCAGCAGGTAGTCGATCTACGGCGAATGCTCAGGGGCGCCGGAGTTACCCCCGGGTCGACGTAGAACAAAGACTCGAGCGAATCTCCCAGGTGCTCCACGAAGCCGGTCGAGCAGCCGAACGGCGCGCTCAGGGGGCCCATCCGAGGGCGCGTAGCGCGACGCGCGCCGCCTTGGAGGCGGCCATGGAAGAGTCACGTGCCAGGCGCACCATGCCGGGTATGCGGCTCGGGTGCAGCATTATGAGCCGTACGGCGGCGGCAAAATCAGAGGTCCCATCGGGGCGCAGAAGCGACATAGTGACGTCGTCGGTCAGACCCTCGTCCGGCCGGTCGGCGATTACGCGGAATGTCGTCCACGGCACGCCCGCGCTGTCGCACGCAGCGGCCACCCCCGAAGATTCCATCTCCATCGCAACCACGCCTTGTGCCTGAAGGTCGGCGAGCTGTGCCTCGTTCGTGATCAGATGATCGGCGGTCGCGATCAGCCCCTTGCGCTCGACGCCCTCCATCGGGGCGGAGTGGTAGCGGCGCCCGCTGCCCACATCCATGACCACCTCGGGAACGACCACGGTGCCGATGGTGAGGTCAGGGTCCAAGCCCCCCGCGATCCCGGTGACGAGGACGTGGTCGACCGAGAAGAGCGAAAGCGCCCGCTCGGTGGCGCGGCGCGAGGACGCCGGGCCCACGCCCAGCTGGGTGACAACTATGTCCACTTCGCCCGCCCGACCGATGTACACCGTGAGGTCGCCCATCTTCGACCGGCGGGCCTTTGCATACTTGACGACCGGCCGCCGCTCGGAACTCATCGGGGCCAGGACCAGGGCGCGACGCAACGTCTATCTGCCGGTGCGCTCGCGGTGCTTGCACCCCGGCCAGCAGCAGGGCCGACGCTGGCCTTCCTCCAGCTCCTCCTGGGTCCGGCGAATGCGTCGTTCTCGGGTCATCTCCTGCTTGGCCTCATCGACCCAGCAGATGAACTCGTTGCGGGCCAGAGGCGTGATGTCCTTCCAGGCATCGAGTGCCCTGGGGTTGGCGATCAGCGCTTTGCGCAGGTCCCCTGGAAGCGTGTGCACCACCCCACCGGGCACTCGCGGGCTGCTCACAGGGCCACGGTAGCGGGTGAGGGCGGGCCCTATTACCATCCAACCGGGGGTGGCGATGAGGTCTTCGGGAACTACAACTTGCGTTGCGCAAGCTGCGTGCGTGGCTAGGAGGATGTCCAATGAGAGTGGCACTCACCGGAGCAACGGGTTTCATCGGTTCCCACGTACTGACAGAACTTCAAGAGCATGGACACGAGGTGACGGCCCTTGTCCGCGACGAGGCCCAGGCGGACGCCGTCGGCGCTGGCGGCGCTGAGTCTGTGGTCGTCGATCTCTACGACCGATCGGCAGTCGAGAGTTTGCTAGGTAAGGCAGACGGAGTGATTCACACCGCCAGCCCCGGTGACGCCACCAGCGCGGATTTGGACTCAGCAGTGGCCGACGCAGCAATCGAAGCACTCGAGGGCACAGGCAAGGCTTACCTGCAGATCAGTGGCCTCTGGGTCTTCGGAGCCAACTCCTCGATCACAGAGGAATCGCCGTTCAATGCGCCCGCGATGGTCGCATGGAGGGAGCCGATCGAGCGTCGAGTTCTCGGTGCGAAGGGAATGCGCGTCGTCGTGCCCATCTCCGGCGTTGCATATGGAGACGGTGGAGGGGGTGTCCCAGGGCTACTTCTCGGTTCGCCCCGAGACGACGCCGGCAACTTGGTGATGCTCGGCACCGGACAGCAGCATTGGCCGACGGTGCACGTTGCCGACCTAGCGGGCTTCTTCCGGCGCGCATTGGAGAGTGACTCGGCTCATGGCTACTACGTGATCGGTGATGGACTGAATTCCACCGTCGCCGAAATCACGCGTGCGGCCGCCGTCGCAGCCGGTGCCACAGGAGCTGTCCCGGGCTCCGACGACGAGGCTCGGGCACGCTTGGGTGACTATTTCGCAGAGGTCCTGCTGCTCGATCAGGGCACCAATGCGGCCAAGGCGCGATCCGAGCTCGCTTGGGCTCCGTCTCATCCGTCGCTTGTCGACGAGTTCAGCCACGGGAGCTACCGCAACTGAGGGTTGATGCGCTAGAAGTGGCCAAGCCCGCCCCACCATTGCTCCATCCGGCGCTTTCACCTCGAGGCCGGAAAGCGAGCCCAGCAGCGCTCGCGACGCCGGCGGGTGCTCGGGGGTGCGGCCGGCGGCCCACTTGCGGCATTTGCTCTGGCAGGCGACACCGCCCTAAGCGGCTAGGAGGATCCGAGACCCTTGCGCGCGGCGGCCACGTCGAGGCCGCTCGAGCCGTTGTGCACCAGGTCGCGCCACCTGGCCGCGATCGCTGCGGCCACTGGGGCCACCTCGGTGCCGACGGCAGAGGCGACCAGATCGAGATCCTTTAGTGCCCAGTCGAGGGAGAAGTCAGCCCGGTAGTCCCCATCGACCATCCGGGTGAGCTTGGCCATCGCGTAAGGCGATGCCAGGGGGTTGTCAGCCAGCGCGGTGAAGAGCGACGACGTGGCGACCCCCAACTTCTCGGCCACGGCCGCCGCCTCGGCGGCCGCTTCGGTCTGGAAGGCCAGCAAGGTGTTGAGCACGAGCTTCATCCGGCTGCCGTTGCCGGCGTCACCGAGCCAAAGCGTTTCCCGCCCCAGGACGCTGAGCAGGGGCTCGAGAAGCTGCGCCGCGCGCTCGGGGCCCGAGGCCAAGATCAGGAGTTGGCCGGCCTCCGCGGGTGCCCGACTGCCCGATACGGGCGCGTCCACGAACGAGATGTCTGGTCGCTCGGACCTAGTGCGCCTGGCGAGCTGCTCGGTCGGCTCGACCCCTATGGTCGCCATCTGCAGCCATATCGCACCCGGCGGCATGGCCTCGAGGGCATGAGCTCCGAACATGACCTCTGCGATCGCCTGAGCCGTGGGAAGCATGGTGATGACGACGTCGGAATTGGCAGCGGCGTCCGCCGCCTCGCCGTGCGCGGTGGCGCCCAGGTCGACGAGGTTCACCGTTGCGTCCCTACGCCGCGACCACACGTGGACCGCCATGTCGGTGCCGAGCACGCGGCGGCCAATGGCCGCTCCCATGGTGCCTGTACCGAGGACCGCAATCCGGAGCTTGGCTCGCCTGTCCTGCTCGATGGATGTCATCTCAGGTCCTCCTTTCGTGAAGACCATTTCGTTGACTCCGATGAGCATCTTTCACGATCGACATCGCCACGCTCTGTACCCGCCGATCAGGTCGCAGCATCGACGGTGGCCCAGACCGGCGAGTGAGGCAGCGGCCAGGCTGGTGGCGTAACCCTCCGAGCAGACGATGACGATCTCCTGGTCGTATCCCGCTAGCTCCGCCATGCGGTGCGGCGAGCTGGGGTCGAGACGCCACTCGAGGACGTTGCGCTCTATCACGTGGGCGCCCTCGAGCTCGCCCTCCTCGCGGCGTTGCGATTCGGGGCGGATGTCGACGACGAGTCCCCCGGTGCGCATGATCGACGCAAGCTCGTGAGGACCGACACGCCGGATGTGGCGCCTCGCGGTGCCCAGAAGATCGTCGGCCGATTTGGTCACGCGGGCACTCCTACAGCGTCGAGCTCCTTGGTCACCAGTGCCTCGATGACGCCGCCGCTCAGCCGGTGGTAGGTCATCGTGCGCAGGGTCGGAGCGTACACGTGCACACTTCTCGCCGCGAGCTGTGACCGGTTCATGATGCTGTGCACGTGGCCGACGGGAAACGAGACCGACTGGCCGGCGTGCAGCCGACGGTGCCCTAGGACGCTGCGCTCCGTGCGGTCTCTCGAGACGTACGACTCGGAGAGCACGCCCTCGGCCATCGACATGGCACCCGCCGAGGCTCTGTGGTCGTGCAATCCGATGGCGGTGCCTGGTGGCCACAGAATGAGCCAAGCCTCGAAAGCCTTGCTGCTGGCGATGAGCTTCCAGCTGCGGCCCACCTGGTCGAGGTGCTCGTGCCATCGCGGTACCGCCGCCACCAGGGACCTCGCCAGGCGGAGCAGGTCCACGGGAAGGGGCGGCGAATGAACCAGCGCTGTGCGCCGTATCTGCTCCCCGACCTCGGGCCCAGGCGACGCTCCCCCGGGCCGGGAGGCGCCCTGGTCAACGCCGGTCTGGACGCCGTCCGGCGGAAGTGTGGTGACCATGGGGAGATATTACTAGAATCCCGATGGATTTAGTCAAGTAATCCAGCAGGGTCGCCGTCTCAGGGTCACGGAGGGAGCTCGATCGTCGAGCCGGCTATGGCGCCGGTGTGCGCTAACAGCGGTAGACGCGCTCTGCGTTGCTCGCGAAGAGCTTCGCGCGGGACTCGCTGTCGAGGCCGGCCGTCACTGCGCTGAACGTGGTGTAGAGCTGGTCGAACGTGCCGTGCATCGCGTCGACAGGGAAGTTGCTGGCGAACATGCAGCGGTCGACGCCGAAGGCCTCGATGGCGTACTCGAGCCAGGGGCCGAGGGTGTCGACGCGCGTGGACCCGAGCGGCATCGCCAGACCCGAAAGCTTGCACATGACGTTGTCACCGAGACCCGACAGCGCGTCGATGCCGGCCCGCCACAGGGCGCGCTCCTCGTCGGAACCCGAGCGGGGCCACCCGGTGTGCTCGATCACCACGACGAGATCGTCGAAGTCGGCGAGCTGCGCCGCTGCCGCCCGGAGCTGATCCGCAAGGGTCATCAGCTCGAACACCAGGTTGCGCTCATGTAGAGCGCGAAGCACAGCGACGTCGGGGAGCGGGCCCCCGAGCCCGCCCATCTGTCGAACTCCACGGAAGCGCGGCGCGGCCATCTGCCGGTCGATGAGCTCGATGGCCTCGGCCACCGTGTCGGTCGGCGGGAGGCCTCCGATGATGGCGTCGGGGCCGCCGCTCGCCTGCGCGGCGCCGTCGAGCTCGATGGTCTCCTCGATCGAGTGACGTCCGGTCGCGGCGGCGACGTTGACGAACTTCTCGACGTTCCATCCGGCTGTCTCTGCCTTGTAGAGGTCAACGTCGAATCGGCGGTACATCCTCGTCGCGTCACCGGCGCCTTCTTCCGGCGTGTGCGAGAGGTACGGATACCAATCGCTACGAGCGGGATCCCAGATGTGCACGTGAGCATCGACGACGCGGGTGGGCTGGTCGCTCATCGAAGCTCCCGCTGAGGTGGACCGTCGGCGACGCCCACGATCTCCTGGAGCGTGGGGTCGAGCCAATCGGGTACGTGGGGACCGCCGTAGGTGATGCTCCCGATCGGTCGGGGGTGACTGCGAAGGCCGAGCCAGCCGGCGCCTATCACCAGCTCCGCGCCCCCAAGGGCGGCTGCATCGGGATTGCCGAGCAGGTGGGCTACGAGGTCGCTTGCCGTCTGGTCGGCTGCCGCGTCGGGGGTCTCGATGCTCGCAGCGAAGGCGGTGACCCGCCCGTCGGTCGAACCTGCGGCGGCTCGCGCTAGCTGCGCCGAGGCCTGGGCCCGGCTACGACCTCCGGTGGTGGCCGCGTCGGTAAGGGTCACCAGATGCACCGGGCGCCCGGCGCCGGCGGCATAGTCGCCCGCCGCCCGCGCCCATCCGGCGTCGACGTGGATGTCCTCGACGATCCCGCGGTGATCGGCGAGTATCTGTGCCCACCCGTCCGTCGCGGTGGCGCCCTTCGACCGAGAGCTGGCGAGCGCTACGACGATGGCGTCGATCGGCCCAGCCGTCGCAACGACGGCGTTCAGCGCGCGGGCGGCGTCGCCGAAGCCACGGGCGACCTCGACGCGGTGGCAGGTGATGGTCCGGGCCTCGAGCGCGGTGGTGAGCGACGTGGCGAGCCCAGGGCGGTCGGTGACGACGGCGCAAGATCGCACATGCGCGGAGGCCAGCTCGGCGGGTGCCGGCTCCTCGAAGATCGGCCCGAACCGCGCGTTGCCGCCGCCATCGCTCAGCTGGCTGGCCTCGGCCTTGGCGAACGCGCGGGGGACGACAGCCTCGAGCACCCGGGCGAGGGAGACCACCTCGTCGCTGCGTATCACCTCGAGGAGGCGGGGCTCGTCTATCACCGCCACCTCCGAGCCGCCGGCGAAGAGCACCCGGCCTGTGCACCACCCGAATCCGTCACCGACGAGGTGAGCGCCGAGAGGCCCGATGTGTGCGGGTTCGGGCATTCCGACGAACGAGACCCCGCCTCCCCCTGATCTGCCCGCTTGGCGAGCTCGCTCGAGGGCAGCCGCCACCATCCGGGTGGCCGCGATGGGTGACATCGCGTTGACGGTCACGCCCGGCGGAACGTGGCGGCCCAACTGCCAGGTGAGCGCGGCGACGGCCCGCTTGGCGCAGCTGTACGCCCCTGCATCCGCGGCCCGCCACCCCGAGCCTGAGGTGATGCCGAGGACGCGGCCGTGCCCGGCTGCGGCCATGAGCGGCAGCGCGGCGTCGAGCACGTTGAGGTAGCCCCCGAGGTGCACAGCGAGTACCGCGAGCCAGTCCTCCTCGGTGCCCTGCGAGAAGAAGGTCGGCCGGGTGATTCCGGCGACGTTCACGACGGCGTCGACTCCGCCGTGCTCGTCGGTCAGCTCCCGGAAAAGGCCACGTACCGCCTCGGCGTCTGTCACGGACACCGCCGAGGCCCGAGCCGAACCACCTGCAGCCACGATGCGACCGGCGGTGGTCTGCTCCGGCTCCGGGAGGCGTTCGGAGCCGTCGAGGGTCACGAGGGGGTCGAGGGTGACGACGAACCAGCCGCCACGCCCGAGCTCCTCGGCGATTGCCGCCCCGATCCCGCCGCCGCCGCCGGTCACGACGGCCAACCGCCGACGCGCGCTCACGACGCCGTCGACCGGACCCCGATCTCCAGGCCCTCGAACGTGCCGGCCTCGAGCCACTGTTCGAGCAGCTCGCGGTAGCCGAACCAGTCGCCCATACCGCGGCCGTAGTTGCCGTTACGGGGGTTCATCAGCTCCGGGTGACCCTCGTTGTTGATGCGCGACGGTGTGCATGCGGACATCACGGCGCTGCCGTCGATGAAGGAGTCGACGATCTTCTGCGTCCACGCATCTTCGGCCTCGGCGCTCACGTCGAACACCTCCACATCCCGCTGCTCGAGCAGTCCGACGACGCCGCCTATGAGCTCGGCACCGAACACGGCAAGCTGCGTGTAGTTGACGGTCACCACCGCCTGCTGCCCCGGCGCCGGCATGACGAACATGTTCGGGAAGCCACGGCTCATCATCCCGAACAGGCTGGCGGCACCGTCTCCCCACTTCTCGGCCAGGGTGACACCGCCGCGACCAACGATCTCGTGGCCCACACGACGCCACAGCGGGGTGAGCTCGGGCTCGAACCCCGTGCCGTAGATGATGCAGTCGACCTCGTACTGCTTGCCGTCGACGACCGGGCCCTTTTCAGTGATCTGCTCGAACCCGCCGGGGCAGTCCACCAGCGTGACGTTGGGGTTGTTGAACGCCAGCAGGTACTCGTCGTGGAAGCAAGGCCGCTTGCAGAGGTATCGGTAGTACGGCTTCAAGATCTCGGCCTTGGCCGGGTCGGCCACCAGCTGCTCGACCCGGCGCCGGTGCGTCTCCATGATCGAGTAGTCCACCTCCTCGGCGCTGTGCATGTACTCGGCCGGAGTCATTCCCTTCCATCGCGGGGTGTTGTGCACGGCGGCCCAGTGGTGCGTCCACCCGTCGTCCACCTGATCGGCATCGACGGGCCGGCCGAGAATGATCGCCTGGAAGTTGTCCATTCGTGCCCGCTGCCAACCCGGCTCGAGCGCGTGTCCGAATTCGGGATCGGTGAGCCGGTTGCCCCGCTCGCCGACTGCCGACGGCGTGCGCTGGAACACGTAGAGGTGCTTTGCCGACTCGGCCAGCGGCGGCACGCACTGGATGCCGCTCGCCCCGGTGCCGACCAAGGCGACGACCTTGTCCGCCAGCCCGGTCAAGGGCTCGTGCGGCCCGCCGCCGGTGTACCCGTAGTCCCACCGAGAGGTGTGGAAGCTGCGCCCGGCGAAGTCCTCCATGCCCGGGATTGAGGGCAGCTTCATGAGGTTGAGGATCCCGACGGCAAGAACGTAGAAGCGTGAGCTGAACTCGTCGCCGCGATCCGTGTGGACCCGCCATCGGGCCGTATTCTCGTCCCACTCGGCGCGGGTCACGCCCGTGTGGAACAGGGAGTCCGATACGAGGTCGAACCGCTCGGAGATCGCCTCGAGGTGTCGCCGGATCTCCTCGCCGAACGCGTAACGGTGGGTGGGGACGTAGCCGAGCTCCTCGAGCATCGGGATGTAGATGTACGACTCGACGTCGCACATCACGCCCGGGTAGCGGTTCCAGTACCAAGTACCCCCGATCCCGCCCGCCTGGTCGACGATGCGGATCCGTCCGAGGCCGGCTTTGCGGAGGTTAGCGCCGGCGAGGACTCCGGCGATTCCCCCGCCCACGATCACGACGTCGACGTCGTCGGCGACCGGGTCACGATCTGCGACCGGTGTGAAAGGGTCGTCGCGGTAGCGAGCGAAGTACTCGTCGGTCTCCAGGTCGCGGATGTCGCTGCGGCCCGGCACCAGGCGCTTGTCACGCTCGGCGAGGTACTTGGCGCGGACCGATTCGGGGTCGTAGCCCGATGCTCCTCCAGCTTCCGCCGCCGGTCCCGCTCCCTGTGAGGAGGGAGCAATTTCATCGATCTCAGGCACCGTCCAACACTACTTCCGGCTGCTGACACCGCCGTCAGCAAGACCAGGAGGTCCTGCCCATCGGGCTACACCGGTACGATCCCCGAGCCCGCCGTTGGGCGCCTTGCCACTCGCCGCCTAATACTGCCTTCCTCGGAGGTAGTGGGATGCTTTGCCGATGGTGCAGAGCCTCGCGGGCGACGGCCGCTCGAGGGTCGAGAGGGCGGCGGAGCTCGTCACCGGCAGGCTCGCCAGCTGGCTCGGGGTTGTCGTGTGGACCGGCGTGGTGCTCGTGTCGCTGTTCTTCGCGACCAAGGTCGGCTCGATAGAGACGAGCCGTCTGACGGAGTTCCTCCCTTCGGGGGCGCCGTCGACCAAGGCGCTCGAGCTCGACCGCAGCTTCCCTTCGGGCCGCGAACTTCAGGCCGAGGTGGTGTTCTACAGGGCGGGTGGGCTCGCTCCTCGGGATCTTGCGCTCGCCGGCGAAGACACCAAGCACCTCGTCTCGAAGCTCGAGAACAAGATCGGAGCCACTTCGAGCCTGGTCCGCTCACCCGACGGAGATGCAGCGGTCTTGACGGTCCCCGTTCGGGGGAACGAGGTCGCGGTGCAGGACACGATCGAGAGGATCAGGTCCGTGATCGGCGACGGGACCGGAGGGCTCGAGATCCGCGTCACGGGGGAAGCCGCGATCCAGGCAGACCTCATCGGGGCTTTCTCGGGAGCGGACAACCTGCTGCTTTTCGCCACCGCAGCGCTGGTGGCGGTCCTCCTCGCTGCCACCTACCGAAGCCCGATCCTGTGGCTGGTCCCTCTCGTCTGCGTAGCAATCGCCGAGGCCGTGGCGCAGGCCGTGGTGTACGGAGTCGGGCGGGCAGGTCTCACCATCAACGGCCAGAGCGGCGCGCTAGTGACGGTGATCGTGTTCGGTGCCGGCACCGACTACGCCTTGTTGTTGACCGCCAGGTACAGAGAGGAGCTCCGCCGCCATCAAGACCACCGGCACGCGATGGCGGTTGCGTGGAGACGCGCGGCACCCGCGATCGTTGCCTCTGCGCTGACCGTGACGGCGACCCTGGCCTGCCTGCTGCCGGCGCAGCTCAACATCACCACAGACTTCGGCGTGGTGGGCATGATCGGCATCTTGTCGGCCGCCGTGGTGATCCTCGGGGCATATCCCGCTCTTCTGTTGGTGATGGGGAGGCGGGTCTTCTGGCCTGCCGTGCCCCGACACGCCCCCGATTTCGTGCACCGGGGGATATGGGCGGCGCTGGCTCGGGTCGTGAGCCGTGGCAGGCGCCCGGTCTGGATCTCGGGGTTCGTGCTCCTCGCGGGCGCCGGGATCGGGATCGTCACCGTCAACACGAATGTGTCCTCACTGAGTGAGCTCCCCCCGTCGGCGCCTTCGGTACAGGGCTACGACCTGTTGGTGAAGACCTTCCCCCGAGGCGAGGTGGCCCCGGTGGACGTGGTCGTCACCGATCGCCACTACCTCTCGGCCGTCCGCCACGCTTTCGTGCACTCCACGGTCGTCTCTGCCCTCGGGCCCGCCGAGTTCGCCGGGAACATGGCCCACTTCGAGCTCGTCCTCGCGGTGACGCCTACAGGCAGCACTGGGTTCGCTGCCATCCGCGAGCTCAGGTCGGATGCGGAGGCCGCGGGCGGGCACGTCGTCGTTGGGGGTCAGACCGCCGAGGACCTCGACACGGCCACCGCCTCGCACCGTGACACCTTCCTGATCGTGCCGCTCGTACTCGCGGTCGTCCTGCTGGTGCTCCTAGTGGTCTTGAGAGCCCTGCTCGGCCCCTTGCTCGTGATCCTCACGGTGGTGGTGTCGTTCGGGGCAGCTCTCGGCGTCGCCTCGGCCGCGGTCGTACCGCTGCTGAACCTGCCGGGAATCGACCCCACGGTCCCACTGCTCACATTCGTCTTCCTCGTCGCGTTCGGGACCGACTACAACATCTTCCTCCTCACGCGCATGCGGGAGGAAGTGGTGAGGAGGGGCTTCGCCGAGGGGGTGAGCACGAGCGTCGCGAGCACTGGCGGCGTGCTCACCTCGGCAGGGATCATCCTGGCGGGCACCTTCTCGGTATTGGCGGTGCTCCCGATCGTCGCGTCGCGCGAGATCGGGATCGTCGTAGCCGTGGGTGTGCTCGCCGATACCTTTCTGGTGCGCACGATCCTCGTCCCGACTCTCGCCGCGGACCTGAGGTCGCGTTTCTGGTGGCCGACTCGCCCCGAGATCTCCCCAGAGCCCTCGGAGACCACCGCTGCCGCGCGAGAAGAGTCAGCCGCTCGCGAGCGTGGTGGTCGTACCGACCACGATCAGAGTGGCGAGCGCCATGGGGCACCAGAGAGCTCGGCGCTCGAGAGCCGCGCCCACGATGGCTCCTCCGAGCATGAGCAGCACTGACGTCGCGCGCCTGGGCAGTCGCGGGTTGGACCCGCCGGCCAGTGAGGAGTCCGATGCGATCCCGGTCAGGGTGAGGGTGAGAACCGTCGTGGTCATGTCCGCCACGGCAAGCCGGCGGACGGTCGCGTTCTGGACGCCCATCGCTGTGCCCAGGATGCAGGTAAGAACCCACCGGGGGGCGCCAGCGCCGGGCGCATGAACGACGCCGGCGATGACGGTTCCGGCGATCAGAGCGATGCCCTCGAAGCCGAACGCGGCGAGCGCCTTGTGATGGTCAGTGCTGGTGCGCACCAGACGTCCGGCGCCGAGCGCGCCCAACAGGAACCCGCCCAGTGCCAGGAGGCTGGCGACGATCGAGAACCCTGGAGCACCGCCCAGGGCGAAACCCAAGAAGACGACGTTGCCGGTCATGTTGGCCGTGAACACGTGACCGAGGCCGAGATAGCTGGTGGCGTCCACGAGTCCCGTGGCCACCGTGAGCCCCGACAGTCCGACCAGCATTCGCATGTCGGGGGGTTTCGGGTCTGCGCTCACCCGTTCACTCGCCCGAGTACTCGCCTCCGGCTGCTTGGCGAGCTCACTAGATGTTCCGTTGGTAGACGTACATGATCGGACCGTCGGGCGGCCGTTCGCGGTTGGTGAACCCCATTCGCTCGTACAGCCGGCGCGCCACGACGTCGTCCTCGCTCGTGCCGAGGTCCATGTGGTCGGCGCCGCGCTGACGAGCCGTGTCGATCGCAGCCTCCATGAGTGCGCGGCCCAGCCCGCCTCCACGCCGGTCGGGCGTCACGTAGAGCTCGGCCAGGTAGCACTCGAGCCCTGAGCTCCAGATCGACGGACGGAAACGCAGTACTGCTATGCCATCGGGTCCCGGCCCTGTGAGAAGCACGGCGGTATCGCCCGATTCCAACAGCATTCGAAAGCGATCAGCGACCTCACCTGGGGTCGGCGTGGGCTCGCCGAACTCTGTGTTGAAGTCGTGGAGAAGCCGACCGATCGCGTCTGCATCGGTGGTTCCGGCGATGCGCACCGCCGCGGAGTCGTGGCCGTCTCGCTGGTTCACCCACCCACCTTCGTTGCCCTCGGGGTCGAGAGTAACAACGAGCCGTACCGCAGGTATGGCTCGGCATGAATTCTAAGGAAATTGCCAGCGCGGGAACAGGGTGCGTCAAGGCTGGCGGCTCAGAGTTGCACCGAGGACCCGAGAGCAGGGGCCTCCGGCCCGAGCCGAGGCACCCACATGCGTACGAGCCCCTCTTAGAGACTCATCGACGGGACCCCAACCAGCAGCATGCGCGCCCTGTGGCTTCCCGACCGCCTCGGGAGCCACCGGGGCGCGCCGGCTCGCCTACGGGTTGCGGGGGTCTGATCAACCCAAGATCGCTCTGCTCGGAGCCTCGGGTGCCGGGCTCGTGCGCTGTGGTCGCGCGGATCGGTTGTCGTAAGCTGGGACGGCTTTGCGACCTCTCTCTGCCACACCAACGCGACGCGCTGAAGGACATCTCGGGCGGGCGAGACTCGACGAAGAGGGACCCGGGGTCTTCCGTGTCGGTTGAGCTGGAGGACGCCGCACCCGTACCCGGGCCGAGCGCGGCCGATCAGTCGAGAGCGGAGCACCGCAGGATCCTCGTGATCATGGGCGCGCTCATGCTGGGGATGACCCTGGCGTCGCTCGACCAGACCATCGTCGCCACTGCGCTCCCGACCATCGCCGGCGATCTGCACGGTCTCAACCACCTCTCGTGGGTGGTCACCGCGTTCCTGCTCACCTCTACTGTCTCGACACCACTTTGGGGAAAGCTCGGCGACCTCTACGGACGCAAGAAGCTCTTCCAGGGTTCCATCGTGATCTTCCTGGTCGGTTCCGCGCTCGCGGGGCTGTCGCACTCGATGGTGGAGCTGATCGGATTCAGGGCCGTGCAAGGGGTTGGTGCAGGTGGGCTCATGGTGGGCTCTCAGGCCATCACCGGCGACATCATCAGCCCCCGACAGCGCGGACGGTACATGGGATACTTCGGTGCTGTATTCGGCGTCACGAGCGTCGCCGGACCTCTCCTCGGGGGGATCTTCACCCAGGACCTCTCCTGGCGCTGGGTTTTCTACATCAACGTGCCCATAGGCGTGGTGGCCCTCTTCGTCATCGCAAGCGTCCTGCACATACCTGTCACGCGCACCGAGCACGCGATCGACTACACGGGAATCGCCGTGCTGGGAGCGGCGGTGACGATCGTGATCCTCCTCACCACCTGGGGAGGGAGCACCTACCCGTGGGTCTCGGGGCAGATCCTCGGGATGGGGGCGCTCGCCGTCGCGTTGGTGGTGGTGTTCTGCCTAATTGAGCGGCGCGCAGCGGAGCCGCTCATACCAATGAGCCTCTTTCGGATCAGGGTTTTCAACGTCTCGAGCACGGTGGGCTTCATCGTCGGCTTCATCATGTTCGGAGCCATCATCTACATCCCCCTGTATCTCCAGACGGTCCACGGGGCGTCTCCGACCAGCTCGGGGCTCCAGCTGCTGCCGCTCGTGATCGGCATGCTCGTCACCTTCATCTGGAGCGGACGGCTCATCGCCCGTTGGGGGCGATACAAGGTCTTCCCCGTCGCGGGTACTGCGGTGATGGCCGTCGGGCTGTACCTGCTCACCTTGATGACCCCCGCCACGACCCTCACCGAGTCCTCAGTGGCGATGTTCATCGTCGGTCTCGGGATAGGCGGCGTGATGCAAGTGCTGGTAGTGGCCGTACAGAACGCCGTTCCCTACCGCCAGCTCGGTACCGCCACCTCCACTGCGACCTTCTTCAGGATGATCGGCGGGGCGTTCGGGGTCGCCCTCTTCGGGGCGGTCTTCAACAGCAGGCTATTCGCCGAACTGCCCAAGTACCTGCCGCGATCGGCGCTGCGCCACTTGTCGGGCCACAACATCTCGTCCAACCCTGCCCAGATCGACTCGTTCCCACCCGCCATACGTCACGGGTACGTGCAGGCCTTCAGCCACTCGCTCGAGTTCGTGTTCCTGATCGGTGTGCCCTTTGCGGTCGCCGGCTTCGCCCTGACGTGGCTGCTCAAGGAGGTGCCGCTTCGGGACCGAGCGTTCGTCGACTCCCACGGGGACGCCTTCCAGCCCGATCAGACGATGCGGGTGCTTCGCTCTCCCCAGTAGCGGTCTCGAAGCAGCCTCTTGTAGAGCTTGCCGGTCGGCAGGCGCGGCAGCTGGTCTACGAAGTCCACGGTGCGCGGGCACTTGAAATGGGCAATGTGCTCCTTGCAGAACGCGACGAGCTCGCGCTCGAGGTCGGGACCGGCTTCCACCCCGGGAGCGGGCTCTACCACGGCCTTCACCGCCTCGCCCAGGTCCTCGTCGGGGACTCCGATGACGGCAGCGTCCGCGACCTTTGGATGGATCACGAGCAGATTCTCGGTCTCTTGAGGGTAGATGTTCACTCCTCCTGAGATGATCATGTAGCTCTTGCGGTCGGTGAGATAGAGGTAGCCGTCCCCGTCGAGATATCCGACGTCGCCGACCGTGCTCGCGTCACCCGCGGCGTTGCGGGACTCGGCCGTCTTCACGGGGTCGTTGAAGTACTCGAAATTGGTCGAGCCTCCAAACCAAACGGTGCCTGGCGTCCCTGTCGGGCACGGATTGCCCTCGTCGTCGAGGATCAGGATCTCGCCGACCAATGCGCGCCCGACCGTGCCCTTGTGGGCGAGCCATTCATGCGAGTCGCAGAACGTGAATCCGTTGCCCTCGGTTGCGGCGTAGTACTCCAGGATGATCGGGCCCAACCATTCGATCATCTGCTCCTTGACGGGCACGGGGCAGGGGGCGGCCGCATGCACGATCACCTCCAGAGAGGAGACGTCGGCGCCATGCCGGACCGGTTCGGGGAGCTTGAGCAGGCGGGAGAACATCGTCGGCACCATCTGCGAGTGTGTCACCCGGTACCGAGCGACGAGGTCCAGGAACTCCGCTGCGTCGAAGTGCTCCATGACGACCACGGTCGCGCCCAGGCGCAGTGCGATGGCGACGCTCGCCTGTGGCGCGGAATGGTAAAGCGGCGCGGGCGATAGATAGACCATGCCGTCCCGCAAGCGCCACAGGGCCTTGAGCCCTTGGAAGAGCGGAAGGTTCTCGCTCGGGTGGACCTCGGGCAGGGGGCGAAGGATCCCCTTCGGGCGCCCCGTCGTGCCCGAGGAGTACATCATGGCCGTGCCGAGCTGCTGGTCGGGCACGGGGTCGGAGCTGTAGCCGGCGATGGCCTGCCCCAGGTCCTCGTAAGGGCCTTGCAGGCCGCTGGCGGTCTCGCCGGGCCAGCGGCTGGCAGGCACCTTGCCCGTGCGGGTGTCTCGAGCACCGCCGGGGCCGGGCCCTCGGCCGCCGGCGACGAGCCAGCGTTCGACCTTCGGGCACAGCGCCGGGAGCTGGTAGGCCACCTCGGACTTGGACTCGCAGGTCAGCACCACCCTGGACTCCGAGTCGTTGACGATGTGCGCGACCTCCTCGGCCGAGAGAAAGGAGTTGACGCACGTGTAGTAGAGGCCCGTCCTCTCCGCGCCGCCCTCGCAGACGAGCATCCGTGGGTCGTTGTCCATGAAGATGGCCACGTGGTCGAGGCGACGGAGGCCGCTGTCCCGAAGCAGGTTGGCGACCCGGTTGGCGGCGTCCTCGTACTCGCCGTAGGTGACCACCTCCCCCCCTGTCGCCATCACGATCGCCGCCTTGTCTGGCTCGGTCTCGGCTTGGCGAGCGGCGTACATGGCCGAACGGTACCCGACTCGTCGAGGTGGGAAGATCGCGGCGATGACCGAACCCACCGAAGCGCTGGCCCAGCTGTGGGAATGGTTCGCCACCACCCAGTGCCGCGGGTACTCGCCCCTCTACGAGCGGATTTCGATGGCGGTCGCTCGAGATGCCGACCTGCTCGGTGCTCTACAGCACACCCGCCCCTCGTCCCACATGCCACCGGCCTTGCTCGGAGCCGTCCACTACCTCCTCCTCGGGGGCCTCGAGCACCCCCTCGCCGAGGTCTACGCGGGGCGCTCCGGCGCCGACCCAGCGACGCTTTTCATCGAGCTCTGTCGCGACCACTGGCAGGAGCTGTCGTCGATCCTCGCGACGCGCCATATCCAGACCAACGAGTGCGGCCGCAGCGCTGTGATCGGGCCCGGCCTCACCTGGCTCGCGTCGCGTCTGGACGGGCGGTTGGCCCTCGTGGACGTGGGAGCGAGCGCGGGGCTCAACCTGCTCTGCGACAGTTACCTGCTGGACTACGGCGACCACGGGGCGACGGGCCCCGCCGACTCTCCGGTCAGGATCTCGTGCCGTGTCCTCGGCGGGGACCCTCCGATCGCCGAACGGCTGCCACCTTTTGCGGCCCGCGTCGGGATTGACCGCTCGCCGGTCGACCTGACCGATCCCGCCGACGCGCGATGGCTGCTCGCGTGCGTCTGGCCCGACACCGGCCGCCTCGAGCGCACGGCGGCGTCCATCGAGCTGGCGCGTCACCATCTTCCCCGGGTGGTGGAGGGGGACGCCAACGACGTGCTGGGCGACGTGCTCCATCAGCTCCCCCCCGGGGCGGTGGCAGTGATCGTCACGACCTGGGCGTTCGCCTACCTCACGATCGAGGAGCGGCAACGGTTCGTAGAGGCGCTGTCCTCGGAGTCAAATGCGCGGCCCATTGCCTGGTTGAGCGCGGAGGGCGCTGGCACGGTCGACGCCTTCGCCGTGGAGCCGAGCTCAGGGGAGCAAGCGGATGCGCCCGACGTGCTGGGTGCGATGACGTTCGAGTCGGGGACGTGCGAGGAGCACTTGCTCGGGCGTGTCCACCCGCACGGGACCTGGATCGACTGGAACGCCGCCTATGGATCGAGCCCGTACGCACAGCGGGCGTACTCGCCGACCATCCGCTGAGTGTTGAAGAAGGAGCCGTTGAGCGCGATGGCGTTTCGCATGATCTCGAGGAAGCCCCGACGCTCCGAGTAGTAGAGGGGGGCGACGACGTTCTCGAGCTTGTCGTAAAGAGCACCCGCGTCGTCGCCTTCGGAGGTCCGCTCGCCGATCGCCCATCCCGTCACTCCCTCGATGCACCCTTCGATCCACCACCCGTCGAGCACGCTTAGGCTCGGGACGCCGTTCGCCGCGGCTTTCATGCCGCTCGTCCCGGACGCTTCATGAGGCTTCTCCGGGGTGTTGAGCCACACGTCGGAGCCTGCACAGAGGAGCTTTGCGATGCCAAGGCTGTAACCCTCGACGAACACGATGTCCACCACCCCGCGAAGGCGGTCACCTGCTGCGACGATCTGTGCGATCAGCTGCTTGCCGCCCTCGTCACGTGGATGGGCTTTCCCACTGCACACGACCTGCAGGCGCCCCGATGTATCGACCAAAGCGCGCAGGCGCTCGATGTCGGAGAAGAGCAGCGCATTGCGCTTGTAAGCAGTGGCCCTTCGAGCTAGCCCGATCGTCAGAGTGTCGGGGTCGAGCTTGACACCGTTCGACAGTGAGAGCGCTTCGAGGAGCTCGGTCTTGCAGTGGGTATGGGCGGAGTCGATGTCAGAGAGGTCGACTCCGGTCGCGTACCGCAGGAGATCGTTCTGCGCCTGCCAGCCCGGCAGCTCGCGGTCGAACAAGCGTGCCATGGGCTCGGCCACCCAAGTCGAGAGGTGGACTCCGTTGGTGATCGAACGGATCCTCTCGTTCGGGAACATCTTCCGAGAGACCTCGCCGTGACGCAGGGAGACGGCGTTGGTGAAGCGCGACATGCGCATGCCCAGCTCCGTCATGTTGAGCGATCCGCTCGCCAGGCATCCCACCGCTCCCATGAGCCTCGAACGGGTTTGCCCGAGCACGGAGGAGACCAGATCAGCTTCGAAACGATCGTGGCCAGCCGGCACCGGTGTGTGAGTGGTGAACACGCACATTTCGCGCACCGCTTCGACGTCGTCGTCGTTGGCCGGTCGGCGCCGAGTGTCGGCCAGCTGTTCGAGCAAAGCGATCGTGAGCAGCGAGCAATGACCCTCGTTCATGTGGAAGGTCGCAGGAGATCGACCGAGCAGCCCGAGCAACGCGAAGCCGCCGAGGCCCAACACCGCCTCCTGGCGCAGGCGGTGCTCGGGTCCTCCTGCGTAGAGCTGGTCCGTGATCGCCCGGTCCTCCGGTGCGTTGGATTCGAGATCGGTGTCGAGCAGGTAGAGAGGCAAGTCCGCCCCCGTTCGCCCACGGATCGAGTACCGCCAGACGCCGACGACCACGGTCCGGCCGCCGAGCTCGACCTGTGCCTGCTGTTCGAGCGGTTCGAGCACCTCGGAGGGGGACCATTCCACGGTGCTCTCGCTCTGGTGGCCGCGTGCGTCGAGGTGCTGGAGGAAGTAACCGCTTCGGTACAGGAGCGTGACGCCGACGACCGGCAGGGACAGGTCGGCGGCCTGGCGCAGGAAGTCACCTGCCAACACCCCGAGCCCGCCGCTGAAGGTGGGAAGGGCGTCGTCCAGCGCCACCTCCATCGAGAAGAAGGCGATGCCCGAGCGCCGAGCTCGGTCGTCGCGGGGTGCGAGTGGCGGTCCTGGGGCGCCGACGGTGTCTCGAGCACCTGCCGGGGTCACGCCGCTCACCTTATGGCGCCGCCTCGGGCACACATTGCTACTCAGGGAGGTCGTATCCCAGCCACGCTGAGAAGTTCCGGGTCCAGGCCAATTCGCGTGGTCTCGTCGGGCCCAAATAGTCCCTCCGATCAGGACAAATGACCCTTTCCCCCAAAAGTTGTACTCGATATGATAAAGCCCATGACAATTTCAACATCCGTCTCGGCAACCTCGGTAGTCACACTGGACCCATTTACCGAGGGGGCGGACTGGGGGACAGACGTGCCGGATCTCGCTCCGATGATCTACCGCCAGCGCCTCGTCATCGAGGGCACCTGCCAGACCCCCATAACCGGCGACGACATCCACTGCTACTTGTCGGAGCTCTCCGACGTATGCGGGATGCGCACGCTGATCGAGCCCGTCACCCATCGCTCTGACCAGTTCGGCTGGGCCGGGTGGATCCACTGGGAAACGTCCGGGGCGCACTTCTACGCCTGGGAGACGCCGAAGCTCTTCTTCAGTGTGGACATCTACACATGCAAGGCGTTCGATCCCGACGCTGCGGTGGAGTTCACAAAGGAGTTCTTCGACGCTCCCCAGGTCGTGTCCAAGGGCTTCTGACCTGAGACGAGTTCCTGCCCTTTGAGCGTCGAATGGCAGCAGACCTGAGCTGATTCGCCGATCGCGGTCTTCGGAACTCCGGTCCGCTACACGGCGACCGGCTCCAGCCCCTTCCTCCACAGCGATCCCACGACCTCGGGAAGCCTGTCCGCACGTACAGGTCGCGAGTACAGGTAACCCTGGACCGAATCGCAACCGAGCTCGATCAGCCGCTTCGACTGGGTAGAGGTCTCCACTCCCTCGGCCACGGTGCCTATCCCGAGAGCCCTCGACATCGCCACGATCGCGGCGATGAGCGACGAGTCCGAGCTGTCCTCGATGACGAGGCTGTCCACGAAAGCCTTGTCGATCTTGAGCGAGGTGACCGGGAAGCGCTTCAGGTATGCCAACGAGGAGTACTCGGTCCCGAAGTCGTCGATCGCCAGCCGGATTCCGAGCCGCCGAAGCTGGGTGAGTATCCCCGCCGCGGCGATGGGATCCTCCATGACCACGGATTCGGTCAGCTCGAGGCAGAGAGCGGACCCTTGGAGCCCGTTAGCCGCGAGCATCTCCTCCACACGCTCGGCGATGTGGTCGTCGTGGAGCTGGGCGCCCGAGAGGTTCACCGATACGTAGAGGTCTTCCATGCCGGGCGCCTGTCTGCGCCAGGCTGCCAACTGGCCCAGGGCCTCGCCGAGCACCCAGGCCCCGAGCTCCCCGATGAGACCGCTCTCTTCCGCCAGCGGGATGAACTTCGCCGGCGAGAGCACTCCCTGGGTGGGGTGCGCCCACCGCACCAAGGCCTCGACCCCTTCTATCGGACCCAGGGGCAAGCGGACGATCGGTTGGTAGACGAGATGCAGCTGCTGGAGGGCCACGGCGTTGCGCAGGTCGTGCTCCAGCTCGACTCGCTCGGAGACCCGCGTCCGCATCGACTGGTCGAAGACCGCCACCGAGTCGCGGCCCGCGTCCTTGGCCTGGTTCATGGCGGTATCGGCGTCACGGACCAGCACCTCTGCCGTGGCCTCAGGGTCGTCGCCCGAAGCGAAGGCCAGGCCGATGCTGGTGGACACGTAGAACTCCATGCCGTTCACCTCGAACGGAGCGCGCAAGCAGTACCTGAGCCTGTTGGCGAGGTCCAGCGCCTGAGAGAGGCTCACCACGTTTCCGAGCACGATCATGAACTCGTCCCCGCCGATCCGAGTGACCAGGTCCGTGGGGCGGACGTGCGAACGCAGGCGTTGGGCAACCTTCACGAGGAGGTCGTCTCCGTAGCGATGGCCCATCGTGTCGTTGATCAGCTTGAAGCGGTCGAGGTCCAGGAAGAGCAGGGCGACGTGTGTGTCGTCGATCGGAGCTCTGTCGAGCAGGTCTGACAGGTGCTGCTCCAGCATCCTCCGGTTGGGGAGGCCGGTCAGGCTGTCGTGGCTCGCCTGAAAGGCCAGCCGCGCCTCGGAGCGTTCGGCGGTGTAGAGGGCCTGGACGATCCTCAGGACGGCAGCGCCCGTCAACGCGGTGATCGTCACGAAAAGCACCGCCCGGTCGCTCGCCGACTCGTTACGGGGTACGAGCGTGAGCAGTGCAGGGATCAGCAGCGCGACGCCGACGAGGGCCACGCGACCGCGCGAGGAGTCGATGCGCCGCAAGCGGCCGAGCTCGGTGAGCTTGCGCATCGAGGGATCTAGGACCGTCGCCCCCGCGCTGATGTAAGCGAGGCCGTACGGCAGATCCAGGATACGCCCGGCGACGTGGATCAGGTTGATGTCGGCGAACATGTAGACGATGTCGCCGATGAACATGAAGGTCATTCCCGCCACCAGGAACCAGAATGCAGGCACGCGCTCTTGATCTGGGTTGAAGGCGATCCTCAGCGTCACCACGACGAGGAAGATCGACATCGCGGGGTACGCCGTCAGCACCCACCTCACGGTCACGGGTATGTGGTGATGTACGAGCACGGGTTGCACGGCGAACACCCACGCGAGCGCCACGAGGGCCAACGCGGCGATCAGGCCGTCGAGGACCACGCTCGAGTGGCGGTGCGGGCCGCGGACCCGCGACCGGGAGAATCCGAGCAGCCCTGCGGCGAGCAGCGCGTAGCCGGGAAGCACGAGAACGTCCGGCAGCAGCGAACGGGTGGCGGTCAGGTTGCCGAGGGTGTGCAGGTCGCTGCGTGCGACCCCACCCGCGAGGAAGAGCCCCAGTGCGGAGGCGATGGATACCCAAGGCCAAATTGCCGACGGCCGGTACCGGCGTATCGAGAAGGCGAACGCGGCGACCGTCATGAGGCCCAAGGTGAACAGGGCGGTCGGCTCGTACGAGCCAAGGACGCCCGAGGCGGCTGCGACGGCGAGGGCGAGGCACACGACGACGAACACCGAGACCGGTTCGGGGCGGCGCGCTCTCGCCTTTGCCCCCCGCGGCGCGCCCTCCTCGAGAGGCGCCGACGACTGGAACGAACTCACCACCTCGAGTGTTGCCATCGTTGCTGACGATGCTCCTGTTTCAGATGTGGTGTCGTGTCATGGTCCTGGACGCCAACAGTCCGCCAATTATTCGGCAAGTCACAGCCTTTCCACAAGCGAAAATTGCATATTCACCGCATGTGGCGCCGGTCCGAACACAAAAAGTGGTTACGGGCGGGCGGCGGGAGGGGCTTTAGGGGTTCGCCGGACCTCTCAGCCAGAGCGTGCCGCGCGCCGAGGGGCCGGAGCGCCGGTGGAGCCGGGAGAGCCGGTCGAGCGGGGGGCGCCGGTCGAGCGGGGGGCGCCGGAGCGTGGGCTCGCCTTCCGCTCCGGGCGCCGCACGCTGCCCCGTCCCGGGGCGATCCCGACGGGGGTGGCGGGCTCCAGCCCGGCAGAGCTCAACAAGTCGTCTAGGGCGAGGGGAACGTACGAAGCGATGTCTGCGACCCCAGGCAGAGTCTCGGCACAAGCCATGAACCCCCAATTGAGGACGCCGCGATAGCTCATGACCGTGATGTTCAGCGCGGCGCCGTCCATCACGGGCCCGAGCGGGAAGCCGGCCACCATCTCCGCCCCACCGAGGTAGAGCGGGAAGTCAGGACCGGGCACGTTGGAGATCACGAGGCTGTGGATGGGGCGGTGTCTCTCGGCCAGCTTCAGCCTCGTGTATGCCCGCGCGGCCGCAGAGAACACGTTGGGGGTCGCGTGCTCCGCCCAGTCGAGCAGCACCTCCGCTCCGAGCGCGGCGTGCTCGCCCTTGGCGCCCTTGGTGCTCTCGCGGATGGATTGGAGGCGCTCCAGCGGGTCGTCGGCACGGCAGGGCAAGGCCACCCACATGGCGGACACCTTGTTGGCTCCCTTGCGCGGCACCTTGGGCGTAACCGACACCGGCACTGTCGCCACGATCGGCTGCTCGGGGAGCTCGTTGCCGTCGATCAGGTAACGGCGCAGCGCGCCCGTGCAGATGGCGAGCACCACGTCGTTGACGG
>DATKIB010000151.1:0-2391 GCA_035509915.1 Acidimicrobiales bacterium | reverse complement strand
CGAAAGCCTCCCGTAGGGCTCCTGCCCACTCCCCGGTGGTTCCGCCCGCGTGGGCCAGCTCGATCGTCGCCGGCATGATGTTCGCGGACTCGTCGCGCGCGGCGGCGCTCAGGGCCTCGAGCGCCCGCGCGACCGCGTCGCGGTCGCGCCCGGCCTTCCACTCGGCGAGGTCGTCTCTGAGCCTCGCCTCAGCGGCGGGGTCCACCCGAAGCACCCTTTCGACCGAGGGGTCTCCCTCTACGAGGGGCGACGGCTCGCTCTCGGTGAAGCAGTTGACGCCGACGACCGCGAGCTCGCCCGTCTCGATACGTCTCACGCGCTCGGCCTGGCTGCGAACGAGCCGTCGCTTGAGCTCGTCCACCGCCTCGAACGCCCCGCCCAGGGCGAGGACCTCCTCCAGCTCCGTCCAGGCCTCCTCGGCGAGCTCGGATGTCTTCGCCTCCACCACCCGCGATCCCTCGAATATGTCGTCGTACTCGAGCAGGTCGGTCTCGAACGCCAGGATCTGCTGGACACGAAGCGACCACTGCTGGTCCCAAGGACGTGGCAGGCCGAGGGCTTCGTTCCAAGCCGGGAGCTGGATGGCCCGCGCGCGAGCCGAGCGCGAGAGCGTCACCCCGAGGGCCTCGAGGACGATGCGGGGGAGGTTGTTCTCGGGCTGGTCCTCGGTGAGGCCGAGCGAGTTGACCTGCACCCCGTATCGGAAGCGGCGCAGCTTCGGGTCCTCGACCCCGTAGCGCTCCGAGCAGATCCGGTCCCACAACCTGCCGAACGCGCGCATCTTGCACGTCTCTTCGAGAAAACGGATGCCGGCGTTGACGAAGAACGAGATGCGCCCGACCACCTGTGGGATCTCCTCCGGCTCCACCTTCTTGGAGTCGCGCACTGCGTCGAGCACGCCGATCGCCGTGGCGAGAGCGAACGCCACCTCCTGAACGGGGGTGGCACCAGCTTCCTGGAGGTGGTAGCTGCACACGTTGATCGGGTTCCACTTCGGGACGTGACGAACCGTGTAGGCGATCGTGTCGACGGTGAGCCGTCTGCTCGGTGCGGGCGGGAAGATGTAGGTGCCGCGCGAGAGGTACTCCTTCACTATGTCGTTCTGGGTGGTCCCCTGGAGGAGCTCAGGATCGACACCGGTGTCCTCGGCGTATGCGATGTAGAGCCCAAGGAGCCAAGCCGCGGTGGCGTTTATCGTCATCGAGGTGTTCATCTCGCCGACGGGGATGCCCTCCATGAGCTGCGCCATGTGGCCGAGATGGGCTACCGGCACGCCGACCTTGCCCACCTCGCCCGCTGCTTCGGGCGCGTCGGGGTCGTATCCGGTCTGCGTGGGAAGGTCGAACGCGATCGAGAGCCCGGTCTGGCCCTTTGCCAGATTGGTCTGGTACAGCGCGTTGGACGCCGGGGCGGAGGTGTGGCCGGAGTAGGTGCGCATCACCCAGGGTGAGTCGCGGGTGTGGTCTTGTGGCCCCATCTCGCTCACCTTCCGAGCCCGGAGTCAGCCGTGGTAGTCGTAGAAACCCTTGCCCGATTTCCTGCCAAGGAGCTCGGCGGCGACCATCCTGCGAAGCAGCGGCACTGCCGCGAAGTGTGGGTCGCGGAACTCGTCGTAGAGCGCGTCGAGGATGGCGAGGCTGGTGTCGAGACCCACGAGGTCCAAGAGCGCGAACGGGCCCATCGGGAAGCCGCAGCCGCCCTTCATGGCCGTGTCTATGCCTTCACGGGTGGCGACTCCGGACTCGAGCAGCCTCACCGCGTTGTTGAGGTAGGGGAACAGCAGGGCGTTCACGATGAACCCCGCCTGGTCCTTCACCTCGACGGCCTCCTTGCCGCAGGACTCGGCGAAGGACGTGGCGGCCGAGATGGTCTCCTGCGAGGCCGTGATCGGGCGGACGATCTCTACCAGGCTCATCACCGGCGCGGGGTTGAAGAAGTGGATCCCGCAGATCTTCTCGGGCCTGCCGGTCTCCATGGCCATGTCCACGACGGCGAGGGTGGAGGTGTTGGTGGCCAGCACCGTGTGGTCGCCGCAGATCCTGTCGAGCTCGGAGAAGAGGTGCTTCTTCACCTGCATGTCCTCGACGACCGACTCGATCACTAGGTCGCAGCCCGCGAGCGCACCGAGGTCGGTGACGGCCGAGAGCCGCTCCAGAGCCCCATCTCGCTCCGCCTCGGCAAGGTTGCCCTTCTCGACCTGCTTGGCGAGCGACTTCTCCACCCCGGCGACCATGGAGTCGGCGGCGCCCTGGGACCGTGACCGCAGCACCACTTCGAACCCGTGCACGGCGGCCGTCTGGGCGATGCCGGACCCCATGATGCCCGAACCTACGATTCCCACCCTCTTTATCGACATGGCGTGCCATGTTACCGGCGGGTAGCCGGCGTTTC
>DATKIB010000150.1:0-3195 GCA_035509915.1 Acidimicrobiales bacterium | reverse complement strand
CGTCGAAACGAGTACTCGGGCAGGATGGGCTGCTCAGGTGGCACCGTCGTCTAGGACCTTGGCCGATCAGCCTTCTCGTGGTTCACGCGGTCGCGATCACAGTCGGTTACGCGCAAACCGCCAAGACGGGCATATGGCACGAAATAGGGACAATGGTGACCGCCTACCCCGACGTGCTCGCGGCGACCGTGGGCCTGGGACTCATGGTGATGGCTGGAGTGGTTTCGATCAGGGCGATCCGCAGCCGCCTTCGGCGCGAGACATGGTGGGCGATCCATCTCTACCTCTACCTAGCGCTCGCTCTGTCTTTCGCCCACGCTCTGGTGCTCGGCCCCTCATTCGTCGGTCATCCCCTCACTCGGGTCGTCTGGTCCGTCATATGGGCGGCGACTGCCGGATTCTTCCTCGCCTACCGATACGGCCTTCCCATCTTGCGGACTCTCCGCCATCAGCTCCGGATTGTCGAAGTGCGTCGTGAGACTCCGGGTGTGGTGTCGATCATCTGCTCCGGGCGAGCGCTCGATCGCCTTCCGGTCGCCGGAGGACAGTTTCTGTTCTGGAGGTTCCTCACACGGGGTATGTCGTGGCAGGCCCACCCGTACTCGCTGTCCGCGCTCCCCCGGCCGCCACATCTCCGCCTCACGGTCAAGCAGGTCGGCGACCACTCGGCGGCCGTTGCGCGGCTGCGCCCCGGCACACGCGTCGCCATCGAGGGGCCGTACGGGGCTTTTACACAGGATGCCCGAAGGAACCAGCGGGTCGCCCTCCTTGCCGCCGGTATCGGAGTCACAGCATTGCGCTCGCTCCTCGAGGACCTCCCACCGGGTACCGATCCTGTCGTCGTTTTGCGCTCTCCGGCAGAAGATCACCTGGCCCTCCGCTCCGAGATCATCGAGCTGGTGCGCCACAAGCGGGGACGCGTTCACGAACTGCTCGGGCCCCGCGACAGTGCCGTGATCGACGCGAATCTGCTCCGAAGGCTCGTCCCTGACATTCGCCAACGCGACCTCTACGTCTGTGGCCCAGAGGGATTCGTGATCGATGTGGCTGCTGCTGCAAGAGAAATCGGGATGCCCAAGGGGTCCATCCACCACGAGGCATATGTCCTGTGACGACCAGTCGGCAGCCACGCGCTAACGCCAGACAGCGCCAAACTTCCAGTGCAAGGCAGAGACGACCCGACGCTGCAGGGCGACAACAAGCTCCGAGTTCAAGCCGAGGACAACCGACGAGCTCGAGTGGGCGACAGCCGGCGCGTTCGAGCCGACATCAACCTGCCGACAAACGGGCTGGTTCAATCAAGCGGGCCCCCTTCGTCCTGACCGCCACGGCTGCCGGGCTGGCCGGCGTCTTGGCGTTCCATACGAGAAGCGCGACCCAGTCGGCTCCCTCGGCCGCTGCGACTGGGGCCAAGAAGCCGACGCCTGCAAGCAGCACCACGGGCTCGCCTACCAGCAGCGCTCACAACTCCGCTACGAGCTCGACTCCCACCACTCGGCCAAACACTGCGCCTCCGGCAACCTCGAACTCTGCCACCGGACCTGCCGAGCAGTACGGCTACGGAGTGCTCGCGGTCAAGGTGACGGTCTCAGGGGGGCGGATCACCGACTTGAGCGTCCCGAACCTGCAGACCGCCGAGGCCTACTCGCAGCAGCTGGCCGACGCTGTCATCCCCATGCTGCGCCGGCAGGTTCTACAGGTCCAGAGTGCCAACATCGCCGGGGTCTCGGGTGCCACTTATACGAGCGAGGCGTACGCAATCTCGCTTCAGAAGGCGCTCCAGAGTCTTCACTTCGCGTGACGACCGCCGGCCTTTCCGGTCCAGGCAGGCCGTCTTCAGTCGTCTGCCACGACGAAGTGGTCATGGGGACGGTCGTGTCGTTCACGATCCACCGTGGAGACGTCGGCACAGAGGACGTACGCGTTGCTCTTTCCGACGCGTGTGCTCTTCTCCACCGGGCCGACACGGTGTTCAGCACGTGGGAGCCCCAGAGCCCTATGAGTCGCATACGGCGCAACGCCACGCCGCTCGGACCTAGGCCGGCCGAGATCGACGAGGTCCTGGATCTGTGCCGCACTGCTCGCGAAGCCTCGGATGGTTGGTTCGACCCATGGGCCATGCCCGGCGGCGTCGACCCCACGGGCTTGGTGAAGGGTTGGGCCATTGAGCTGGCCACGGCCGCCATATCCACAGCCGGTGTGAGCGGTGTGGTGGTCAACGGCGGCGGTGACGTCGCAGTCTCTGGGACGCCCGGTCATTCGGGTGAGCCGTGGCGGATCGGAGTGCGACACCCCTGGCGCGCGGACGCCCTCGCTTGTGTCGTCTCGGTCGACTCGTCGTTGGCGACCTCGGGCACCTACGAGCGCGGCAACCACTTCGTGGACCCGCGCTCGGGAGCCAGATCCTTCCGGGCGGTGACGGCTTCCGTCGTCGGGCCGAGCTTGGCCATGGCCGACGCCTTCGCCACCGCCGTGATGGTCGGCGGCGACGAGGCCCTCCGGACGATCACGGCGGGCGGTCGATACGGTGTGTACCTGGTGCGGCCCGACGGGAGCGAGGCCTCGGGTGGAAAGATCGCCTTCTTGGAGGATTAACGCCTCAAATGGCCTCAGCGTCATACGGCCTTCATCTGCGACGAGTAGACCCGTGAATGTGAGGGTGCTCGTGGCCGAGGACGAGAGACACATGGCATCATGAACCGGCCAAGAGTCCAGCAGCGGCCCCGGCTCGCACACGCGGCACGAGTCGCAGCGCTGTCAGCCCTGCTCATCGCGGTGATCTACGCGGCGCTCACGGTGACCTTCGATGTGATCGACGCAAGTCATCTTCTCGCCCAAGTCGATACGCACCTGAAGGAGCGGCTAACGGACGCCAGTCACCGCGGTGATTTCTTCGCCCCCCCGGGTGGGGTCGACGATGACCACGATGTCGAAGCGGCTCCGGTCGTCCTGTGGCGAGTCGACCCCGCCGGCCATGTGGTGGCGCTAAGTGACGGCGCGCCGGTGCTCTCGGCAGGGGCTTGGTCGCGGGCTGGGTCGCCGACCACCGCAAGCCTAGGCACGGGCGCCTTCAGGTTGCTCGCCATTAGATCGTCCGGTAGCTGGTTGGTGGCCGGCCAGAGTCTCGCAGACACCGAGCACGTGCAGAACGTCCTCGCGGCTGCAGAGATCATCGCCGGACCGATTCTGGTGGTT
>DATKIB010000149.1:0-19616 GCA_035509915.1 Acidimicrobiales bacterium | reverse complement strand
CTCGGGCGAGCATTGTCACTCCGTGCGAGTCGAGGACGACGGTCACGCCGTGCGGCGTCGGTTGGTTGGGCCGAGGGCCTTGTCAGCCCACTTCTCGGCCTTGGCGCGCTCATCGTCGCTGATGGGACCCAGCTCGGCGTCGAGTTCTGCCAGGTAGGCATCCAGTTCGGCGATCTTGGCCAGGCGGGCTACTTCGGTAGCGATCGCTCTCTGGGCGAGTTGCGAGACGTTCAGCCCCGCGCGTTTGGCCTGGTCGTAGAGATCGTCTGGCACCGTGATGTTCACTCTGGCCATGCGCATATCATACACATCACCCCGGACTGCTTCGTGATGATGGGCTGCCGAGGTGCAGAACGTTCCGTCGTCTGCCATCGCCCAACTGAACGCCGCACGCTTGCTCGGCGATCTGCGCTGCCTGGGCTGGCGACAATGCGAATCACTCATCCCGCGCCGCTGGGAGCCGAATTCGACAGTGTGGGCCAGCAGCACTGGTCAAGTTCTCGTCCCCCGTAACTAGGTCGGTGCTCAGCCATTCGGCGAGGGCGACGTACCAACCGTCATAGACGGTCAAGTTGTCTCTGAGCTCCCAAACCCGCCCGATAAACGGCTCGAAGGGATATTGGACCGTCCTTACACGGCGGATTTGTTCAAGTGCGGCCAAGGCGCGCATTGAACTGAGCTCTCCGCGGATCACGAGCCCACGCAGCGCAGAAGTTGCCTCGACACCGAAGATGGCCGGCACCTGCAAGGTCTCCTGGCCTCGCAACTCCTGGCGAGCCAGATCGCCGTGGACTCCGACACCCACGAGGGCGTCGACAAAGACGGAGGCGTCAACAACGCTCATGACCGCCGCTCAGTGGTCGGCGCGGTCGGCCCGCACCAGCTGCGCTGCCGAGGTCCGGGCGAAGCCCTCAGGACCCTCGACCCGCAGCCGATCCTCGGTTTCTGCCACGAGCTCGGCCGCGGTTCGTAGCGCCGCGTTGCGTTCCAGCTCAGACAACAGATAGTCCTGCAGGCTCATCCCTGCGGCAGCGGCACGGGCCTGGTAGATGCGGTGGACGCCATTTGGGACGTTGCGGACCTGGATAGTCGCCATAGCGCCATTATAGCGCTCCAAGCGCTGAAGTAGCGTACCTGCTGACACCGAGCGGGAGGGTGAGAACAGCCGTTTCGGTCATTTTCCGCGGACCTCCATGGACTCGCGTCCGCTGCCGGGTGAGCGTGCTCCGTCGAGACCCGACGGTTCATGCGACACCAAACGAGGTGGAGCCTCGTCAGAAGACTGAATGTCGGTGAGGGGCTCCACATCGGCGCGCCGCTGCCGCCTCGAGTGCCCTTTCGCCGCGGGACTCGGGGCTCGGGCATCCCGGCGCTGGCTATCACGCACGCCGACGTCGCTCGCGTCGGGGGGAAGGATGCGGTGAACGATGCCCCTCGCCGCAGCGATAAGAGACGATCTTGCGAACGCGCCGGCTCTGCTCGGCACACCGCACGCCGCGGCGGCGCCTCGAGGATCGTGCGGGATGTTCCCGTATATCTCGACTCCCAGCGTTTCGGAGACCTCGTTAGCCGAGAACTGCTTCTCACCAGTCAGGACCAAACCTGTTGCGTCTGGCCGACCTACGACCGTCCCCATCCTCTCGAGTGCCCACCTCGCGTGCGCCAAGCACGAGGAGTCGGCAGAGGCGAGTACCAGGATCTTGTCGGCACGTTCCAGCACCGTCCGCTGGCCGGCCGCTGAGGGAAGGACCCGGCCACAGTCAACGATGGTGTCAGCCTCGAGCGGGAACAAGCTCTCCGGCAGCTTCGCGAGCTCCTGGTCGAGCGCGGTCGCAGCATCCGGTCCCATGGGACCGACGAGCACTTCCAGGCCGCCGGGGAGTGGCTGGAGGTGCGGCGAAAGCTCAATGACACCCTCTCCGCGCTGCCTACGAGCGAGGATCAAGCTCGTCATCCCCCGACGGGGGTTGAGGCCGAAGCGGACGGCGAGGTCGCCACCCGACGGGTCGCACTCGGCCACGTAGACCTGGCGCCCTGCTGGCCATACCGCGCCGAGTGCGCACGTCAGCGTCGAAACTCCGGGGGACCTTTTTGCCGAACAGAGGGCGACGACGCTCACGATCCCGACGCCACCACTACTAGGGCCGCCTCACCGGCTGCCGATGCACTCGCGATGATCGGAGCCAGCGCTCTCGGCACGACCACGGACACGACGACGGCGTCGGATCCTGAGGATGACGAAGGGAACGCCACGTCGCTCACCAAGGCGGCAGGGGCGAGGATCGTGCCCGGGCCACTCGCCGGCGTGGATCCCTGCTGAGAAGAGGCGCCGGTTGCAGACCCGCTGTAGGGAGATCCCGGTGTACCGGTCATCACGATGTCGACGGTCTCGCCTGCCGTCACCCCTGCCGCGGGGAGCTGCCCGCTCTTGAGCGCCACTCCCACAACCGCATAGCCGGCCGGTACCGACGAGGAGCGCGACAGGTCGCCGGGCACCAGGAGAGACCCCGGCTCGAGGGTCACTGCCGCCCTGCGACCCACAATGCTGCCGACAGAGGCCGCTGGTATCGCCGATACCCCTGGGGAAAGCGAGATTCGTTCGACGGACAGGTCCGAGCCTGTCAACGCCTGTCCTTGTTCGACATGCTCCGAGACAGCAAGCACCGATACCTCGTGCCCGGCGCGCAGGTAGAGGCTGGTGAACACAGCCACGCTCACCGCTACGAGCATCGCTGACGAGACAGCGAACAGCGGGCGTCGCCGGCTGCTTCGAGGGGCGAGACGCAGCTCATGGCCGTCGGCTGACCGCGGTGGACGCGTGCGGGTAAGCGTGGATGTCAAAGTTGGCTCCTCGGTTTCGTTTCAGTCCGCCGTTCCGATGGACTCCACCTGCTCAACGCGAACCGGGACGGTGGAAGAGGTCTGGAGGCCCGGGAGCAGGCCTCCTCCCGGAGCGCCTGTCACCGTCCAGGTCACGGCCCAGGTGATCGTCGCCACGACCTGGTATGCGCCGTCGTTCGGGTCGCCGTCGGAACTGGGTTGACCTGCCGAAGACTGCTTATAGGAATACGAGCAGTAGGTGCTCTGCTGGCTGGCCGGCTCGTTCGACTGGTATGCGACCCCAGGGCCGTCGCAGACAACGGTCCCGCCGTCCCCCATCGTCCACGTGACCGACGAGGGAGCCGCTACAGCGGTCGCCGTGATCGGTCCAGCCGTGGCGCTTGCCGCCAACGGATGCCAGCTGGAGGAATCGACCCACAGCCAGGTCGGAACGTTCACGACGCTGTAAGCGGCCGGGTTCGTGTGGATGGAGGGGCTCGGGAGGGTGATCGAGGCCTCCGCCTGTTGCGCGAGAGCCAGGGGGTCCACCTGCACACCGGCTGGGGTGGCCGCGGTCGGCGCCCACACCAGCCCGGCGCGCGGACCGTGGTTCGCGTTGTCGCTGCAGGACGATAGGTACCACTGGCCCGGGGTCGGTCCTCCTACCCCGAGAGCTTCAGAGGACGAGTCGTTGATGGCCACGAGCTGGCAGGTGATCGCGGGGGCTTTCGAGGTCGTGACGCCTTGGTGCGAGGACGCGCCGCGGGATGAGCCACCACCTGCGGCGGTGCTCGGCGCCGGCGCCCCCGACGACGACACCCCAACGCTGACTGTATTTCCACTATCGATGCCAGCCGCACCCGCAAGGGCGACAGCCGGCATTGACAACACGAGCGAGGTGACTGCTATCAAACTAAGAGCAACGGCTCTAAAAGGGGTGATCGAGAACGAAGAGTGGCCCGGCCGGGCGAAGCGACGCGCCGCCAGAAGCGAAGCAACTGGCGGCCCCTGTCGCGCGCCCACCAGGCCTTGTAAGCCCAGTTCAGCGTCAGCCCTAGGAGTCACGATGACACGCATCGACCCTCCGTCACGGACTGTCGCTCTACTTTCCATGTGCCCACCGTCTTCAACATTGTTGCAACGATCTCTTCAAACCCGGTCTGGCCAAGAAGACCAGGAGCTGGTTGGTGCGTCCCTGCATCGATGACGATCTCATCTCCATTCACGCAGGCAACAATTGAGGCCTGTGTACCTTCTAACCGAGTCACGTTGACGCTTAAGACGCGATCTGCTCCTGTGGCGACTTCGTCGGCGGCATGCTCCTTCTCTAGGTTCGTCTCGACTACACCAAGCTGCGGTTGAACATGAGTCGCTTCAAGAGCTGGACTTTTCGCGTTCGCCGTTCGAGCCGCTGAATCCACCGCGTTTAGTGCGGCCTTCCATCCGGCGATCACAGCCGCGTCTGTCGCGCTGTTCGGCGCATCACCAGACGCGCCTGTGCTGCAGGCAGAGAAGAGAGTGGCGACAAGGACAAGGCAACCACCGACTGCCGACCACCGCCCGGGGGCTGCCACCGCCATCGTGCGGGAGCGTACGGGCACCGTTGCAACCCGTCGATCAATTGCCGACCAACGGCGGGCCGGGATCGACCCACCATCAGGAGCAAGTCCATGGGCCGTCTCTCATCAACTCGATATCAAACGCACAAGCGACAGGTGGCGACGCTCGCTTTTGCCGCGCAACGGTCAATGCGCGATCAATTGCGCAGGCCGGGACGTGGCGCGGCTCGAACGGGCTCGGCTCGGGCGACGAGCCGGCAGCGGATGGCCCGTGTTCACGCGCACACGTCCCAACCGCGCGACCCTGAGGGCGTGCTGCTGTGAGACGGAGCACTCCAGGAGGATGAGACCGATGCCTTGCAACAAGCTTGCTCGGAACCTTGCAACAACCTTGCACGGTCAGATCGACTGCGGACTCGAGACGTTCTTCCAGGAAGCGGCTGCGGCGGTTGGCTAAGCCAAGGTCATCTGGTCCCATGCGGACGTTTCCGCGGAAACGTGGTGATGCGGAGGTCTCCGCGCCGCAGCCGGTCCCCGTTGCCCACCACCCGCCCGGGCCCGACTCGGCTCTACGGCTGTGGCACGACCTGGATCGGCTCGATGATCTGAGGCCCGTCGTTGCGCGGGCTGTTCACCGCCTTGTCGATGGGGTGCTTGACCAGGGTGCCAGCGGGCGCGGGTCGCAACATTTCCAAGAGGAATTCGGGGTCGTGCTGATCAGGATCGAGCCAGAGGTCGAACCTAGAGCGCTCGATGATGACGGGCATGCGGTTGTGGACCTCGACCATGTCCGGTCCGGCCTCGGTCGTGATGATCGCGCAGGTGCGAAGCAGGGTTTCGGGGTCGGGGTCCTTCGAGCGCGACTTGTCCCACCAGATTTCGTATAGGCCAGCGAACGTGATGGGGCTCCCGTCGGCGCGCCGAAAGTAGAAGGGCACCTTGCTCTTCGGCTTCGTAGAGTCGGGAACCTGCCACTCGTAGAAGCCGTCCACGACTATGAGGCAGCGATTCTTTCGGAACGGGGTCCGGTAGGCCGAGCTCTTCGTCAGATTCTCCGCTCGAGCGTTGATCATCTTGTAGGAAATCCTCGGGTCCTTGGCCCAGTGCGGGAGGAGCCCCCAGCGATAGACCTCGAGGCGCCGGTGCAGATCCTCGGGCGACGGAGGCACTTTCCTGGCCACGGCGCCGTCCGCTCGTTTCGCTCCGTTCTCCTGGTCCTCCTTCTCCTCGATGACCACCGGCACCCCCCTCGTGGGAGGCACGTTCCAGCTCGGCCGCCCGTCAGGGTCCACACCTGCCGCCAGGGCCACCTCCAGCAGTCGTGCCAGTTCGGAGGGTGGAGTGTGGATATCTACGCGCCCGCACATGGCAACGCGAGCATACGGTTCCCTATGGGTTTACCCGGCGTTACGGCTGCGTTTACAGAACGGTTACTCGATGTTGGGCGCCAGGCGGCTGGAACACTCAGCTCGAGTGTGCGCACAATGGGTGAGTCGTCCCACCCCCGGACCCAGGGTGATGTCGGCACGGCGGAGCAGCACTCCGACCGGCGGAGCAGCGCTCACCGACGAGCGAAACCACAACCAGTCGACAAGGGTCCCGCGCGCGCATCGATGCGGCGGACCCACCCGAACCGGTCCGGCCAGACAAGGTCGGACGAAAGGGGTCTCACGCATGCAACGCCTCAGCGGGCTCGACTCGCTCTTCTTGTCCCTCGAGTCGCAGACGAACCTCTTCCAGGTTGGTGCCGTGGCCGTGCTGGACCCGTCCACCGCCCCCGCGGGCTCACCCCCGCCTTACGAGTCGATGCGCCAGATACTCGAGAACAGGCTGCATCTGCTCCCGCCGTTCAGGAGGCGGCTGGTGACCGTGCCAGGCGGGTTCGACCACCCGCGCTGGGTCGAGGACCAGCCACCGGACCTCGACCGCCACCTGCGCCACGGCGCCGTCCCGAACCCAGGCGGGGAGGCCGAGATCGCCCGATACGCAGCGGAGGTGATGAGCCGTCCCCTCGACCGGAGCAGGCCCCTTTGGGAGATGCACGTCGTCGAGGGGCTCGAGGGCGGCCTCGTCGCGGGGGTGTCAAAGCTCCACCACTCGGCCATCGACGGGATCGCGGGCACCGAGGTGACCGGGCTGCTCATGGACCTGAGCCCAGAGGTGGCCCAGTTCGACCCGCCCGACGAGCTCGACCAGCTAGAGAGCGCCCCGAGCCCGTGGTCGTTGCTGCTCGGATCGGTGTCGAGCGCAGGGCGGCGCGCCATACCGACTGCGCGGACCGCCGCCCACCTGCTCATGGCCTCGGCGCGCATCCGAGGCCGCAACCGCCAGTTCGACACGGTCAGGCCTCCGGGGTTCTTCAGAGGCCCGCGCACGTCCCTGGCGGGAAGGGTGGGCGCACAACGCTCTGTCGGCCTCGCCCAAGTGCACCGCGAGGACGTCGAGGAGGTGCGGCGTGCGACCAATGCCACGGTCAACGACGTGATCCTCGCCTTGACCGGCGCCGCCCTGAGAGCGCACCTCGAGGAGGCCGGGGAACTGCCGGCCGAGCCGCTGGCGGCCTTCGTGCCCATTTCCGTGCGCAGCGAGACCGACACCCCCGAGAGCGGGGTCAACCGCCTCTCGGGAATGCTCGTGTCGCTCGAGACCTCGGTCTGCGACCCGGTGGTGCGGCTCCTAGCGGTGAGCGAGAGCGCCCGCAGCGCGAA
Source organism: Acidimicrobiales bacterium (assembly GCA_035509915.1). GTDB lineage: Bacteria > Actinomycetota > Acidimicrobiia > Acidimicrobiales > UBA8190 > Bog-564. The sequence goes on along the minus strand of DATKIB010000149.1, from coordinate 12,529 downwards.
GGATCAGAGCCAGGTCCTCGGTCCCGACGTGCTCGGCTCGCTGGCCGAACTGGCTGTGCCGGCGCTACTCGGGCCCGCGGGACTCTTGTCCAGGGTGACGGGGCTCACCACGCGTCGCCCGCCGTTCAGCGTGGTGGTGTCCAGCTTCCCCGGGCCTCCCGTCCCGCTGTACTGCGGGGGTGCGGAGCTCGTGGCGTTCCACCCGTTCGGCCCGGTTATCGACGGCGCTGCGCTGAACGTGACTGCAATGAGCTACCGGGACCGGATCGGTTTCGGCCTCATCGCATGCGCAGACGCGGTCGGCGACGTTGACGTGCTCGCAGACCGCATCCCCGAGGCGATGCGCGAGCTGCAGAAGGCGGTCGCTGCCTGCAAGCCCCGGGGCCGCAGGGGCCCCGCCGTGCCGGCCCGGCGCACAGGCCAGCGCCAAGCGAGCCCTGAGAAGGCGAGCTCCTAGCAGCGCTTGCAGCAACCGACCGACTGATCGCGCTCGCAGCGGCCGGCCGACTCAGGCGTCGGCGAAGGCCAGGGTGCTCGCGTCCCAGAACGATCGCAGCGACACGAGCCTGCCGTCGGCGCCCACCTTGTAGATGTTCACGCAGGCGACATGGCCCACCTTCCCCCCCGGGAGGGTGATCGAGATGTCGCCAGCTCGGGCAACCTCGTCGCCGCACTCGATGCTGCGGTCGAAGGTGATGATCACCTTCTCGCTCGTCGAGATGGTGGTGTCGTAGAAGGCCGCGATCGCCTCCTTGCCCCGGTGACCGCCCCCTGTGGAGTCGAGCATGCTCGGCCCGACCGGGTCCTCTACCACAGCGTCCTCCGCGAACAGCTCCAACCAGCCGTCACGGTCCTTGGCCTCGATCCGCTCCACCGACCGCCTCGACATCTCGAGCGCTCGTCCCATCTTCCCTCCCTCGTTGCGTCCCTCGGATGGTCCCCGTCTTCGTCTCGCCCCGCTGACCCCTATGCGCGGACCTTCAGCATCACGTCCTCGGCGAAGCGCCGCAGGGCGTCCAGCTTCTCGCCCAGGGGCTGGGTATCGGGCCCGACCAGGTACGGCCAGCGAAACCCGACGATCACGTCCGTGACACCCTGCTCCTCGAGGCGCCGGACACCGTCGGCCGTGTAGGCGTCGGTGGAGATCACGTGCACCTCGAAGGGCTCGTTGGCTCTGCCCGCCTCCGCACGAAGTTCCGCGAGACGCGCGAGCAGCACCGGCAGATCTTGCGGGTCACCCCCTCCGTGCAACCAGCCGTCACCGGCGCGCGCGGCGCGCCGTAGCGCGGCCTCCCCGTGGCCGCCGACGAGGATCGGCACCGGGCTGCGCGGTGCCGGGGACATCTTCACCGCCGGCAGTTCGAAGACCTTCCCGTGGAACTCGAACCAGCCGCCCTCGGGTCTCGTGAGCCCGCGGATGATCTCGATCTCCTCGTCCATGCGCCGGCCTCGGCCCTCCCACGCGACGTCGCAGAGCGCGTAGTCCTCGGGCCAGGGGCTCGTCCCCACCCCGAGCACGAGCCGGTCCCCGGTGAGCACGGCCACCGACGCCGCCTGCTTCGCCACGAGCACCGGGTGACGGATCGGCAGCTTCAGGACGAACACGACAAAGCGGAGCCTCGAGGTCACCGCCCCGAGCGCGGAGATGAGCGCGAACGGATCGAGGAAGGGCTTGTCCTCCAAGAAGTCGCGCGTCCCGTCGGGATTGAAGGGATACGTGCTTTCGGAGTGCTCGGGGTAGGCGATCGAGTCGGGGACGATGAAGGAGTCGTAGCCGGCTTCCTCGGCGGCCTGCGCCAGCGGCGCGTAGTAGACGGGGCCGACCATCGACTCCGCATAGCTGAAGCGCACTCAGGACCTCTTCGCGACCGGCTGCAACATCGAACGGATCGTATGTGCCACCCAGGAGCCAGTCGAGAAGGGTCCCCGCCCAGCGGGCGAGCCCGTGACCTTCATCTCCGTCGAGCTGTTGCTCACCTGTTGTCACGGTGGCATCGCTCTTTTAAGCTGTGGACTCGCTGTGAGAAGGGGGTCCTGATGCTCGATTCGGCTGGACCTCGCGAGGTCCTTGGGAAGGCGGAGTCGTGACGACACCAGCGAATCCGGCCGCCGGAACCTTCGCCGCGACCCACGTGGTTCCGTCCTCGGGTCTTTCCGCTTGGACCGGTCCAGACCCGAAGCAGGCCCCTGTGGCCCAGCTCGACCCTGGGCTCGAGGTCCAGGTGATCGACCACACAGGCGAGTGGGTGAAGATCCGGTGCTCCAACGACTGGGAGGCGTGGACCGACGGACCGCGCTTGGTCGCAATAGCGCCCAAGGCCGAGGCGCAGGCCGCGCTCAGGACCGAGACGCAGGTCCCGGTCTCCGCCCCCGCGACCGCCACCCCCGCCGCATCCGCCCCCGAGACGACCGCACCGGCTATGGCTGGAAGCGCCGCACCCGTCGCACGCTCCGTCCCGACGGGTGCCCTGTCCGCTGCGGACGTCGGGATACCTGCGCTCCTGGGCGGGGCACTCGTGATAGTCGGAAGCTTCCTCAAGTGGTGGACGGTCGGGTCGGCTTCCATCACCGCTTGGCACGTCCCCTTCAAGTTCGTCCTCGGCGGGAGCGCCGGCACCGGTGTGGACGTGGGACCGTTCCTGCTCGTCGTGGTCCTGGTGGCCCTGCCGTTGTTCACGCGGCGGCGTCTGCCTGCGTTGGGTCTCCCTGCGATCTCCGTGGTCCCGCTCGTCGCTGGATCGGGTGCTCTGGCCCGGGGGCTTCACGGGACGCCGAGCCTTCACCCCGGGATCGGTCTCATACTCACGCTCGCCGGCGGACTGCTGATCTTGACCAACACCCTTGGGTTCGCCTCGATCGTTCTGAGAGGGAGGAAACGATGACGTTTGGCGAATACGAGGCGAGTGGCGCACAGACCGTCGAGGCCTTCGGTTTCACGGGCGCTTCTGAGGGCCCGCCACCCGCCAGCCAGCCAGACCCCAACACGAGGGGCTTGGGCTGCCTGCTCATGATTTTCGGGCTGCTTCTTGGGGCCCTCCCCGCGGTCATCGTCGGGGCAGCCGTCGCGGGGGTGGCCTGTGGTTGTTCGATCGCCGCCCAGGGCCAGTCTGCGACGCAAGCAAGCCCGTCTGCGCTCCCGATCCTCCAGCCCTCGAGCACGACGAGCACGCCAGCTGCCGGCGAGCCCGAGAGCTCCACAACGACCAGCTCCACGCCCCAGAGCTCCACAACGAGCAGCTCCACACCATCCGGCGGCGGGACCCCCTCTGGCGGCGGCGCGCCTCCCGGAGGCCAGGCCGCCCCGCCGACGACATCGGCGCCCGCTCCGCCAGCCTGCAGCCTCGGGTACCCATCTGAGATCGCCGTCTCGAATGGCGACACCGGAGCGATCTCGGGCTCCGGAGGCTCCTTCACCGCAACCGGGAGCCCCGTGGTCCTCTCGGCTTCGGTGAACAACTGCGGGGACGGCCACCACTACGAGCTCTCGTGGAGCGCCAGTGTCTCGAACCCGGACGGCTCGAGCAATAGCGCAAGCGGTCACGACTGCCAGATGTCGCAGTTCGACACCACCCTTCCCGATGTGGACTCCGGGTGGACGGTCTCGGTCCAGATGATCCTCCCGGTCAACGAGTGTGGGTGAGAACGTGGACCCTCGTGCCGACGAGCCAACCAACACACGGCCGCTAGAGCCGAGGGAGCGATGAGCGCCGACACGCCTGGTGGGCCGCCGACGGGACCGCCATCCGGAGGTCCACCTCCCCCATCTTCACCTTCGTCGCCGAGCGGGCCTCCTCCGGGGCCGCCGGCCGGCCCGCTATCGGGTTCTCCTACGAGCACCCCGACGCGCACCCCTACGAGCGCGCCGACCGGTCCGGCACCCGGGTCCGCTGCTGGGCTTACCGGGGGTGGAGGGGACCGGCGACCTGGTACGCCCTTCGACTGGCTCGTGAACACCAGGGCCGGGCGCCAGACGGCAACTGTTGTGCTCGTGGCGATCGCGCTCGTCGTCGGCATCGTGGTCGCCGGCACCAACAAGAGCGGCGGTTCCACCGCGCCCAAAGGTGAGGTCTTCTTGGACGCCGCCAACTCGCCAGGGACCAACGCCTTCACGCCGTCGGTGGCAAGCGCCTTCGCCGTCGGCCAGGCAACGACTACGACCACGACCCCGCCTGCGAGCACGGCGCCCGGTGCGGTCTCGTCGATCTCGGGCGCCACGGTCGGCCTCTACGGCGGGACCTTGAACCTGAGCAGCTGCAACGCCCAGCAAATGATCGGCTACCTGAACGCCAACCCCTCACTCGGACGGGCCTGGGCAGCGGCAGAGGGCATCCCTTACGGCGGGCTCGCCACATACATCGACACCCTCACGCCGGTGATTCTGAGAGGCGACACACAGGTCACGAACCACGGATACATAAACGGGGTGGCAAACCCAATACCCGAGATCCTCCAGGCTGGGACCGCAGTTCTCGTCGACAGCTACGGGGTCCCGCGCGCACGCTGCTACTGCGGCAACCCACTCACCCCGCCAATTCCGACGACCGTCGCACCGAGATACGTCGGGCCCCGCTGGCAAACCTTCTCGCCCGCGACGGTGGTGGTAGTCGTGCCAGCTCCGGCACCGATCAGCACCTTCACCCTGGTCGACACCAACACTGGGAGGACCTTCACGCGCCCCGCGGGCACGAGAGGCTCAGCGGACAGTCCCTCCGGCTCCGCAGGCGGCAGCTCCACCACGAGCACGCTCCCGCCCGGCCTCAACGCCGGCGGGACGCTCTACACGCTCAGCTTGTCCAATGCGCATCTCTTGGCGCACGTCCCCGGCAGCTCCTTCACATCTGCTGACTGCGCAAGTGCCCTGGTATCGAGCACCTTCAACACCTACGCACACATCGTCACAAGCGGCACACAGATGGCCATGACGTTCAGTAACGTCCTGCTCCTCGGTCCATACGACCCCTCGAGCGGAAGGTTCAAAGTCTCCGGAGCCGTCGGTGTCGGCCAAAACGGCACCGCAGTGCCCGCGATGATCGGAACCCTCGGACCCAACTCGATCACGAACGGCCAGTTCGCCGAGATCGTCACCCCCCCGGGAGTGACTTGCACCTACTCGATGTCGGGAAGGCGCGTGCTCGTCCCGTAGCCGGCCGCATTCCCGATGCCCGCCGCGGGGACTCGGCCCTCGTGCAACATTCAGCTTTGTCTAACTGTTGCCTACCTATTGTCATGGTGGTGGCGCTCTCCTAAGCTTCGGACTGCTTGTGAGAAGGGGGTCCAGATGCTCGATCTGACTGGAGCTCTCGAGGTTCTTGGAAAGGCGGAGCCGTGACGACCCCTGCGAATCAGGCCGCCGGACCCTTCGCCGCGACCCACCAGGTCCCGTCGTCGGGCCTCTCCGCTTGGAGCGAGCCCGACCCGGCCCAGCCGCCCGTTGCCCAGCTCGACCCGGGGCTCGAGGTCCAGGTGATCGACCACACGGGCGAGTGGGTGAAGATCCGGTGCTCCAACGACTGGGAGGCGTGGACCGACGGACACCGACTGATCGCCGCCCGCGACGACGCGGCCGTCACTGCGCCGGCGGCCGTCACTGCGCCGGCAGCCATCACTTCGCCTGCGACCGTCACTGCGACTGAGACTGTCAGTGCGCCAGCGACCGTCACGACGCCAGCGACCGTCACAGCGCGCCCTCTGGCGGCTCGCGGCCCACTGTCCGTCGAAGACGTCGGCCTCACGGCGCTCCTCGGCGCCGCGTTGGTCGTGATCGGCAGCTTCGTCAAGTGGTGGAGCATCGGGCCAAGTTCAGTCACGGCATGGCACATTCCGGTCAAGTTCCTGTTGGCCGGGAGCGCCGGCAACGGGATCGATGCGGGCCCTTTCCTGCTCGTCGTGGTACTCGTTCTCCTGCCGCTTGTGACCCAGCGTCGGACGCCCGCCTGGTTGCCGCCGGTCGTCGCATTGGTGCCAATGCTCATGGGGCTCGGCGCACTCATAAGAGGGCTTCGGGAGTCCCCGAGCCTGCATCCCGGAATCGGCATACTGCTGACCATTGCAGGAGGGTTGTTGATCACCATCCAGACTCCCGGCTTCGCCTCGTTCGGGCTTAGGCCGCGCCGGCCGAGGTAGGGCTATGGGACAAATGGACCCGAAGCAACCCCTCGGCCCGTGGGGCGACAAGCCGGCATTTGGCTGCCTCACGATGAACATCATCTACATGGGCATCGCGTTGTTCGTCGCATTCGCCTCCCTGGGACCAAACGACAGGATCCCCTCCGTGAACGGTGCGATCACAAGCCAGTCGAACCCCCAGAACTCTGCGCTGCCACTCATCACCCCGTCCGGCAGCGCCAGTAGCCCAGGTGCTGCCGCACCAAGCGGCCAGTCTCCGACCCCGACACCTAGCGACCAGACTCCGACGCAGCAGGCGCCCACCGACCAGACCCCGACCCAGACACCCTCCGACCAGGGCCCCGGCCAGCAGGCGTCACCGCCGCCTGCCAACAACACCCCGCCGCCGCCTTCGTGCAACATCACGTACCCGTCCGAGATCGACGTCTCAGGTGGTGACCCCGGGGTTCTCTCGGGCGGAGGAGGCAACTTCACCGCCACCAGCACCGACCCGGTCCTGTCGGCCTCGGTGGACAACTGCGGGGACGGCCATCACTTCGAGATCACCTGGAGCGCGAGCGGCACGAACGCGGACGGCTCAACTGGTAGCGCGAACGGTACCGACTGCGCGATGTCGCAGTTCAACACCACCCTCTCCAACGTGAACCCGGGATACGCCGTCTCTGTGCAGATGGTCCTTCCCGTCAACAGCTGCGGATAAGAGGAGGCTCACGATGAGCGCTGATGTCCCGTCGGGGCCGCCTACCGGGCCACCTCCCGGGCCGACCACCGGGCAGCAGTTCTCACCTCCTGCGACACCTCCCGTAGCACCGAGTGCGAACCCTGCTCCGAGCGCACCGGGTACGTCGAGGCCACCTAGGGGCTTCGAGTGGTTCAACACCGTCACCGGACGCCAGACCCTTCTCGTAATAGGAGTTGCGATCGCCCTCGTGATCGGCCTCGTGATCGCAGGCTCGAACAGCAGCGGCGGTTCCACCACGCCCAAAGGTGAGATCTTCTTGGACGCCGCGAACTCTCCCGGGACCAACGCCTTCACGCCTTCTGTGGCAAAAGCCTTCGCGGTGGGCGAGGCGACCACGACGACGGTTCCCCAGCCGGCGGCGCCCGCGCCGGGGGCCGTCTCCTCTGTCCCCGGTGGAACCGTCGGCCTCTACGGCGGGACGTTGAACCTGAGCAGCTGCAACGCGCAGCAGATGGTGAACTACCTGCTCGCGAACCCGGCCCTGGGACAGGCCTGGGCTGCAGCCGAGGGCATCCCCTACAGCGGGCTCTCCACCTACATCTTGAGCCTCACACCGGTGATCCTGCGCGGTGACACACAGGTCACGAACCACGGCTACTACAACGGCTACGCCAACCCCATCCCCGAGATCCTCCAGGCCGGCACCGCCGTGCTCATCGACGCCTACGGGGTGCCTCGGGCGCGCTGTTACTGTGGCAACCCGCTCACACCACCGGTTCCTACGACCGTCACACCCACCTACGTCGGGCCCCGCTGGCCCACCTTCTCGCCCACGACAGTGGTGGTCGTCGTGGCCGCTCCGGCACCGATCCCGAGCTTCACGCTCGTGGACACAAACACCGGACAGACCTTCACGAGACCGGCGGGCACGAGCGGCCGCTCCGACAGTCCGGGCACATCCTCGTCGAGCACATCGAGCACAACAACGACGACGACGACGACGACCGTGCCCCCCGGCCTGACAGGAAGTGGGACGATCTATTCCCTCACCCTGTCCAACCCTCAAGTTTCGGGGAACACGGTCTACAACAACGACGTCCTCACACCTTCCGACTGCAACATCTTTGCGCAAAACATGGCAGGCTCCAACACGACCGTCTTGACGAGCGGGAGCTCGATCGGCATGAAGTTTGCCAACGGCGAGATGACCGGCAGCTACGACCCCTCGAGCGGGAGCTTCTCCGTCACCACTACGGAGAGCGCCTCCAACGGCCCCAACAACGAACTCAAGTTCACGGGGACCCTGAGCCCACAGGCAATCTCCGGTGGTCAGTTCGTCGTGACCATCACGCCTCCGGGCGGAATCTGCTCGTTCACGGCGACGGGCCAGAGGGTGCTCACACCGTGACGACCCAGAACCCGACTGGGCCATGCGCAGAAGGACCAAACGAGGAACATGACCGACGACACGCAAGACCAGGAACCCGAAATCGACCCGGAGACCGCTCGGCTCTTCGCCCGCGAAGGAGTATCGCCGCGACGGCTGCAGGCGATGAACCCAGGGTGCGTCTTTCCCCTAATCATCGCCTTGTCGCTCCTGGGGCTCTCCTTATACGCGACCGTCGGACCCAATGCAGCGATCAGCGCACCTCAGAGCGCCGTAAGCCAGTCCAACCCCCAGGACTCCGCTCTCCCGGTAATCCAGCCATCGAGCGCCGGCAACGCCAGCAGCACGCCTGCGGCGCCGTCACCGGCACCGACCCCGACCCCCGACAACTCGGGTCAACAGGCGCCCACCGACCAGACCCCGACCCAGACACCCTCCGACCAGAGCCCCGGCCAGCAGGCGTCACCGCCGCCTGCCAACAACACCCCGCCGCCGCCTTCGTGCAACGTCACGTACCCGTCCGAGATCGACGTCTCAGGTGGTGACCCCGGGGTTCTCTCGGGCGGAGGAGGCAACTTCACCGCCACCAGCACCGACCCCGTCCTGTCGGCCTCGGTGGACAACTGCGGGGACGGCCATCACTTCGAGATCACCTGGAGCGCGAGCGGCACGAACGCGGACGGCTCAACTGGTAGCGCGAACGGTACCGACTGCGCGATGTCGCAATTCAACACCACCCTCTCCAACGTGAACCCGGGATACGCCGTCTCTGTGCAGATGGTCCTTCCCGTCAACAGCTGCGGATAAGAGGAGGCTCACGATGAGCGCTGATGTCCCGTCGGGGCCGCCTCCCGGGCCACCCGCGAGGCTTCGAGACTCGGCGCGGACGACTCCTCACCCGATGGTGAACGGATAGTCCTGGTTGGTCCCCTCGCCAGTGATCGAACCTTGTTGTTGCATGACGACCTGACCGTTGATCTTCACTGTGATCATGAAGGCCTGTGTCCCCGTTCCTGAACCCGTGCCACCGCACTCCTGGAAGTAGTTCACTCGAGCGGTATAGGTCCCAGCTGGCGGTGAGTTCGTCCAGAAGACGTTCTCAACCGGCGAATTCGTCTCGTTGTTGCACCCGCCGTTCGAGTCGACGTCCAGCGTGCCGCCGTCAGCCGAGGTCCTGTTGCCGTAGTAGATCTCGGTGCCGTCCGGCTCGAGGACGTGCAGGTCTAGGTCCGCGTATGTCGACCAGGTCAAGGTCACTTGAACCGCCCCGGTGCCCAGCGGCTGGCCGTTCGGCGCGGTAACCGGAGTCGTCGCAGGCGGTGCTGTGGTCGACTGCGGTGCAGTCGTCGGCGTCGCGCTCGAGGAACCCGGTGCGTTCACTCCGGGCATGGTCGGAGCATTGGACGGACGAGGCGGGCCGTCCAAGGAGCCGGTGCTTCCGGCAGGCCTGTTGAACGCGTCGCCCGTGGTGTTGTCGATGATCGTGAAGTTGTTGATGATGACGGGCGACTGCTGGACCACGATGACGGTCGTGGGCGAGTACCCGGGCCACGGTGTGCCCACGTATGTCGGACTCGCGACCGGAACTGGAGGGGTGAGGGGATTCCCGCAGTAACAGCGCGCCCGCGGGACACCGTAGTGGTCCACGAGCACGGCCTGGCCGGCCTCCAGGATCTCCGGGATGGGATCGGCCACTCCGTTTATGTAGCCGTGGTTCGTGACGCGCGTGTCGTAGCGCAGCGTCATCGGAGTAAGAGAGGAGATGTAAGCCGGGATGTCGCTTACCGAGATGCCTTGGGCGGCCGCCCACGCGGCCGCCTTCGACGGGTTGGCCCCGAGGTAATTGATCATCTGCTGCGGGTTGCAGCTAGCCGTGCTGAGGGTGCCGCCGTAAAGCCCGATCGAGTCGCCCGGATAAGAAGCGGTGCCCCCCGAAGGTGTCGGCAGTGTGTTCGAGACGGTCCGGGCAACGGTGGCGTCGGTTCCGACATTCGGAGTGAACGGGTTCGCGCCCGTCGAGTTCGTGGGCTGCAGGAACACTTCGCTCGCCGACGCCGGGGAGCCGCCCAGGCCCACAGCGAGACCGATCCCCGCGCCGATCAGGGCCAGGACGAGCAGGCCGATGAGCATCTGCCGCTGGGTGAGGAAGAAGCCGCCCGCCCTTCTGCGCCGCTCGTCATCTTCCGATACCACCTCTGCAGCGGGTGCCCCGGCAAGAGAACCGGCGAGCGCCCCCGCGGGAGGACCGGCCGGTTGCCCTGCGGGCGGACCCGGAGGAGGCGCCGGCGGAGGCGGTGGTGGCGGGGGTGGGGGTGGAGGCGTGGGTGACGAGGAGGCGGGTGGTCCCGGCTCGACCGGCCGGGCCGTTTGGCCGATCAGCTTCGCCTTCTCCGCCTCGAACTCGGCATCGGTCAGGATGCCTTGGTCCCTGAGCGCCGCCAGCTTTGCCAGCTCGTCCGCCGTGGACATGTCCCCTCCCCTGGGCCCGGCCACCACTCGGCGGATCCACCGACGTCCGAGCCCTCGAGGCCTGGCCCTAGGCCATCGAACTACGACGCGAACCCTACAACCGCACAACAAGGGCTATCAATGGTCCTCGGGATGCCGGGGCCGGGACCACCGGCGAGCCCGGTGCGGATCAGGAGTTGGGCTTCTCGCCCGAAGCCGCCGCCTTTCGCATCGCCTCGAGGCGGTCGATCATGCCCATGCGCTCCTGACCCACCTCGTCGAAGCGCGCGGCGATGTCCCTGGGGTCCCAGCGGCCCTCCGTTCGCATCGTGCGGATCTCCGCTGGCTGGTTCCACACCGAGATGCGCCCGCCCACGACGGTGTAGATCTGACCCGTCACGTCCTTGGCCGCGTCGGACAGCAGGTACACGACCATCGGTGCGACGTCCTCGGGGTCGCCCATCTCTGCGAGCTCCTGCGGGACGTTGGCCGACATCCTCGTGCGCGCGATCGGGGCGACGGCGTTGGCCCGCACGCCGTAACGGTGGAGGCCGACCGCTGCCGAGCGCACGAGCGACACGATGCCGCCCTTGGCTGCGGAGTAATTGGCCTGGGCCACGCTGCCGGCGAAGGCGCCGGAGGTGAACCCGACGAGCGAGCCCGACTCCTGCTTGCGCATGATGGCGGCAGCGGTGCGGAACACTGTGAAGTGGCCCTTCAGGTGGGTCGCGATCACCGCGTCCCACTCCTCCTCGCTCATGTTGAACAACATGCGCTCCCGCAGGATCCCCGCGACCGCCACCACACCGTCGATCCGCCCCCACTTGTCGACTGCCGCTCCGACGATGCGCTCGCCACCGCCCATCGTCGAGACGTCCTCGGCGACAGCGACCGCCTCGCCGCCATCCGCCTCGATCTCCTTCACCACGGCTTCGGCGACCTCGCTCTTCGGGTCCTCGCCCGCGAGTCCGACCCCGATGTCGGCGACTACGACCCTGGCTCCCTCCGCCGCGCAGGCCAGGGCGCACGCCCGGCCGATCCCGCCGCCGGCGCCCGTGATCGCGACTGCCTTGCCCTCCAGGAACCCGGCCACTGCTCTCCTCCTGCCTCCTCGTTCACCAGCCGCTCGCCCCCCGACGAGGCGCGGGCGAGCATCTCGACGGACGATAGAACCGGTTCTCCTCGGGCGCCAAAGCACCTGAGGGGCGTCACACCCATCGGGGACGATGTGAGCCGGCCCCCGGGGTAGCTCAACTTGGCAGAGCAGCGGGTAGTCACCCCGTTGGTTGTGGGTTCGAGACCCACCCCCGGGGCCTGCCAGCTATGCTGGCGAGCGGGTGACTACCGGTTCTGCCAAGTCGCCGCGACCCTCGCTGAGGCGGGGGTCGCTGCGCGTCGTGGTGCATGTCTTCGACCGCGTTCGATGCATCAACCACCACCGACGCAATCCGGCGGGGCGAGTCCCGCCTTTGGTATCACGCAAGAACACGTTCTAGTCTTGCGATCCGGGCTGAGGCACGAGGGGGAATCGATGGCCGACTTCGGGTTCTGGGCGATGGCGCAGGAGGAGCCGGAGCACCTCGCGGTCGTGGGGCCGGACGGCACCGAGCTCTCCGCCGGCGAGCTGCTGCGACGCGCAAACCAGGTGGTAGCCGCGCTGCGCTCGCTCGGCCTCGAGAAGGGCGACACCGTCGCGTTCGTGCTGCCCAACTGCGTCGAGGTCTTCGAGGTGTACCTGGGTGCCCTCCAGGCCGGGCTCTACATAGTGCCCATCAACCACCATCTGGTCGCGCCCGAGATCGCATACATCCTCTCCGACTGCGACGCCGCGGTGTTCATCGCCCACGAGCGGTTCGCCGCGGTCTGCACGGACGCAGCAGATCGCG
>DATKIB010000148.1:0-7752 GCA_035509915.1 Acidimicrobiales bacterium | reverse complement strand
CTCGGTCTTGCTTCCCTTCAATGCAGGCACGATGTTTCCTTCCTTGTCTGTGTTTTCTCGGACTCTTCTCGGTCTCTTGTCTTTGTCACTCTCGGCGTCACTCTCGGCGTCTCTCTCGGCGTCTCTCTCGGCTCTCGATCCGGGCCGGTCACCCAGCGCGCCTCTCGGGATTCTGCTCCGCTCGGCACGCGCTGCACACGCCACGGAACACGACCTCCGCCTGACCTACCTCGAAACCCTGACCGGACCCATCGGGGACCGTGACGCCGCTGAAGTCGGCGTGCAGGTCCCGCACCTTGCCGCAAGATCGGCATACCAGGTGGTGGTGCACGGTCTCCACATTGGGGTCGAACCGGGTCGTGCCGGTCCCGAGGTCGAGCGAGGCGACCTCCCCCAAGGCGGCCAGCTCGTGGAGCGTCTGGTAGACGGTCTTGAGGGAGATCGTCTCCATCTCGGCCCGGGCTGCCTCGTGCACCGACTCCGCCGTCGGGTGGCTCGCGTCGCCCTGGAGCACCCCGAAGATGCACTGCCGCTGAGCGGTGACCTTGCGCCCGCTGCCGCGGAACAACACCGTCAGCTCCTCCACGGACTTCACGTCAGGTGACGATATCACCAACGATTGTTGATTGACAATCGGTGTCGAAATCGCTGCTCGAAGGCAGTACCGATCGACCTCGTCGGTGGTACACAGCCTCAGTGAGGGGCTTTGTGCACTATGGCAGGCTGAGCCGGTGCCTCCCGCCGTCCCTGACTCTGCGCCCGGCGTGGCTCGCGGCACTTTCAACCGCGGCGAGGCAATGAAACGCCTGGTCGACGACGAATTCGACGTGCTCGTGATCGGGGGCGGGATCACCGGCGCCGGAGTCGCCCTCGATGCTGCCAGCCGCGGGCTTCGTACGGCGCTCGTCGAGCGCTCGGACTTCGCCACTGGCACCTCGTCGAAGTCGTCCAAGATGGTGCACGGGGGCATCCGATACCTCCAGCAGCGCGACTTCCGCCTCGTCTACGAGTCGCTCCACGAGCGCCAGCGGCTCCTCGAGAACGCGCCTCACCTCGTGAGCCCCCTCCCCTTCCTGATCCCGCTCTTCGGCCGCAATGGTGTGGTCCAGAAGAACGTGGCGCGCGCCTACTCGGTCGCACTGTGGCTCTACGACGTGACGGGCGGGTGGCGAATAGGCAAGCGCCATCGGCGCGTCGGCGCTGCAGAAGCTCTCTCGCACCTACCCACTCTCCGCACCGACCGGCTGGTCGCCGGCTTTTGGTACTACGACGCCTGGGCGGACGACGCTCGCCTCACGCTGTCGATCGTGCGAACCGCAGCGCTCGACCACGGAGCTGTCGCCGTGAATTACACCGAGGTTGACGGCCTGCTCCGTGACTCGTCAGGCCGAGTGAGAGGCGCCCGGGTGCGAGCGCTCCCCCTTGCTGCGACCGTGCCCAGCCCGACCAACCCGACCGGCCCTAGCAGCTCGACGGGCCCGACCAGCCCGACCAGCCTGACCAGCCCGACCAGCCAGACCGGCTCGAGCAGCCCCGCCAGCCCGACCGGCGCATTCGAGGTGCGCGCCCGTGTCGTCGTGAACGCGACCGGGGTGTGGGCCGACGACGTGCGGGCGCTCGACGAGGAGAGGCACCCCCACTCGCTCCGCCCGGCGAAGGGCATCCACGTCACGGTGCCGCGCTCGAAGCTTCCGGCGGACATTGCGGCGGTGATCCCCGTCCCAAAGGACCGCCGCTCGATTTTCGTCGTGCCATGGGCGGACGGTGAAGACGTCTACATCGGCACGACCGACACGGCTTGGGACGGTCCCCTCGACGATCCGGCCTGTCTGCCAGAGGACGTTGACTACCTGATCGGGGCCGTCAACGGATCGGTCAGTGACCCACTTTCGCGAGACGACGTGACGGGGCTCTGGGCCGGGCTTCGCCCGCTCCTCGCTCCCTCCGGCGGTCACCACCTGAGCGAGCGGACCGCCGACCTGTCGCGACGGCACAGCGTGCGCAGCTCGGCCGGGGGACTCGTCACGGTCACCGGCGGGAAACTCACGACCTACCGCCGCATGGCCGAGGACACCGTCGACGAGGTGGTGCGTCTGCTCGGGAGCGCCGCGCCCTCCGGCCTTCGCCGCTGTCGGACGCCACGCCTCAGGCTGCGCGGCGCGGAGGGTCTTGCAGCGCTTCTCGAGCCCAGGGCGGCGCGTGCACACGGACTCGACGAGGACGTCTTCTCCGCGCTCGTGAGACGGCACGGCAGCGAGACGCCCGCCGTGCTGGAGCTCGCTTCGGGACGACCCGACCTGCTCCAACCACTCGTGCCCGGGCTCGCACAGCTCCGGGTAGAGGCGATTTGGGCCGCGCGCGAGGAGATGGCAGTCACTTTGGACGACGTTCTGTCGCGCCGCACCCGCTCTTCGATCCGCCGGGCCGCCGCCACGGGGGAGGCGGCAGGCGACGTCGCCGAGCTGCTCGCCGGCGAGTGGGGACGATCGAGCACGGAGGTCGCGTCGGAGGCAAAGGCCTTCGCGGAGCAGGTACTCGGGGAGCTCGACCGTGCGGGGCTCGGCGCAGGGAGCTCGGCTGAGCGGAGATCGGCCCAGCCTGGGCGAACTACTTAGAAGGTTCACATGAGACGTCCCGTGCCGGTGATCGAGGTGGAGGCAGAGCCGTCCAAGGTCACAGAGCGCCTCATCGCACCGAGCGCCCCTGTCGCCGACTCGCTCCTCGAACGGCTTCGCTCGGTGTGCGCGCAGGTGGACGTCGACGACGTCTCTCGCATGGAGGCTGGGCGCGACTGGTGGCCGATTGCGATCTCTTGGGCAGTCCTGGGGGAGGTACCTTCACGCCCTGCAGCGGTGGCCCGACCCTCAGAACCAGGCGAGGTGGCGGCGGTCCTCGGTGCCTGCAACGAGGCGCGCGTGCCGGTCACCGCGATGGCCGGCAGATCGGGTGTCTGTGGGTCGAGCGTCCCTGCATTCGGCGGGGTGGCCCTCGATCTCTGCGCCCTGTCGGGGATCACGGACCTCGACACGACTTCTCTGCTGGCTCACGTTCTACCGGGCACGTTCGGGCCGGACCTCGAGGCTGGTCTTCAGGCTCAGGGCACAACCCTCGGCCACTGGCCACAGTCGATGGACATCTCCACGGTCGGTGGCTGGCTGGCCTGCCGCGGCGCCGGCCAGTACTCGACCCGTTACGGCAAGATCGAGGACATGGTCGCCGGCCTGGAGGTGGCGTTGGCGGACGGGAGCACGGTGCGCACCGGAGGCTGCGGGCCGCGGTCCGCCACCGGAGGAGACCTGACCCAATTGTTCGTTGGCTCGGAGGGCACCCTCGGCATCGTGACGGGGGCGCTGTTGCGCCTTCACCCGGTCCCTCCGGCCCAGGCGAGGCGTGCCTTCGGCTTCGGCTCGTTCGAGGAGGGCCTCGAAGCGTGCCGTCTGGTGATGCGCCGGGGAGCGACGCCAGCCGTCGTGCGTCTCTACGACGAGGTCGAGTCGGCGCGCAATTTCTCGGTGGAGGACCGTTGCCTGCTCGTGGTCCTCGACGAGGCCGATGCGGCGATCCTCGATGCGACCTTCCAGATCGTCGACGCAGAGTGCGTTGCCGGCGGCGGGACGCCCATGGACGAGGACCTCGTCGAGCGATGGCTCGCGCACCGCAACGACGTCTCCGCGCTCGCTCCGCTGTACAAGGCGGGGATCGTGGTCGACACGATCGAGATCTCGGCGCGGTGGGCGGCCCTCGCCGGTATCTATCGCGACTGTGTCTCCGCGCTCGAGAGCGTAGAGGGCACCCTCGCCGCCTCTGCTCACCAGTCGCACGCATACACGGACGGAGCCTGCCTCTACTTCACCTTCGGCGGACGCAGACCCGATACCGAGAGCAAAGACCAGGACGCATGGGCGCAGAGCTACTACGAGGCAGCGTGGCAAGCCGTGATGGATGCAGTGCTCGAGCGCGGCGGAAGCATCAGCCACCACCACGGGATCGGGATCAACCGCGCGCGCTTCATGGCACCTGCCCTCGGACGCGGCCTCGGGCTGATGGCTGCGATCAAGGACGCTCTCGACCCGCGCGGAATCCTCAACCCCGGAAAGCTCGGCCTGCCGTCGCCCTTCGGCGAGATCCACTGGCCGTGAGCACCACGAGCACGCCGCGAGCACCACGAGCACGCCGTGAGCACCACGAGCACGCCGTGAGCACCAAGAGCACGCCGTGAGCATCCTGGTAGTCGACGTGGGGACCTCCGGGGTCCGGGCAGGGGTCGTGCACCCCGACTCGAGCATCGACCACGTCCACTACGTCGAGGTGCTGCCCTCCTCCCCTGCCCCGGCGTTCGTCGAGCTCGACGCCGCCGCTATGGCCAGCGCGGTTCTCGACGTCGCCCGCGGCGCGCTGGCTCTAGCGGGCCGCGTCGAAGGCGTGGGCGTCGCGAACCAGCGTGCATCCACGATCGTCTGGGACAGGCACACCGGCGAGCCCGTCGGACCGGGGATCGGGTGGCAGGACCTGAGGACGGTGGGCACCTGCCTCGCGCTCAAGGATCAGGGCATCAACCTCGCACCGAACGAGTCGGCCACCAAGCTCGCGATGCTGCTCGACATGGCGGACCCCGAACGAGAGCGAGACCTCTGCTTCGGCACCGTCGACACGTGGGTGATCTGGACGCTCTCCAACGGCGCCCTGCACGTGACCGACTCCACCAACGCAGGGGTCACGGGGCTCCGTCTCGCCGACGCGACTGGATGGGACGAACGAATCCTCGAGGCCCTGAGGATCCCGGCGGGGGTGCTCCCGACTGTCGTCGACTCCTCCGGAGTAGTCGGCGAGGCCTCGGCGTTGGACCGGTCGCCGCCCGTCTGCGGAATCGCGGGGGACCAGCAGGCGTCGCTAGTCGGCCAGGGCTGCACGCTCCCCGGGTTGGCGAAGGTCACGTTCGGCACCGGCGGGATGCTCGACTGCTGCGTCGGGAGCGAGCGCCCCGCGTTCGCACGTCGAGGCGAGGCGGGCACTTTCCCTATCGCCGCCTGGCAGCGATCCGGGCGCATCACGTGGGGTGTCGAAGCGATCATGCTCTCGGCAGGTGCCTGCGTCGAGTGGTTGCGCGACGACCTCGGGGTGATCGACAGCGCCGCCAGCTCTGACGAGGTCGCCGCAGGATGCGACGACACCGGTGACGTCTGGTTTGTACCCGCCCTGCTCGGAATGGGCACACCGGTGTGGGACTTCGGGGCGCGTGCAACTTTCGTCGGCATAACCCGCGGCACGGGCCGTGCCGAGATCGTGCGCGCGGTGCTCGAGGGGATCGCGCACCGAGGAGCGGACCTGCTCGAGGCCGCCGAGTCCGACACCGGCCTCGAGATAGAGCGCCTGCGCGTCGACGGCGGGATGTCGGCCAACGACACCTTCGTGTCCGCCCTCGCGGACGCCATCGGAAGGTGCGTGGAGGTCTCCCCCGTGAGGGAGGCGACCACGCTCGGAGCCGCCTACCTCGCAGGCATGGCCCTCGGGACCTGGGGCGGAGAGGACGACGTGGCCGCCGCTTGGAAGCCCGGTGCGGTCGTGGAGCCCACGATCAGCGAGGCCCGACGCTCCGCCAGGAGGGACCGGTGGCTCCAGGCGCGCGAGCGCGCTCTGCGCGCCGTGCCCGAGCTCTCGAACCTCCAGTTCTGACCCAGAGCGGGCGCTGCGAGCCGTGCCCGAGCTCTCGAACCTCCAGTTCTGACCCAGAGGGATCACACAGGCTGCTGTGCGAGCGCCTCGTCGAAGCTCGCGCCCTGCTCGAGCAGCTGCCGGTAACGCATGAGCTGCCTCGGCCTGCTGAACCCGAGCGCGCCGGTGAGCCGACCGTCACGACCGTAGAGGGCGACAAAGCGGCGGTCCGAGACGGACCCGTCCACCACCTTCACATCGTCCTCGGGCCTGGGATGGCCGAGCATCTGGATCTTCACGTCGTACTGGTCCGACCAGAAGTAGGGAACTGGAACGTAGGCGTGAGCGGCGCCCCGGCCGGCGAGGAGGCTGCGCGCGGCGGCCATCCCCTGCTCGGACGCGTTGTTCCAGTGCTCGATCCGGACCTCCTCTCCCATGCCCTCGTCGTACCAGCGCGCGAGGTCCCCGGCCACCACGATGTCCTCGGCGGCATGAAGGTTGGCATCTGCGACGACACCGTCGCGGATTTCGAGCCCCGAGCCGTTGAGCCAGTCCGTCGTCGGAACAACTCCGATTCCGACCAAGATGACGTCGGCCGCGATGACCGTGCCGTCTTCCAGCTCTACCCCGTCGTCTCGAAGTCGCCTCACGCCGACCCCGGTTCGTAGCTCCACTCCGTTGTCGGTGTGCAACGCGGCACACGCGGCACCCATCTGCTCGCCCAGCGCCCGCTGCAAGGGGACCGGAAGAGCCTCGATGACCGTCACCTGGGCTCCGCGTCTGTGACAGGTCGCCGCGACCTCGGAGCCGATGAAGCCTGCACCAACCACCACTACACGAGTTCCAGGCTCGGTGGTCGCATCCTTCAGGGCGATGGAGTCCTCGAGACTGCGAAGCACATGGACGCGACCGATCGCCTCCGTGCCGGGGATCATGCGGGGATGGGAGCCGGTGGCCACCACCAGCCCATCGAAGTTGACCACGCTCGCGTCGTCGAGCTCGAGGCTGTGACCCTCGACGTCGAGAGCAATAGCCGAGCGGCCGAGTCGGATATCCAACTCGAGGGCCTCTATCTTCTGCGGATCGCGGAGTCGTAGTTTGTCCAGTCCCCAGTCGCCGGCGAGGAACTGCTTGGACAGGGGTGGCCGGTCGTAGGGGAGATGATTCTCGGCGCCGATCATCACGATTCGTCCGCCGAAGGACTCGCCGCGCAGAGCTTCCGCAGCTCTCAGTCCCGCAAGCGACGCACCGACTATGGCAATGGTCGAGCTCTCGTCGAAGGCCACCCGTCAACCGCCGAACATCGCCATCCACTGCTCGGGGCTGCTCAAGCGGAAGACGTAGTTGTGCTTTCGCGTCTCACCCAGGGTCGCCGAGGGCTCGGGCGCGTAGAGGTGGCCTGGATAGAGCACCGTCGCGTCTCCGAACCGGGCCAGGCGGGTGGTGAGGGACTCGTACATCTGCTCGGGATCTCCCCCCGGCAGATCGGTGCGACCGCATCCCTCGAGGAACAACGTGTCCCCCGACACGAGCCGCCCCTCGACCGAGAAGCACTGGCTCCCCGGGGTATGACCAGGCGTGTGCACGAGCTCGATCTCGAGGTCGCCCACCAGGACAACGTCCCCGCTGTCGTGCTGCGACAGCTCGTCCTCGGAAAGCCCGATGGCACGCACCATCCATTTCGCTTCATCACGCTGGACGTGCACGGGCACCTGGACCCGCTCGAGCATGTCCGTCACTCCTTGGATTCGGTACCCCATCAGGTCCCCGCCCACGTGGTCGGGGTGGAAGTGCGTGGCGAGCACGCCGGAGAGACGCATCCCGTCGGCCTGCAACAGATCGAGCAACCCTGCAACGTCGTACGCGGGATCGACCGCCACCGCCTTACCGCTGCGACGATCCCCGATCAGGTAGCAGAAGTTGACCATCTGGCTCGCCACTGGGTCGCCGACTGCGAAGTCGCGTCCGGACAGGAGCTGGCGGAAGTAGAGGTGGTCGTCGTCTGGCATATCGATCACGGGGAACTTGCTGAGTTCAATCGGTCTTGGGCAACACCGTGCGCTCTTGGCTGCCCGAGCTCACATTAGACGGTTGAAATCA
>DATKIB010000147.1:0-29652 GCA_035509915.1 Acidimicrobiales bacterium | reverse complement strand
CGAGGTCATCTCCGCGATGCTCGGTGTCCCCTCCTCGGAGCGACAGCAGCTGCGCCACTGGACCGACACCTTCCTGTACCGCAGACCCGGGGACCCAAGGACCACCCAGGAGGGCATGGAGGCGGCCATCGAGATGGCGAGCTACTTCCTCGAGCTCGCACGGCACAAGCGCAAGCAGCCGGACGACATGATCATCAGCAAGCTGAACGACGTGGTGATCAGTGACGTGGACGGCCCCGAGCACCGACTGAGCGACGAAGACGTCGCAGCCCTGTCGTCGCTCATGGCTGCGGCCGGGAGTGAGACCGTCACGAAGCTCGTCGGCAGCGCTGTCGTGCTCTTCGACGAGCATCCCGAACAGTGGGAGCTCGTCGTCGCGGACGAGCAGCTGATCCCGAGCGCAGTCGAGGAGGCGCTCAGGATGCACCCGCCGTCGCAGTACCAGGGCCGGTTCGCGATCGAGGACATCACCTTCGAGGGCGGGACAATCCCGGCGGGCTCCCCGACCCTGCTCCTGACGGGAGCCGCCACACGCGACCCCCGGGTCTTCGAGCGCCCCGACGATTTCGTCGTCACGAGGAACAGCCACACTTCTCTGGCCTTCGGGTTCGGCATCCACAGCTGCCTGGGCGCATGGCTCGCGCGCCTCGAGAGTCGTGTGGCGTTCGGTCAGATCCGGCGCCGGTGGCCTCGCTTCGAAGTGGACCGCGAGGGCCTTCGGAGGGTCAACATGTCGAACGTCGCCGGCTACTCGAACGTGCCGGTCGCCGTGGGGTAGGTCCGCGTCAGGCCGCAGAGCGCTCCAAGACGTGCACGCCGCAGGCCGAGCCGAGCCCAATGACGTGGGTCAGCCCGACCCGGGCGCCCTCGATCTGGCGCGGGCCGGCCTCGCCCCGCAGGTGGGTGGCAACCTCGAAGACGTTGGCTATGCCGGTGGCGGCGATCGGATGACCCTTGGACTCGAGTCCTCCCGAGACGTTGACCGGAGTCGTGCCGTCGCGCCCGGGAGCTCCTGATTCGAAGAAGTCCACCGCTCCACCCTGCTCGCAGAGCATGAGGTTGTCGTAGTGCACCAGCTCCGCCGTGGCGAAGCAGTCGTGCAGCTCGACGAGGTCGAGATCGCCCGGCCCGACTCCTGAGGCCTCGTAGGCCTGGGACGCGGCACTGCGGGTGAGCGTGTTGACGTTGGGCAGGACCTGGCAGCCCTCCTCCCAAGGATCGGAGGTGAGCACTGAAGCCGCGATCTTCACCGCCCTGCGTCGCTGCTCGGCGCTGAGCGTCTTCAGCACCGACCCGCTCACCACCACCGCGGCGGCGGCACCGTCGCAGTTGGCCGAGCACATCGGCCGGGTATTGGGGTAGGCGATCATGACGTCCCCCATGATCTCCTCGAGGCTCATCTTCTTCTGGTACGAGGCGAGGGGGTTGAGGGTCGAGTGGTCGTGGTTCTTCTGCGAGATCCGGGCGAAGAGCTCGAACGACGTCCCCCCGTATCGGTGCCCGTACTCCATGCCGATCTGGGCGAAGACCCCCGGCATGGTCTCCGTACCGATCCTTCCGTCGACGGGGGCCACCGCGCCGTACCGGCCGTGCGGTGTCCAGGTGGAGGAGTCGGCTCCCCGGTTCCCCCCGGCGAGCAGCCCGGCGCCGGACAGCTTCTCGACCCCGACCGCCAGCCCGTAATCGCATTCCCCGGCCTTCACGGCCATGATGACCGTGCGCAGCGCCGTGGCTCCGGTGGCACATGCGTTGGCGACGTTGTAGACGGGGATGCCGGTCTGGCCGATCTGCTTCTGAAGGGCCTGGCCGATACCTGCGGACGCGTTCATGAGGCTGCCGGCAGCCAGCACCCCCATCTGCCTCATGCCGACCCCGCCGTCAGCCAAGGCGCCCCGGGCAGCCTCTGCCGCCAGGTCCACGGTGTCCTTGTCCGGGTGCTTGCCGAACTTGGTCATGTGGATCCCAAGGATCCAGATGTCGTCGGTCACTGTCTCCTCCTCTTCACAGCGTTCGATCTCTGTGCAGCCTCTGTGTAGCGCTCGACACGGCTGGCAGGAGCATCGAGCGAACCCGGGACGGCGGCCTCAAGCGAGCGGCTCGAAGCCGAACCCGATCGCCTCGGTGCCCTCGTCGTCGGTGCCGATCGGGAACGTGGTCAGCCGGAGCTTCATCCCAAGCTTCACGTGCTCGGGGTCCGGAGGGATGTTGACGACGTTGGCCCGGACGCTCGTCCCGTCGCAGTCGACGAGCCCGGCCACGAAAGGCACCGGCACCCCGGGAGCGGCGAAGGCCACGATCGTGAAAGCGCGTAGCTCGCCGGTGGTGGACACGGGCACGAGGTCGAATTCGGTCCCCTCGCAGCTCGCACAGGCATTTCGCCGGTCGAAATACCTCGCGCCGCACGCCTTGCACTCGTGTGCGACCAGGTAGGGCGCGTCACCGAGCGCCAGGTAGTCGACCAACGGGACCTGTCCAGCCATCAGCATCCTCCTGGGCTCCTCGAGCGACACCCCGGGCTGGGATGGTAGCCCGATGCCGAGCAGGTCTTCGACCCGGCCGCTGGGCCTCTAAACCCGGTCGAGCTCCAGCATCTTGATGGCGTTGCCCCGCAGGATCTTGTAGGCGACGTCCTCGTCGAGGCCGGCGCACAGCTTCTCTATGTAGGCCTCCGAATGGGGCCACGTGGTGTCGGTGTGCGGGTAGTCGGTCTCGAAGCAGATGTTGTCCTCGCCCACCTCCTCCAGCGACCGGAGCCCGTGGCGATCGGCGGTGAAGCACCCGAAGATGCGGCCGTAGTACTGCGTCGAGGGAAGCACGGGGATCCTCTCCTTTGCGCTCGTCCACGAGTCGTGCATCTCCCAGACCGTGTCGGCACGCTCGAGCACGTACGGGATCCAACCGATCTGGCCTTCGGAGTAGGCCAGCTTCAACTTGGGGAACTCGAGCAGCTTGCCGGAGAAGAGCCAATCGGCGAGGGACGCCATCGCGTTGTTGAACCCGAGCGTCAGCCCTACCGCCTTGTGGGAGTCCGGTGACGCAGCGGGATTGGAGCTGCTCGACCCGACGTGCATGCAGACTGTTACGCCATAGTCGTTGCAGACCTGCCAGAGGGGGTCCCAGTAGTCCGTGTTGATGCTCGGCAGCTTGAGCCGGGTGGGAATCTCGCTGAACGCGATCGCCCTGACCCCTCGCTCGGCATTGCGCTTGGTCTCGGCGGCGGCCAGATCCGCGTCCCAGAGCGGGATCAGGCAGAGTGGGATGTTGACGCCCCCCGAGGGCTCGCACCACTCCTCCACCATCCAGTCGTTGTTCGCCTTCACGCAGGCGAGGCCCAGCTCCTTGTCCTTGCCCTCGTAGAAGGTCTGCCCGCAGAACCGGGGAAACGTCGGGAACGGCAGTGAGCCGTCGGTGTAGTTGAGGGTGAGGTCCTTCACCCGCTCTTCGCGGTCCCAGCAACCCTTGCGCATCTCGTCGTAGGTGATGGCCGTCATCGTCATCTGGGTGCGGTCGAACTCGATGCTTCCGTGCTTGTCGACGGTGGTCGACGCCCGTGGTATCGCCACGAACTTCTTTTGCACGTAGATCAGCTCGTCGTCGTAGTACCAGGCATCTCCCCAGTCACCGTCCGCGTCCTCGACCATGTCGTACTTGGCACCCGAAAGGTGCTTGAAGGCCCCCCACCTCTTGCGCTCCACCCGAGGCCCTCTCTCGCGGTACTTCTCCGGCAGCCATGTCTGCCACACGTGGGGAGGCTCGACGACGTGGTCGTCGACGCTGATGATCCGCGGTAGCGCCATGGTCCAAGGCTAGCAAAGCGTGCTAGAGAATCGGATGGTCGAGCCTGGCACCCGGCCACCGAATCCCCCACAAGGAGAGCCAGTGGAGATCAAGCCCAAGAACCCGTCGGTGAGGGGCCCGGCGGCGATGTTCACCGGAGACGTCTGGATCGACACCGTCGTGGCCGGCAACGAGCCCTCACGCATCCGTGTCAACTTGGTGCGCTTCGCCCCCTCCGCGCGCACCGCCTGGCACTCGCACGCCCTGGGCCAGACCCTCTACGTGACCGACGGGGTGGGGCTCGTGCAGTCGCGCGGCGGCGAGATCGTCAGCATCCGCACCGGCGACATCGTCTACGCACCTCCAGACGAGTGGCATTGGCACGGCGCGGCAGCGGACCACTTCATGGCCCATCTCTCCATGACCGAGGGTCTGGGCGCGGACCCGAAGCCCGAGTCCGAATGGGGCGCGCTGGTCAGCGACGAAGAGTACAGCGGCGAGCTGCGTTAGCCTCGCCGGCTTCAGCTCTCTCGGCGCAGCCTCGGGAAGTGCGCCATGACTTCCTCGGCGAACAGCTGCAATGTCTCGGTAGACGCCCGGTCGTGCGTGATGAGCACGAAGCTGCTGAAGCCCTCCTCGATCAGTTCTCCGACCCGGTCGGTCACCTGCACTGGTGTCCCGGTGAAGCCCCCGTCTTCCAGGCCATAACCGGGCGCCCCGTAGCGTCGGCGAGCGAGCGACAACGCACTCTCAAGCTGGTCCGCCGGCGCCATAGCGAGCACCGCCTCCACCGAGCGGCGCAACGTCGCGGGGTCGCGATCGATCCGCTCGCATTCGGCGTCCAGCCGGCGGCTCAGCTCCTCGATGCGGCCGAGGGCATAGGTAGGCACGTTCCAGACGTCCGCGTAACGCGCCACGAGCGGGAGCGTCAGCGTGGGCCCTGCCCCCCCGACATGGATAGGGGGCCGCGGCGACTGCACCGGAGGCGGGAGGTTTGGCAGGCCGTGCACCGCGTAGTGACGACCTTCGAACGTGGTGACCGGCTCGCCGAGCATCCGGGTGATGATCTCGAGTGCCTCCCCGAGCCGCTCACCGCGCTCACGGGAAGTGCCCCATGCAAACCCGGCCTCGAGATGCTCCTGCTCGACAGACCCGCTCCCGATGCCGAGCTCGACACGGCCGCCCGAGACGACGTCGAGGGTGGAGACCATCTTGGCCACGAGTGCCGGGTGGCGGAAGTTGTTGCAGAGCACCAGGTGTCCCACCCGCAGCCGCGTGGTGCGGGCGAGCAGCGTACTGGCGAGCGTCCAGCCCTCGTAAGAGGGAACCGTGGGCTGTCCGGGCGTGTAGAGATGATCGAAGAGCCAGAAGGAGTCGTAGCCGAGACGCTCGCACTCGAATGCGCGCCCGAAGAAGTCCTCAATGCGCCAAGCGGCCTGGGGCAGGTAGATGCCGAACTCGACGCCGGTCACTCGCGCCGCGCTTCAGTCGGACGAGGGAAGCGGCTTGGCGCTCTTCACGACGAGCGGTGTGCCGTCGAGAGTCAGCGAGCCCTCGCCTCCTTTGGTGCACAGCACCTCGAGCCCGGACGCCTCGTCTTCGTAACGCTTACCCAGCAGTGTGGGCTCCGCCAGCAAGGGATCGATCACGCCGCCCGGTGCGTCGCTGCCGATCGGCACCATGTCTGCTCCGCCGCAGCCCAGACGCTGATCGCCCTCGGCAGGGCGGACCACGACGACCTCGGTCTCCGACACGGAGCTCTTCCAACGGGACCCTGCGGTGAGTTGCATGACTCGGTAGCTTCCCCTCTGCTGTGAACGCTCAGCGCCCGGGCGCGACGGAAGAACCCGTGAGCTCCTCGCGCACCACCCGCCGAAGCAGCTTGCCGGTGTCAGTGTAGGGAAGCTCGTCGAAGACGACGACCACATCAGGGGTCTTCGACCCCCGTAGCTGCGTTCGTGCGTAGTCACGGAGGTCGTCGGGAGAGCTGCCCGAGCCTTCGACTAGGACCACGGCGGCGGCGATCCGCTGTCCCCACTCTTCGTCGTCGATACCGACCACAGCGCAATCGGCGACGTCGTCATGGGCGAGCAGTACGTCCTCGATCTCGGCCGGTGCGATGTTCTCGCCACCACGGATGATGGTGTCGTCCGACCGGCCCTCCACGAAGAGGTAGCCCGCTTCGTCGAGGTGGCCCCCGTCCCTGGTGGCGAACCAGCCGTCGCCGGCGCTACCCGCGCCGACGTACTCGCCAGCCACCTGCTCGCCGCGCACGAAGATCTCGCCGCTGCGGCCCCTTATGCAAGGGAGGCCCTCGGCGTCGCGTATCTCGACCTCGATGCCGGGGACCGGGAGCCCGACCGATCCCAGCCGCGCCCGGACAGCCGGGTCGTCGCTGGCCTGCGCGAGCCGGTGGTCCTCCGGTCCGAGAACGCAAACGGTGGAGCTGGTCTCCGTGAGCCCGTAGGCATTGGCGAATGCCACATCCGGGAAGAGCTCCAGCGCCTGACGTATCACCGCGGCGGGCATCTTGGCCCCGCCGTAGGAGATGGTGCGCAGACTGGGCACGTCCGCCGGGGTGCCGCCGAGCACCGAAACGATGCGGGCCAGCATGGTGGGCACCACCATGGCGTGGGTGACCGACTCGCTCAGCACGACTTCCAGCCATCGCCGCGGCTCGAAGGCGTCGAGGTAGATGATCCGGCGACCCATGTAGAGATTGGACAAGAGGTTCATGACGCCGGCGATGTGGTAGGGAGGCACGCTGAGCAGTGCAGCTTCGTCCTGCGACGCACTCCCGAACTCGACCGTGCCGATGACGTAAGCGGCCAGATGACGGTGGCGCAGGACGGCGGCCTTGGGAGCGGCGGTGGTGCCGCTCGTGTAGAGCAGGAGCGCAACCTCGTCAGGATCGACGGGGGCGTGCTCCCCTACCCCGGCGGCATCGGCGGGAATGTTCAGAGCGGACTCGAGGAACGACGCTGAGTCGAGAAGCCGGTCGACTCCGAGCTGGCCGAGTCGTGTGGCCTGAGCGGGCGGAGCCACCGCCACCAGGTCCTGCCCACGCACGACCTGCCCGAGCTGGGCGTCGGCGAGCCTGTAGTTGAGCGGCGCGAACGGCATCTTGGCCTTCACCGCGCCGAAGAAGGCGACCGGAAAGGTGAGCCCGTTGGTGTCACAGAAGCCGGCGTGCGCAGCACCCGACCGTCGCAGGATCGCCGCGGCGTTTACGGCAGCGGCCTGCAACTCGCCGGTCGTGAGGGTACGGCCGTCGGTACCAGTGACGGCTGGTCGCTCCTCGTCGAGCGAGACAGCCATGCTCAGCAGCAGTTCGAGGTCCATCACGAGCCTGGTCCTAGCACCTCTTGGCGGATCGCCACGAACCCGTGCTCTCCGATGAGGTCGCCGTCGGGCGCGTCGCCGAGGTGCTCCGCGAACCACTCCACTCGGGTGCGCAGGCCCTGGCGGTCCTCGAAGTAGACCTCGTTGACCGCGTCGTAGGCCCACTCCCCGGCCTCGAGCGGTCGCGGGTGGTTCTGTACGTAGGCGAGCCCGCGGACAGCCGCAGGGATCGGGGTCCGGGCTTCGCCGGGTCCGTGGACCACCCCGGCCCGTCCCTTCCATCGAGCGGAGAAGTCCCCCGGGCTGAGCCCCTTGGCCCGGCGGGCTACCGCCATGTGCATGTAGACGGTCCTGGGCCTGCGCCAGTACTCCGTGACCCAGTCGTGGCCCCGCAGCACTAGCTCCTCAGCCAGGATTGCGGTGCAGGCCTTCACCGCGTCGTCCGACGCTTCGACAGAGCCTTCGGTCGACGACGTCCAGGACTCGAAGCGTCCGAAGTGGTGCTCGTCGGCGAACCACTCCAGGCGCACGCCGTCGTGCGGACGGTCCTCACAGATATCGGGCAGGGCGGTGCCTACGGCGACCCTCAGGGGTCGGGCCGCCTCGGGGGCGGTCAGACCGACCGCAGCAAGCTGACGCCAAGACGTCTCGAACACGTCGGTCGCCACCGCCGCCCCGCGGGTGCAGAACGTGATGCGCTTGATCACGCCGTGGTGACCGAGCCGGCGCGATTCAAGACGGCGACGTGCTCACGCCACCGCCGCACCGCGGCCTCCTTCACGGGGCCGTAGCCCTTTACCTCGAGCACGGAGCGAGCCAGCTCTACCTTGTCTTCGTAGGACGCGTCTTCATAGGACCAGTCTTCATAGGATGCGTCTTCATAGGAAGTCACTTCTTCGCTGGACCTCGAGCCGGCGCGGACCAGGTCGTGGACGAGCCTGCGATACTCGACGAGCAACGCCCGTTCGGTCCGGCGGTCGCGGTCCCAGCCGAAGGGGTCGAAGGGAGTGCCCCTCAGCCGGCGCATGCGGCGCAGCACGTGGAAGGCGGCTCGGTACGGCCGCCCCATGGGGAGCTTCCGCTTCAACCCCAGGCGCCGCAGCACCGGAGGGTGGAGGTGATAGGTGACGGTGTAGGGACCCTCGATGCCGAGCTCGTGGGCCACGTGGTCGAAATCGACCTCGAGGTGCAACCGGGCGACCTCGTACTCATCCTTGTAGGTGAGGAGCTTGAACCATGCCTCGGTCACCGCCGCGGTTAGCGCCCACCCCCGGCCGCTGTCGGTACTGGCCACCTCCTCGACCAGGTCGAGAAAACGCGCGGCCAGGCGGGCGTGCTGATAGTCGATCACCTGGGCGGCCCGGCGGAGCAGCAGCGGGCGCAGCTCGTCGGGTAAGCGACGCGCGTCGAGCATCGTGCCGGCGTGCGCGAGGGCCCGGGCGCTGGGGTCGAGGAGATCCGAGCCCGTGCCCTGGCGGCCCGCCTCGGTCGCCCGTAGGCACGCCTCGACGGAGGAGGCGTCGTGGACCACCCACCTACCCCACTGGAAGGCTTGCCAGTTGTCGGGCGCCGTCTTGCCCAGACGCTGCACTGCGCCGTGCAGCGCGTCGAGGGACAAGGGCAGCCCGCCCGCCTGGAACGCCGCACCGAGCAGCACGATGTTTGCCAACAGGTGGTTGCCGAACACCGACTCGGCGATGCGCTTCGAGTCCACGAACACCACCCGGTCCAGCCCTGCGCGGTCCGTGACGGCCGCCCTCAGCGCCGCACGGTCCGGGCCTTCGCTGTCGGTCTGCAGCATCGCCGCCGTGGGGGTGACCCCGTCGTCGATCACGGCGAGGCTGCGGCCGGGTTGCAGCTTGTCGAGATGCCTGCCGGCCGCCGCCTGAAGGATGTCCCCCGAGAGGTAGAGGTCGGCACCCGCCGGGCCGATGGTCGCTGCCGCCAGCCGGCGCCGGTCCGAGGCCAGGTGGAGGTGTGAGACCACCGCGCCCGCTTTCTGCGACAGACCGGTCTGGTCCATGCCGGCCACGGCCAGTCCCGAAGCCTCGGCCGCCGAGGCGACGACCCGGTTGGCGGTGACAACGCCGGTCCCGCCGACGCCGGTGAAGTACAGACCGAACGCTCCCTCGATCGAAGGGGTCGCCGGCAGCGGCAGCATCCCGCCGGGTAGCGCCGGGCGCTCGTCGCTCCGGGCCCGAGCAGACCGACGTCCGCGCCGACGCTCTCGCAGGGTGACGAAGGAGGGACAGTCACCCTCGAGGCACGTGTAGTCGCGGTTGCACGATGACTCGTGGATGCGCCGCTTCTCCCCGAACTCGGTGGCGACCGGCAGGACCGAGAGGCAATTGCTCTTGGTACTGCAATCACCGCATCCCTCGCAGACGGCCTCGTTGATGAAGACCCGCTGAGGAGGCTCGGCGAGCAAGCCCGCCTTGCGCAGCCTCCGAGCCTCGGCAGCGCAACGCTGGTCGTAGACGATCACGCTGACGCCCCGAACCTGGCGCAGGCGCTCTTGGATCTCGGGAAGTCGGTCCCGTTCCACCACCTCCACGCCCGGAGCCCACCGGGCCCGGCGCCCATAGTGATCGGGATCCTCGGCGCACACGACGATCGTGCGGACTCCTTCGGCGTGAAGCGACCGTGTGAGTGCGGGCACGTCCAGGAGCCCGGTGACCTCCTGTCCCCCCGTCATGGCGACCGCCGCGTTGTAGAGCAGCTTGAACGTGACGTTCACACCGGCGGCCACGCTGGCGCGGATGGCCAGCGAGCCCGAGTGGCTCAGGGTGCCGTCCCCCATGTTCTGAATGAGGTGCGGCTCGCCGACGAACGGGGCGAGACCGATCCAGGGCACGCCCTCGGCTCCCATCGGAGTGGGAGCCAGGCTCTTCATGCCGCGATGGCGTTCCTCGAAGTACATGATCCCGTGACAGCCGACGCCCCCTCCGACGAGCGCGGCCTCGGGAAACAACGTCGAGCGGTTGTGGGGACAGCCGCTGCAGAAGGCCGGAGGGCGCGACGGCAGCGCGGTCATGGCCAGAGCAGGTCGCCCGCCACCCGCCGGCAGCGTGACCGGTGCCACCAATGCTGGGATCACACGACCGAGCACTACCGACAACGCGGCGGCATCGAGCTCGCCCACCTCGGAGGTGAGGGGATCACCCGCACGGTAGCGTTTGCCCGACACCGGCACGTGCGAGCGCGCTTCGTGCAGCACCGCGCGCACCTGGGTCTCGACGAAGGGCCGCTTCTCCTCGATCACAACGAGCTCGTCGACCGAGGATGCGAACTCGAGCAGCGTCTCCTCGCCCACCGGATATGTGACCGCCAGCTTCAGGATCCGCACACCCACATCGGCGAGCTGGTCGAGGCGAACCCCGTAGTCCGAGAGGGCCGATACCACGTCCATGTACGTCTTGCCGGCACACACGATGCCCACCGGCGCGTGCCCCTCGGCGCCGATCACCCGGTCCAGCCCGTTGCTCCGGACGTAGGCCCGGGCGGCAGCCAGACGGTCGTGGACGACGAGCAGCTCTTGGTCGGGCACGGCGTGGGGCCCGATCGTCGCGAGCGGCTCGTGAACCCACCGACGGCCCCGGACGAGCACGTCCTCGGGGTCACGGGGCGCCTGCCGGTCGAGCTCGAGGCAGACCGACCCGATGCCATCGGCCACCGTCGTGACGATCTTCATACCCACCCAGCAGCCGGCGTAGCGCGATAGCCGGAAAGCGTGCAGGCCGAGATCGAGCACATCCTGCTGGTCGCAGGGAAAGACGACCGGGATGCACGCGTCGAGGAACGTGTACTGGCTGTCACTGGGGAGCGTCGACGACTTGGCCGTCGGATCGTCGCCGCACACGAGCACCACGCCGCCGTTGGGCCCGGCGCCCATGGCGTTGCCGTGCTTGAGGACGTCGCCGGAGCGGTCGAGCCCGGGGGTCTTTCCGTACCAGACGCCGGCCACACCGTCGACCTCGGCGTACGGCACCGCCGCACCCATCTGGCTGCCCCACACCGTGGCGGCCGCCAGCTCCTCGTTGAGCCCCGGGCGGTGCTCGACGGCGTGGGCGGCGAGCAGTTCCCCGGCGCGCTCGACCGCGAGGTCGAATCCGCCGAGCGGCGACCCCGGGTAGCCGGACACCAAGGTGCCCGTGCGCAGCCCGTCGCGCAGGTCGAGCTCGTGGCGCAGGACGAGCAGGCGCACCAGGGCTTCGATCCCGGACACCGTCGTGAGCTGCGGCGTCCGCACCTCGACGCCGGTCATGGCAGCGCGCCGGGGTTGACGTAGGCGAAGGCGCCGTCCTTGAGCACGGCCAGGCGACGTTCGGGCTCGAGCAGCACCCCGAGGTCGCTGGTCGGGTCGCCCCGCACGACCAGCAGATCGGCCAGGTAGCCCTCGCGCACCTGGCCGGTCTTCAACCCGACGAGCGGACCGGTGTTGCGCGTCGCGGTGTGGAGCGCCTCCGCCGGGGTCATCCCGACCAGCTCCACGTAGCGTCGGAGCTCCTCGGCGTAGGTGCCGTGGTGGGTCCACTGATGGCCGAAGTCACCGCCGCCCAGTATCCGGATCCCGGCACTGTGCAGGCGGCGGAGGCTCTCCACCAAGGCGTCGAGCTCAAGCTTGTAGCCCGAGCGCTCGAGGCGCTCGTCCGTCATGCCCCAGGGGGCAGCATGGCCGTGCACCATTGCATAGACATAGTGCAGGCCCGGGCACACCCAGACGTCGTCGCGCCGAGCCTCGAGCTCCCTCAGGCCCGCTTCGTCGAGGAAGCACGCGTGGTGGATCAGCTTGACCCCGGTGCGCGCGGCCATGGCGACACTCTCGGCGCTACGGGCGTGCACGGTGATGAAGGCGCCCTGCTTGCCAGCTTCGTCCACCGCCGCCGCCAGCATGTCGTCGTCCATGTACGTGTCCTCGGACGGGAACTCCGGCAGGATCCCGTCGCCCGAGATGAAGAGCTTCACCGCCCGAACACCTGCATCGCACTGCCGAGCGACGATCTCTCGGAGGTCCTTGGCGTCGGTCGCCACCTGCATGTTGCCGTCCTCGGCTCCGATCGCACCGGCCGCCGTCACCATCGGGCCGCTCGGCACGATGCGGGGACCCGGTATGAGGCCGCGCTCGATGAAGTCCCTGGCGATCACGTCGTCATCGTCCTGGAGCACGCCGGCACCGATGATCAGGGTGTAACCGCTCTCCAAGAAGGTGCGGACCACTGCGGCCACGTCGAGCATGTGGCGTTTGGGAGGAGAAGCCGCCACGCCGCTGTGATCGAAGACGAAGTCGAGCGGCCAGCTGATATGGGTGTGGGCGTCACTCAGCCCCGGCATGACGGTGGCTCCCTGCAGGTCGACGACCCGCGTCGCCGCCTCGTCCACCTCGAGCCTGCCGGCCGACACCCGGGCGATGTGTCGTCCCTCGATCAGCACGTCCCCGTCGGTCGGACGCTCGTCCGCGCCTCCGGTGCAGGCGAGCACCCGGGAGTTGCGCAGCAGCATGCGGTCGGCCATTGGAGTCCTCCCCAGCCTAATTTGGCGCCGCGACCTCGCCGCCGTCGTAGCGACGCGCGATGCGACGGCGATGGGACGTCGGCGAGCCGAAGAGCGAACGGTTGAGCGCCGCCCGCTTCAGGTAGGCGTGGATGCCGCCGTCCCAGGTGTAGCCGATGCCGCCGTGCAGCTGCATGGCCTTGCCCACCACCTCCACCGCCGCTGAGCAGACATGGGACTTGGCCATGGCAACCAGGGGCCCGGCGTCGTCGTCCTCGGCGACCAGGCTGTCAGTGGCGCCTTCTAGCAGCTCGCGGCCGAGCGTCACCTTCACGAGCATGTCGGCGCATGCGTGCTGCACCGCCTGGAACGAGCCGATGGCACGGCCGAACTGCCGGCGCACACCGGCGTAGGCGACCGTCGCCTCGAGCATGGCCTCGGCCAGGCCGAGGCTGTCCCAGGCGACGGCGAGCGCTGCCCGCTGGTGCAGGCGCCGCGCGGAGACCGCCCCGCCGACGAGCGGGTGGACCGAACCCGGCGCCAAGACGACCTGTTCGGCGGTCACGACGGCGAAGCGACGCGTTTGGTCGATGACGATTTGCTCCTCCACGCGCAGACCAGGGCTATCGGCGGCAATGTCGGCCACGACGAGGCCGCCGGTGGGGTCCGCGGCAATGACGAGCAGCCGCTCGGCGCACGGCGCGTCGGGGATGAAACGCTGGGCCCCAGCGAGCCGCGTGCCGCCTGCCCCCGACGTCAGGACGAACTGCGTCGCCTCGGGCTCGTCGTCACCGGTTGGAAGCACGAGGGCGGTGCGCTTCTTTCCGGTGGCCAGCCCCCGCAGCAGGTCGTCGCCCGTCGCCCCGCTCGCGATGCCCAGCAACGCGCCGACGGCAAGTGCGTGCCCGAGGTACGGGTAGCGGGCGGCCGCGCGCCCCATCTCTTCGAGCACGACGGCCGTCTCGGCGAACGTAGCCCCCGCGCCCTCGAGCGAGGGAGGCACCTCGAGGCCCAGCCAGCCGGCTCTCGCAAGGTCCTCCCATTCGAGCGCGCCTACCGCAATCGGGCGCCGGCCGGCGCCACCGAGGATGTCCCGGGCCTGGTCCCGCAGCTCATCGTGTAGCTCGGCGAAGCCCACCATCAGGCAGAGGCCGGCTCTCGGGGTAGGCCGAGCCCGCGTTCGGCGATGATCGTGCGCTGGATCTCGCTGGTACCACCGGGGATGGTCCACTCCCACGAGCCGATGAAGTCGAGGACCCACGCCCCCGATTCCCAACCGCTCGAGCGCGGCTTGCACAGATCGGTGTGGGAGTCGAGGCCGGCCACCTCCGTGGCGAAGTCCGTGATTTGTTGCAGCAGCTCGGAGTAATGGAGCTTCACGATCGACGCATCGGCAGGGCCCGATTTGCCGGCGTCGACCCGCTCCACCAGCCGCCGACAGAGCCGGCGCAGCCCGGTGAGCTCTGCCTCGAAACAGGCGAGCCTGTCGCGCACCGATGGATCGTCGATGAGCCGGCGGCCTTCGAGGCTCTCGCGCCGGCACGTCTCGAGCAGCCACTGGAAACCGGCCCCGCCGAGGCGCTCCGCCAGCTCCAGCATCGTCATACCCCGCTCGGCGCTCAGGGTGGCCTGCGCCACCTGCCAGCCGGCATTCTCGGATCCCAGGAGCTGGTCGGCCGGGATCTGCACGTCGGTCAGGAAGATCTCGCAGAAGTGCGACTCTCCTGTGGCTTGGCGGATCGGACGGACTTCGACACCTGGCGACCGCATGTCGAGGATGAAGTAGGAGATCCCGTGACGCTTCGGCGCCTCGGGATCGGTTCGCGCCAGCAGCAGGCACCAATCGGCGTGCTGGGCCCCGCTCGCCCACAGCTTCTGGCCGTTGACGATGTACTGGTCGCCATGGCGGCGGGCCATGGTCCTGAGCGCTGCGAGGTCCGAGCCCGCTTCGGGCTCCGAGAACCCCTGGACCCATGTCTCGCCCTCGAGGATGGCGGGCAGGTGGCGCATGCGTTGGGTGTCGGTCCCCGCCACCAGCAAGGTGGACGCCGCGTGGTGTATCGCCACGAAGGCGACGACGAGTCGTGGCGCGTCGTGAGCGGCCAGCTCCTGGTAGAGAACGATCTGCTCGGCGACGGACATGCCGCCGCCCCACTCGGCGGGCCAGTGCGGCACCGCGTAGCCGGCCCCGCGAAGCTCCTGGAACCAAACCTTCTGGAAGGCGACGAACTCCTCGTCCGAGGCGCCGGTCTGGGCGCGGCGCCAGTCGGCGGGCACGTGAGCGCGGCACCAGTCGCGCACCGCGCCCCGAAACTCGACGAGGTCGGCCACCCGGTTCGCGCTCACCGGTCGGGCGTCCGTCGATCGCTCTGCTGCATGGCGAGCAACCGCCGGCGATGCTCGTCGCTCTCCATGGTGACGAGCTCGGCGGCGAACCCAGCCTGCAGAGCGCCACTCAGCGCCCCCGACATGTGCATGTTGAGCACGCGCTTGGTACCCAGCACTGCGTTGGGCGGCTGCCCGGCGATGCGCTCGGCCACTCGACGCGCCTCGCCGGCAAGCTCCTCGGCGGGCACACTGCGCGTGGCGAGTCCCAGCTCCACGGCCTTGGCGGCCGGGATGCGGTCACCGGTGAAGAGGAATTCCCGACTGCGCAACAGTGGGGTGAGAAGAGGCCAGAAGGCGGCACCGCCGTCGCCCGCCACCAGGCCAACCGACACGTGGGGATCGGAGAAGTAGGCGGAGTCCGATACGAGAACCACGTCGCAGAGGATGGCGACGCTGCACCCGAGCCCGACGGCCGGACCGTTCACTGCTGCGACCACCGGGAGCGGGAACCGCAGCATCTCCTCGATGATCTCGCCTCCCTCGCGAACGCTCTCGTAGCGTGCGACGGGGTCGTCGAGGAAGGAGGTGACCCATTCGAGGTCGCCGCCGGCGCAGAAGGCGCGTCCCGCGCCGGTCAGGACAACGGCTCGCGCATCGGTGTCCGCCGACAACTGGCGCCACACGTTGGCAAGCGCCCAATGCAGCGCCTTGTTGACGGAGTTGAGTCGGTCGGGACGGTTGAAGACGACTCTGCGGATCGGCCCGTCGCATTCGACGATCAGCTCGTCGGGCAGCTCGTAGTTCACCGTAGGCACCCTTCGGTGAAGAGCCCTCGAAGGCCCCGCCTACCGATGTTGTGCTGTAGCGCCGCCAGCGTCCCCGACACGCCGACAGGCAGTCGCCGCAAGGGTGCGCTGTAGCGCGACAACCAGGAGAGCGCGGTCTCGTCGCAGAACCCGATGGCGCCGTGCAACTGATGGGCGACGCGAAAGACGACATCGGCTGCCTCGAGCACCACCAGGCGAAAGGCGAGCGCGTCGGCGACCGCGTCGGGCTGCGAAGATCCAGCGCTCCACAGGGCGTACTTGCCGAGCTCTTCTGCGCCTGCGCGCTCGACCTCGGCGTCGGCAAGCTGGAATTGCACTCCCTGGAAGGCAGAGAGGGGTTGGCCGAACTGCCGACGCTCGAGCACGTAGGCGCGGGTCAGGTCCACGGCCCGATCGAGCATCCCGAGCAGCGTCCAGCCCGGGAGCACGAGCCCGAGGGCTAGATCGCGAGCGCCGGCTTCTTCGAGATCCTCGAGCTCGAGGTCGACGACGAAGGCCGAGGTGCGCGCAGGGCGTGAGGGGCCTATGCGTAGCACCCGGCTGCGCCGCCCCTCGAGGGTCACGGCAGCCCACCGCAAGTCGAGACCGCCGACGGCGGCGGCCGGCGCCGATGCCCCCACCACCACCATCCCGTCCACCGGCAGATCGGCAGGCCGGCAAAGCCGCTCTGCGACGGGATAGGGCAGGGCGAAGTGACCCGAGCTGCGGCACAGCGCGGCGGCGGCCTCGAGCTCTTCGAAGTCGGCGCGTGGGTCGAGGTCCCAGGCACCGAGCTCGGTCAGCACAGGGGCGACGATGCGCTCGCGCTGCTCGGGATGCTGCTCGGCCCGCCGCAGCAGCTCGTCGCCGCCGGCCGACTCAATGGCCTTGCGGGCGAGCTCCCCGAAAGTTCGCGCCTCGGCGCTCAGCTCGACGTTCACTGGCGGCCGGCCGTGGAGTGGGAGAGAAGCGACCTCGCCAGCAGGATCCTCTGCATCTCGATGCTGCCAGAGGCCATGGTGGAGGCCTGCGCGTAGCGCCAGTGGTCCTCGACCGCTCTTCGGAAACGCTCACCTTCGGCTCCGCTCAGCCGGACCGCGCCCACGATGTCCATGAGCACGTCGGCGCTCGCTTGGTCGAGCCTGGTGACAGCGATCCGGTAGGCGGCCGCGTCGCCGGGACCGAGGTGACCCCGGCTCTGCTTGTCGAGGACCTTGTAGGCGAGCAGGCGGGCCCGGCGGGTTTGGGCCAGCATGCGGGCCCACCGCGCGCGCAACTCGTCGGCGAGTCGCTCCCACTCTTCGCCCAAGACAGCCGGGGCGAGCACGAGCAAGCGCTCGCAGCGCGCGTAACGAGCGATCCCGACGCGCTCGAAGGCCAGCACTTCCTGAACGACGGTCCAGCCGTCGTCCAGCACGCCGAGCACGTCGGCCTCGGTCACTGCGACGTCGTCGAAGAACACCTCGTTGAGGTGGTGCGGACCGAGCATCGAGGCGATGGGTCGCACGTCGATGCCGGGGGCGCTCATCGGCACGAGGAAGACAGTGAGGCCCTGTTGCTTCTTGTCGCCGCGTCCGGTGCGAGCCAGGAGGAAGCACCACTGGGCCATGGCGGCGTAGGAGGTCCACACCTTCTGGCCCGTCACGCGCCAACCGTCGTCGTGCCGGCGTGCAGCCGTCTGCAGCGAAGCCAGGTCGGAACCGGCGTCCGGCTCGCTGAAACCCTGGCACCAGATCACCTCGCCACGGGCGATCGCAGGCAGGTGCAATCGCTTCTGCTCGGGCGTCCCGTGGCGCATGATCGCCGGACCCACCCAGTTGACACCCATGTACTGGGCGCCGCGAGGTTCGTGACGCGCCCACATCTCCTCGCGCACCGCCGTCTGCTCCCATATCGACGCGTCGCGCCCGCCCCATTCTTGCGGCCATGCCGTGCACAGAAGTCCTCGCTCGGCGAGCACCCGGCAGAAGCCCTGGGCCACTGCGAGATCCGAAGGGTCGTCGGTGAACGCACCAAGAAAATCGGTTGGAACGTGCTCGTCGATCAGGTCGCGCAACTCGTGGCGCAGCGCTGCGACCGCCTCCCCGGCGTCGAAGTCCACGGCTACCTCGCCGTCCACCCGCCATCGACGACGATGGTCTGGCCCGTCACGTACCGGCCGGCGTCGCTCACGAGCCAGAGCACTGCCCCGACGAAGTCGTCGACCCGGCCGGCATAGGGAAGCGGGGTGTTGCGCTCCAGCCATGCGCGGCCGCGCTCGCCCTCGTAGAGCGGTTGCGTGATCTCGCTGGCGAAGAAGCCTGGAGCCAGGGCGTTTACCCGGATCGAGTGGCGTGCCCATTGCACCGCGAGCTCGACGGTAAGCCCCGAAAGGGCCGTCTTGCTCGCGGCATAGGAGGCTTGTGGGATGCCGGGAACACCCACCCGTCCGCTGATGGACGAGACGTTGACGATTGCCCCGCGGCCGATCGCCCTCATGTGGGGAAACACGGCCTGGGCCATGCGGAACGGCGCCATCACGTGCAGCTGGAACGCCTTCAGCACCGCATCGGGCGGCTCGTCCTCGGCGCGCTCGTCGGTGAAGACGTGTCCTGCCGCGTTGACGAGGATCTCGGGGGCTCCGAGCGCGTCGACGACGCCACCTATGACCTCCCCGACGCGATCGACGTCGAGCAGGTCGGCTCGAACCGCCTGACCTCCGATCTCGTCTGCAAGCTTCTCGAGGCGTTCCGCTCGCCGAGCCACCACCGCCACCCTGGCGCCCCCCTCCGCCAGGGCGCGAGCCACAGCTTCGCCGAGGCCCGAGGAGGCGCCCGTCACGACCGCTACCCGCCCCTTCACGTCAAACAGGGACCCTTCGGGGGAACCGGCAGCCTTAGGGACGGTGACGCTCCAGAGCGGCCAGGAAGCCCCTGTGGAGGTGCTGGGGTGCCGGCTCGTTGCGGCCGAAGACGACGTTGTCGAGCAACCCGGTGCGGATTCCCGGCTCTGTGCGTGCGGCCACCCAGAAGTCCTCGCCGTCCACCACGGTCTCGCAGATCCACGGCGCCATGTCGACCGCCTTGGCCCGCTCCTCGTCGGACAGTCCGGGGCGCAGGTAGGCCGTGTGGACCACTTCGGAAGTCTTCTCGTCTATCGGGATGATCTGCCACAGCTCGATGTGCCGGACGTCGAAGGTCAGCGCAGTGTTCGGGAACAGCTGGTATTGGTAGCTGAAGTGGGGCATGACGTCTCCCCAGCGCTCCTCGGGGACGTCGCGGAGGGCGTCGATGGAGCGCAGTGCCGAGCAATTGCGTAGGTGTGGACCGAAGGCGTCGAAGGTGAGCACGCCGCCATAGGCGTACTGGCGGAGCGTCGTTCGGTGCAGATGGTCGAAGTGATAGTTCTCGCGGAAGGTGTCGAGCGCCACCTTCCAATTGGCGTTCACGTGGTGCACGTGGGCTTGGCGGTAGGGCTCCCATCCGGCAAAGTCCAAAGATGCCAGCTCGGCGGCCAGGCCCGGGCCGAGGTACTCGTCGATGTCGACCGGATCGCCCTGACGCAGCCGGCCGACCACGAGGCCATAACCTTCGGTCACAGGCAGCTGCACGAGACCCTTGTCAGCGCGGTTCATCGCGTCGAAACCCTCGGAAGTCGGCACGCCCACCAGCTTGCCCTCGAGGTCGTACACCCAGGCGTGGAACGGGCAGGTGAATCGACGGCCTTCGCCACACCCATCGACGACGCGCACACCGCGGTGACGGCACATGTTTGCCATGGCCCGAACCTGCCCCCCGGCGTCGCGCGTCAGCAGGACGGGAGTTCCGCACAGATCGACCGTCCAGTACGAGCCTGGGCGCGGCAACGCCCCGGAAAGGCAGAACACGAGCGCATCGTCGAAGAAGAGGGCGTCGAGCTCCCTCTCGTAGTGGGCGCGCGAGGTGTAGAGCTCGGCGGGGATCTCGAGAACGGCTTCGGCCATGTCGGTGGTGCGGTGCTCGATGTGATCGAGCAAGCGACGGACGAGGCTATGCTCGAGCCCTTCCCTGTCCACCACGACCCCCTTCTTCGCGTCGCCTCGAACGGCGGGGCGTTCCACCTGCATCGCGTCGACTACCCGACGGCCGGCTCACCGACGACTTAGAAAGTGAACGCCCACATTCTACCGCCGTCGGGAGCTCGTGCTCAACCGCAGGCGATCTTGCAGTCGCCGGGAGCTCTTGGCGGCACAGGCGCGCTCTTAGCGGTGCAGGCGCTCTTGCCGGCTCACGGCGCTAATTCTGGCTCGCCACCTTGGCTGCGAGCAGGGCTTGGGCCTCCTCGTCGTCGACACCCAGCTCTGCCAGCACTTCCAGCGTGTGCTCGCCAATGCCCGGTAATGAGAACGGTGGCCGTTCGCCCCGAAGTGGCCCGAAGCGCAAGAGGGGACCAATCTGCTCGAACCATCCCCAGTCGTCTGTCGCATACGACGCCACCCGGCCGAGCCGCTGGTTGACCGGGTCGTCGAGAATTCCACGACGGAACTCGTCGCGGTCCATCTCTACGACGGGCTCCGCCAGGACGCCGAGAGAACGCAGCACCTCGATCCACTCCCTCGCCGGTGCCGCCTCGAAGGCTGCAGAGAGGATCGCTTCCGCCTCCCTGGCCAGAGCGTCGTCGGCCCCGCCGCGAAGCGGCGCGTAGCTGGCCGGGAGTGCGGCGAGCGCCGGCACCTCCCGGAGCCGGTGCCACTCGGCGGCAGCGGGGACGACTAGCGCGAACCAGCTCCCGTCGCTCCCGCGGTAGATGCGGTAGGCGGGGCCGTAGCCGGTCTGTTCGCCGTCGAGCTGCGGTTGGCGAAGCGGCCGCCCGTCGGAGGTGATCACGCCGCTCTGCAGCAGCATGCCGGCGCCGAGCAGGCTGGTCACCACCTGCTGGCCCGCACCGGTGGTGGTCGCGCGGTAGAGGCCCGCCAGCACTCCGATGGCCGCCACCCATCCTCCGCACATGTCGACGGGGATCCAGGTACCGGCGATGGGGTCGTTGCCGGCGCCTCCCACCGCGCTCTCGAACCCGGTCAGCGCCTGCATGAGGGCGTCGTTCCCCGGGAACTTCGCCCGCGGACCGGTCGTCCCGAATGCGCTGGCGTGGCAATAGACGGCCCGAGGGTTGAGCCGGGCCACGGTCCTCTCGTCCACGCGCAGTCGCTCCGACACGCCGACACGGAAGTTGTGCAACACCACGTCCGCGCGGCGCAGCAGCAGCTCGATCACAGGGCGAGCTTCGGGCGCGCCGATGTCGAGGGCCAGGCTCCGCTTGCCCCGCTGGCAGGCGGCCACCGCGTAGGCGGCCGCCCGCATGGCCTCGCCCTGCGGGGGCTCGACCTTGATCACGTCGGCGCCGAGATCGGCCAGCACTTGAGCGGCGAGCGGGCCCGCCACGAAAGCCGAGAAGTCCACCACACGGAGCCCGGCGAGCAGTGGCCTCGCCGGCTGGCCGTTCGTACCCGGCTCAGCCGGAGTCGCGGGCGGGCCGTTGTCGGTCAAGGGGCCGACGACGATGGGGGCCTTGACCATCACCTCGCGGTGTCCGGCATCAGCACGCTGAACGACGAGTCCCGCCTCGGCCACGTGTGGGTCGGCGAGCACGTCTCCCGGAGCGAGCACGGGCTCGCAGGCGATGCCGGCGGCGCGCAGGAGATCGATCCACTCGTCGCGTACCCTGCGGGCGAAGACGGCGCGCCAGCGAGCCGCCCGCTCGTTGAGTGCGCCGCTCACCTGCTCCGCGTAGTAGCCGTCCTTGCTTGGCTCGTCCCCGAGCACCTGGATGAGCTTGGCGTACATTCCCTTGCCGCCGAACCACACCTGCAACAGCTCGTCGTCCGCGCACCGGTACATGAAATTGGGAAAGGTCGATCCCTTCTGCCAGTAGCTCTCCACCTCCACCGGTGCACGCTCGGAGCGGCCGATCATGCAGCCGAGCGTCGAGAGCATCCCGTCGTAGAGCGAAGTCTCGGACCAGCCGCCGCGTTCGCAGCGCGCCCGCTGGTAGAGCAAGGCCAGCACTGAAGCGGTGAGCACCAGGGCGGCGCCTCCTCCGGTCGCCCTGACGTCGACGAAGATCGGACCGGGGCGGTGCCCGCCGAGCTGGGTGCAGAACCCGGTGCGCGCCTCGACCAGCAATCCGTAGTCTGCGATTTCGCCCTCTGCGGTGCGGCTCGGCCGGCAGCGTGCATAGACGAGCGCCGGGTTGGGAGCTGCGACGTCGACGTAGCCGAGGCCACGTCCCTCGACCAGGTCCTCGCCCCCGTAGACGATGGCGACGTCCGCCTCCCGCACCATCCGGGCTATGAGCGCCGGATCGTCCTCGGTGACGATCGTCTTGTCGCGGTGCCACGCACGGCCCCAGCCGAGGTGGCGGTCTATCCCGGGGGTGTCCGAGCCCACCACCCGCCGCACGTCGGCACCGAGATCACCGAGGATCATGCCGGGCACTCCGCCGGCAAGGCCAAGGCCTAGATCGCTCGTGCCGACCGCCACCTCCACGACCGAAAGACCCTCACAAGGCAGGTCGCCGGGGCCCGCGTGTCCGCTGCGCGGCGCGCTCACGGGGCCTGCACCGGTATCGACAGCCGGGGCAGCACCTCCTCGGCTGCCAGACGCACCACCTCGAGGGTGTCGTGGGTCGCTGCGGGCGAAACAATTATGTGGCGAGCGCCGGCGTCGACGTACTCCTGGACACGCTCGGCCACCTCGTCGGGGGTGCCGGCCGGCGCGATGTGCTCCAGCATCTCCGGCCGCGCCCCGTACGCCCGCCCCAGGAAATTGGCCACGTCACTGCGCGCCTCGTCACTGCGGCGGCGGATCGAGGTGTACAGGTAGAGCATCCACTCGAAGGCGCGCAGGTCACGCCCTTCAGCCAGTGCGCACTGCTCCACCGTCATGCGTGCGCGGGCATAGGCACCGGCCGAAAGGAGATAGGGCATGAAGCCGTCGCCAAGCCGCGCAGCGCGCCGCATGGCCGCCTCCTTCCGCCCGGAGACGACGATGGGAGGGCCGCCGGAGCGCCGGGTGCCGCTCGTGCCTTCGGGTCCGGCCACGGGGAGGAGCTCCACGTCTTCGAAGTCCACGAACCGGCCGTGGAAGCTGACCGCGCCGCCGCGCCACAGCGCCCGCAGCACTTCGATGCTCTCGTCGGTGCGCCACCCGCGCTCGGCGCGCGGCACGCCGACCGCCTGGAACTCCTTGGCGAACTCACCGCCGACACCGACGCCCACGCACACTCGCCCCCCCGAGCGAACGTCGAGGTCGGCCAGCTGCTTGGCGACCACCACGGGGTGATAGAGCGGGAGCACGAGCACCGCCGTCCCCACTCGCACGCGTTCGGTCCAGGCGGTCATGAGCGCCAAGCGAGTCACGGCCTCGCCGGTGCTGCTGGGCGGGAGCACGTGACCGCCCTGCCAGACCGAGTCGATAGGCAGACGTTCGACCGCGGCCAGCCAGTCGCGCTCCGGCTCGGGGATGGCCGCGGCCCCGAAGGCGATGCGCTCCTCAGCCGACACCAAGCCTCCCGTCGTGCCCGGCCCAGATCGGGGCGATGCTACAGACCCGTTTCGAGGTTGGACAAGTGAGCCTTCACATAGTTGGCTCTGTGTCCTGGCCGCGGGGCGCAGGTCGCCGGTCGCCGGTATAGCCGCGTTACCCTGTGGTCACCGCGTGCTGCGAGGACGAGAGAGGGGTTAGGTTGCCGACGTCTGCAGCGGCTGAGAGCGACAAGCCCAGCGCCCCGCGCTCGCAGAAGGGCGCCCGCACCAGGGCGCGGCTGCTCGAAGCGGCCAAGGAGGTCTTCGAGGAGGACGGCTTCCTCGAAGCGCGCATCTCGGACATCGCCGAGCGTGCCGGGCTGTCCCACGGCTCCTTCTATCACTACTTCGATTCCAAGGAGGAGATCTTCCGCGAGGTGGCGGAGGCGGTCGAGGACCAGCTGAGCGCTCCGCTCGGCGGCGTGATCCTCGACCCGGAGTCCCACGCTCCGCCTCACGAACGCATCCGGGAAGCCTTGCGCCGGCACCTCGAGAGCTATCGACGCGAAGCAAAGATCATGGGCGTGATCGAGCAGATGTCGCGTCACGACAAGCAGGTCCGCGACGTCCGCACGGCGCGCCACGAGCACTACCAGAGGCTCGTATCCTCCTCGATCCGCGCCTTACAAGAGCACGGCCTCGCGGACCCCGAGCTCGACCCGAAGATCGCAGC
Source organism: Acidimicrobiales bacterium (assembly GCA_035509915.1). Classification (GTDB taxonomy): domain Bacteria; phylum Actinomycetota; class Acidimicrobiia; order Acidimicrobiales; family UBA8190; genus Bog-564. The sequence continues at coordinate 5,696 of DATKIB010000147.1, read as the reverse complement.
AGCCGCCCTCGGCGCCATGACCAGCCGATTTCCCGAGATGTGGCTCGTGCAGGGTGCGATCACCTGCAGCTTCGACAAGGCTGTGGACCAGCTCACCCGGATGTTCGTGAACGTGCTCGGCCTGAGCGTGGAACATGCAGGGAGCGAGCGGCGGACCAGAGCGAGCTGAGAGGGAGCCGGGCGTGAGGACCGTCGTGGTGGGTGCCTCGAGCGGGCTCGGGCGGTGCATAGCCACGGGCCTCGCTCGCCGGGGAGACCAAGTCGCGATGCTCGCCCGCCGCTACGAGATGCTGGTGGAGGCCGCCAAGGAGGCCGGCCCGGGCACGCTCGCCATCGTCTGCGACGTCACCGACGAGGCGTCGTGCCGGCGCGCAATAGACGAGGCTGCCACCGGCCTAGGAGGCATCGACGGCCTCGTCTATGCAACCGGGGTCGGGACCCCGACTCACCTCGTGGACACCGATGCTCGAGCTTGGCGCCGCACCCTCGATACCAACGTGGTCGGCGCCGCCCTGGTCACCTCGGCGGCCATCGGCTACCTCACCGAGTCTCACGGCGTGGCCGCTTACCTGTCGTCGGTCAGCGCCTCGCTCACACCACCCTGGCCCGGCCTCGGCGCCTACGCCGTGAGCAAGGCCGCTCTCGACAAGCTCGTGGAGGCCTGGCGCTCGGAGCACCCGCAACTGGGGTTCACTCGCGTCGTCGTGGGCGACTGCGGGGGCGGCGAGGGCGACTCCATGTCACAGTTCGCCTCGGGCTGGGACCGAGAGCTCGTCGGCCCGCTCTACAACATCTGGTCGCAGCGCCGCTACCTGAGCGGCTCGATCATGGACGTCGAGAACCTGGTGAACGTCGTGCACAACGTGCTGCGCTGTGGAGCCGACGCGAGCGTGCAGTCGGTGACGGTCGCACCCCGCCCGCCTGCCTAGAGCGAGAGCCTTCAGCCCGCTAGAGCCCCGCTACAGGGCGGCGGCCCCCGACGGCCGCTCGGACATGGCCCGGATCATCGCGTCCTGCACGAACGAGGCCACGAGCTCACCGTCGGAGCCGAACACGTCCGCCCGTCCGTAGCTGCGGCCGTGTCCGGCGTAAGGGCTCCGGTGCGAGAGCAGCAGCCAACGCGCCGCGGAGAACCGCTCGTGGAAGGTGATCGTGTGACTGAGCACTCCGGTCGAGATGCTCACGTGCGCCTGGGCCTGTCCCACACCCTTGTGCGGCCGCATCGCGGTGCCTATGAGGAAGCCGTCTGTGGCGAAGGCGAGCAGCGCCTGGCTGGTGGCGGGGTCGTCGGGCGCCGAGGGGAAGCACGTCCACACGTCGAGCTCTGCTGGGCCGACCTCGTCGGGATCGCTCACGTCGACCCCACCGACCACCTGCATCGCCCACTCGTTGCCCTCGGGGCCGGGCGTCGGCGGGGACAGGTCGGGCGCCGCCTCTGCGTGCCTGATGAGATCGGGTTCGTCCGCACTCATGAGCACCATCGAGCGGGTGCATATACGGTCCGCCTGGGCGATGGTCACAGTGCTGGTGGCCATCGCTCGCCCGCTGTGCACGGGGTCCACGGTTATCTCCACCCCTGCCTCAGGCGATGCGGCGCGGGCGAAGACGGTGTGGAGCGTCTTCACCGTCTTGCCATCGTGACCGACGAGTGCGGCGACGATGGACTGCGCCATGAGCTGGCCGCCGAACACCACGTGATGCCCGGTGTCGACGTTCTCGGCCAGGTAACGGCCCTCTCCCGCCGGCTCGAGGTGGAGCGCCGCGAGGATTGACTTGACTGCGACCATGGCGCCCGACGCTATCGGCGGGGACGGGTGACGTTCAGGCCGCCACCTTGGCATCGACCCGCATGATCGTGGCCAGGTTGCCACCCATGATCTTCTCGACGGTCTCTGCCGCCATGTCCTGCGGAAGGTGGTCGACGTAGCTGCAGGGCTCGGCCAGGCCCTCGGGGTGCGGCCAGTCGGAGCCGAAGAGCACGTGGTCGGCGCCGAGCTCCTCCACGAGGTCCCCGAGCTTGTCTTCGTGGAAGGGACTTATGTAGATGTTCCGCTTGAAGGCGTCGACCGGGTGCTCGACGAACATCTGCGGCATCCTCCGGTGGACCTCGTCGAGGTGCTCGAGAAACCCGAAGACCCAGTCGGCACCGTTCTCGACCAAGGCGATGCGCAGGTCGGGGAAGCGGGTGAGAAGACCGTGGCAGGTCATCGCCGCGCAGGCGTCCTCGATCGCCCGCTTGTCCCCGGTGAGCATGCGGAAGGCGTCCAGCCGGAACGGCAGCATCTCCTTGGGCCCGGTCCAGTCGCTCTGGTAGCGGGAATAACCACTGTCCGAGGCGTGCATCGACACGAGGATGTCTGCCTCGACCACCTTCTGCCAGAAGGGGTCGAACTCCGGGTACGCGAAGGACCTCGATCCGCGAAAACCAGGGACGGGCGCCGGGCGGATGAGCACAGTCTTGGCCCCTCGCTCGACGCACCACTCGAGCTCCTCGATCGCTCTCGAGACGATGGGCAGCGTGATGATCGGGGTGGCGAAGATGCGGTCCTTGTAGTTGAAGCTCCAGGTCTCGTGCATCCACTCGTTGAGGGCATGGATAGTGGCGTGGGTCAGCTCGGCGTCGTCGCGCATGCGCTCCTCGAGGAGGCTCGCCAACGTCGGGAACATGAGGCTGCGATCCACGCCGAGCTCGTCCATGACCTCGAGACGGGGCTCGGGCTCGCGAAAGGCCGGGATCGAACGCATCGGCTCGCCGATGATCTCCCGGTAGGACTTGCCCTCCGGATTGCCGTTGCGGAAATACTCCTCCTGGGCGCCGGGGCGCGCCACCACGTCGAACGTGGGGTTGGGGATGTAGTCGCTCACGAGTCCCCGGATCATGATCTTCGTGCGGCCGTCGATCTCCACGTACTTGACTGCATCCCGGTACATCTCGGGCATGTGCCTGGTGAAGGCGTCACGCGTCTCGTACAGGTGGTTGTCGGCGTCGAAGACGGGAAAGTCGCACTTGCGCCCCATGGCATCCATCCTTGGCTATATTTTTTGACTGCGACGTCAATATCGAGAAAGGTCGGCAGCCTCAACGTACAGTATTATCGACGTCGATGTCAAGGTTGAGGGTGCCCGCCGGCGGGGTGCCTGCGGCGGCCGTTGGGGGGACCCGGAGCGCTGACGGCGTGTGGCTGGGGGCCGCTCCCAGAGCAGAGCGTAAGAGGGCTGGGTGTAAAGAGCTGGGTGTAAAGAGAAGTGGGCGTGAAGAGGACTGGGCGTAAGGGCTGAGCGTGAATAGGGCTGAGAGACTGCTCCAGGACGGAGCATGAAGAGGGAGGTGGTCCGGAGATGACGGTGACCAGCGACAGCGACGTCTACTACGACCCCTACGACCTGGAGATCGACGCCGACCCCTACCCCATCTGGAAACGGCTGCGCGACGAGGCGCCGCTCTACTACAACGAGAAGTTCGACTTCTACGCGTTGAGTCGCTTCGACGACGTGGAGAAGGGACTGCTCGACTGGGAGACCTATCGCTCGGGCAAGGGCACAGTCATCGAGCTCCTCAAGGCGAATGCGGACCGCGGCCCGGACGAGAGGATCTTTCCGGGATCGGTCCTCTTCGAGGATCCGCCCATCCACCACTTGCACAGGGCCCTGCTGTCGCGCGTGTTCACCCCCAGCAAGATGAACTCCATAGAGCCCAAGGTACGGGAATTCTGTGCGCGTTCTCTCGAACCGCTGGTCGGGTCTGGACGCTTCGACTTCATTCGCGACCTCGGCGCACAGATGCCGATGAGGACGATCGGCTACCTGTTGGGAATCCCAGAGGAGGACCAGGAGGCGATCCGCGACAGGCTCGACGAGAACCTTCGGCTGGTGGACGGCGAACCGGCCGTCCGAGCGGCGGACACTGACCACGAGATGTTCGCCGAATACATCGACTGGCGGGCGAAGAATCCCTCGGACGACGTGATGACGCAATTGCTCACCGTGGAGTTCGACGACGACACCGGAACCCGGCGGAGGCTCACCCGTGAGGAGATCCTGGCCTACGTGGGGCTCTTGGCCGGCGCCGGCAACGAGACGACCACGAGGTTGATCGGCTGGACCGGAAAGCTCCTCGCCGAGCACCCCGACCAGCGACGTGAGATCGCAAAGGACAGGTCACTGGTCCCACAGGCGATCGAGGAGATCCTCCGATACGAAGCTCCCTCACCGGTCCAGGCGCGGTACGTCGCGCGCGACGTCGAGCACCACGGACGTAGCGTTCGCGAGAGCAGCATCATGGTGCTGCTCAACGGCTCGGCCAACCGCGACGAACGCCAATTCCAGGACGCCGACAGGTTCGACATCCACCGCAAGGCGGGAAGGCACCTCAGCTTCGGCTACGGGATCCATCTCTGTCTGGGCGCGGCGCTGGCTCGACTGGAAGGCAGAGTCGCGCTCGACGAGGTTCTCCAGCGGTTCCCCGAATGGGAGGTCGACTGGGACAACGCGGTCATGGCTCGCGTATACCCGGTGCGCGGCTGGGAGACGCTGCCCGTGGTGACGACCTGACGGCATCGGAGGACGTACCAATGCAGATGGACGACATGATCCTGGTCAGCATCGACGACCATTCCATCGAGCCACCCGACATGTACCAACGCCACGTGCCGGCGAAGTGGCTCGACCAGGCCCCCAGGATCGTGCGCAACGCCGAGGGTGTCGACATGTGGGTGTTCCAGGGCCAGGCCACCTCCACCCCGTTCGGCATGGCGGCCACCGTCGGCTGGCCCCGGGAGGAATGGGGGTTCAACCCCGGCGCCTTCTCGGAATTGCGTCCGGGTTGCTTCAGCGTCGACGACCGGGTGCGTGACATGAACGTCAACGGCGTGCTGGCATCGATGTGCTTCCCCACCATGGCCGGGTTCAACGCCAGGACGTTCACCGAAGGAGCTGACAAGGACATCTCCCTCGTGATGCTGCAGGCCTACAACGACTGGCACATCGACGACTGGTGCGGGTCGCACCCGGGACGATTCATCCCGCTCGGCATCGTGCCCATGTGGGACATCGAGCTGGCGGTGAAGGAGGTGAGGCGCATTGCCACAAAGGGCTGTCGCGCCATCAGCTTCCTGGAGGCACCGCACTCCCAGGGGTGGCCGAGCTTCCTGTCAGGACATTGGGACCCGATGCTCGAGGCCATCGTGGACGAGAACATGGTCCTGTGCCTGCACATCGGCGGTGCTTGGGACATCGTCAAGCTCGCCCCCGAGGCCCCTGTCGACCACAGCATCGTGGTGCCCACTCAGCTCACCATGCTCACCGCCCAGGACCTGCTCTTCGGTCCCACATTGCGACGCTTCCCAGGGCTCAAGGTGGCCCTCTCCGAAGGTGGCATCGGCTGGATCCCCTTCTACTTGGAGCGGGTCGACCGTCACTTCCAGAACCAGACGTGGATCGGAAACGACTTCGGCGGCAAGCTCCCCTCCGAAGTGTTCCGGGAGCACTTCCTGTGCTGCTTCATCACAGATCCTGCCGGCCTCAAGCTTCGACGCGACGTCGGCGTCGACGTGATCGCCTGGGAGTGCGACTACCCCCACACCGACACCACCTGGCCCGATTCACCCGAAGTCGTCTGGGGCGAGTTGCAAGCGGCAGGTGCGAGCGAAGAGGAGATCCACAAGATCACCTGGCAGAACAGCCTCCGCTTCTTCGGC
>DATKIB010000146.1:0-8031 GCA_035509915.1 Acidimicrobiales bacterium | reverse complement strand
ACGGGATCGCGGTAACGGAATTCGGAGGCGATGTCGATCTCGGTGGGCAGGCGCGCCCAGTGCTCGATGGCGTACTTGGCCACCAGCCCCGCGTGGTAGCTCGTCCCGCACGCGACGATGAAGACCTTGTCCACGACCGAGAGCTCCTCGTCGGAGATCTTGTGCTCGTCGAGGTCGAAGCCGCCGTCGGGACGGAGCCGCCCGAGCAGGGTGTCGGAGAGCGCCTTCGGTTGCTCGTGGATCTCCTTGCCCATGAAGTCGGGGTGACCGCCCTTCTCGGCCGCCTCGAGGTCCCATTCCACCTTCAGCACAGACGGCTCGACCTCCTTGCCCGCGAGAGTGGTGACGCGCATGGAACCGGGGCGCAGCTCGACCACCTGGTCGTCCTCGAGCACCCAGAGCCGCCGCGTGCGGCCGAGCAGCGCGGGGATGTCCGAGGCGAGAAGAGCCTCACCTGGTGCCTCCTCACCTGGGGCCGGCTCCGCCATGCCGACCACGAGCGGAGACACACGGCGTGCGGCGACCACCGTCCCGGGTTCCCCTGCGCACATCACGGCGAGGGCGAAGGCTCCTCTCACCTCCCTCAGGGTCGCCCGCAGCGCGTCGGCCAGGGAGGCGCCCGACGCGAGCTCCTCTTCGACCAGGTGCGCTATCACCTCGGTGTCGGTGTCCGAGGTGCGGACGTGCCCGTCGGCCTCGAGGCGCGCCGAGAGCTCGCGCCAGTTCTCGATGATGCCGTTGTGCACCACGGCCACCCTGCCCGTGCAGTCCATGATCGGGTGGGCGTTCGCCTCGGTCGGGTGCCCGTGGGTGGCCCAGCGGGTGTGGCCGATCCCCGTGACCGACTCGTCGGTGTCCGAGGCGGAGTCGACGATCTTGCGCAGGTCCTCCAGCGACCTGGTGCCGGTGGCCGCTCGTGCACGCCAGAGGTTCCCGTCAGCCTGGAACGCCACCCCCGCGGAGTCGTAGCCGCGGTACTCGAGGCGGGCCAGGCCGTCGAGGAGGATCTCGGTCACGCCCTCCCGTCCGGTGGCCCCGATGATGCCGCACATCGTCTCAGGCTACGGCGCCACGGTGGAGGGGGCCGCGCCCGCCCGGTGGACCGCGTCGCAGAGCCGCTCTACCGCCCGGCGCGCAGCGTCCTCCTCGGTGGCCTCGACCATCACCCTGACCAGAGGCTCGGTCCCGCTGGGGCGAAGCAGCACGCGCCCGAGGTCGCCCAAGGACTCCTCCACGGCGGACAGCGCCTCGCGCACTTCGGCGGCGGCCACCGCAGCACGCGGATCCGCCACAGAGACGTTGGCGAGCACCTGGGGCACGCGGCTCATGGCCTCGCTGACGAGGCCCGCCAGCGTGCGGCCCGACCGGCGCACCAGATCGACAAGCAGCAGCCCGGTCATCACCCCGTCGCCCGTCGTCGCCAGCTCCCGGAAGACGATGTGGCCGGACTGCTCGCCGCCGAGCACGAAGTGAGCGTCGTCGAGCGCCTCGAGGACGTGGCGGTCGCCCACGGGGGTCTCGAGCACCCCGATCCCGCGTTTCTCGAGCGCGCGCCTCAGGCCCAGGTTCGACATGACCGTCACGACTACGCCGTTGCCGGCCAGCTTGCCTCGCTCCGAGAGATCCGATGCAAACAAGGCGATCAACTCGTCCCCGCCTGCCACCGCGCCCTCGTGGTCGATCGCCACCAACCGGTCGGCGTCGCCGTCCAGCGCGAGGCCGACGTCCGCGCCTCGAGCTTTGACCTCAGACGCGAGGGCGTCGGGGTGGGTGGAGCCGCAGCCCTCGTTGATGTTGGTGCCGTCGGGCTCGCTGAAGATCGCCGTCACCTTGGCACCCGCACGCCCGAGAGCCAGCGGTGCCACCGACGAAGCTGCGCCGTTGGCGCAGTCCACCACCACGTGCAGCCCGCTCAGGTCGCGGCCTTCGAGGACCTCGATCAGGTGGTCGACGTAGGTCTCCGACGCCGCGGGCTCATGGTGTAGCCGCCCTATCCCGGTCCGGGTCGGCCGCTCCAGCGCCCCAGGGCCCTCGAGACACCTCGCCAGCTCCTTCTCGATGGCCGCCTCGGTCGAGGCAGGCAGCTTGAGCCCGCCGGCGGCGAAGATCTTGATCCCGTTGTCGGAGTACGGATTGTGCGAGGCCGAGACCACCACCCCGGGTGCCCCGCGCGCGGCCGACAGCCACGCGACCGCGGGAGTGGGGAGCATCCCCACGTCGACGACGTCGACACCCTCGCTTGCGAGCCCGGCCGACATCGCGGCCTGCAGCATCGGACCGGACAGCCTGGTGTCACGACCGACCAGGAAGCATTCTGCGTCGAGCACGCGCGCCGCGGCGCGGCCCAGCGCCACCACCAGTTCCGCACCAAGCTCGGCGTTGGCCACACCCCGGACACCGTCGGTGCCGAAACGCAGGTGCACTGCGAGCTACCGCTTCGAGTACTGCGGCGCCTTGCGGGCCTTCTTGAGCCCGTACTTCTTGCTCTCCTTTTCGCGCGCGTCACGCGTGAGGAGCCCTGCCTTCTTGAGCGTGGACCGCTGCTCGCCATCGAGCTCGACCAGGGAGCGCGCTATGCCGAGTCGGAGGGCGCCGGCTTGGCCGGTGAGACCCCCGCCGTCGATCGTGGCGTCGATGTCGTAGCTCTCGGCGTTGCTGGTGAGCCGCAGCGGCTCGGTGGCCACCATCCTGTGAGTCGCAGAGGTGAAGTACTGCTCGAAGGGCCTGCGGTTGACGGTCACTTTGCCGCCGCCGGGGCGGAATCGCACCCGCGCGACAGCGGCCTTGCGGCGGCCGGTGGCCTGCGCGATAGGGGCTGGGAGGCTCGGCCTTCGAGACATATGGCTCCTTACGAGCGGGCCCGAGCCGACGGGAGCTCGAGCGCGTCCGGGCGCTGGGCCTCGTGAGGGTGCTCGGGACCTGCGTAGACCTTCAACTTGCTGAGCTGCTGGCGCCCGAGCCTCGTGCGGGGCAGCATCCCGCGCACCGCACGGCGCACGACCTCTTCGGGACGCTCGGCCATCAGGGTGTGCAGGCTGCGGGCCTTGAGACCTCCGGGGTAGCCGCTGTGGCGGTACTCGATCTCCTTCTCCGCCTTGCCGGCCGTCAGTACGACCTTGGAGGCGTTCACCACGACGACATGGTCGCCCGTGTCGACGTGGGGGGCGAATATGGGCTTGTGCTTGCCACGAAGGCGCGTGGCGACCTCGGTCGCCAGCCGCCCGAGCACCAGGCCGTCGGCGTCCACGACGTGCCAGGCTCGCTCGATGTCACCGGGCTTGGGGGAGAAGGTGCGCAGCAGGGATCCTCGTTCGGTATCTGGGCCGGGCCCGCCTGGGCCCGCGGCGAAGGCGAGCAGCCGAAGAGGTTCGGTGCCAGCTGTCTGCGCCGTTCCACCAGGATAGCCCACCTGGGAGGTTCCCCCTAGAGTGCCTCCCCCCATAGACGCCCTCGGCTCTCCCGGGCCGACCGGCCGCCTCAGACACGCCCTGCGACGAAAGGGTGCCCCCGAGCGCGCAGGCGCTCCACCAGGCATACCGTGGAGCCCTCGGCTCCGACGGGGAATGGTCCTGCGGCGGATCGGCACCCTTGGCAGGCGGACGCGGATCGGGCTCGTGCTCGGGCTCGTGCTGGGTCTCTCCTGCGGCATGGCCCTAGGCGTGGTCGCATCGCGGGGAGGGGGAGTGCTGCCAGCCATCGGCACCGAGCGGGCGTCTGCGAGCCTGGCGCAAAACCTGCTCGTGGGGAACCAGGCCAACTTCACCACCTCGACCGGTGGGTGGGTGGGATCCAATTCGACCTTGTCATGGGTCGCCTCCGCCGGCTACTCGGCTCCCGGCGCGCTCGCGATGACCAGCACCGGCAACCAGCCGATGTCTGCCGCCTCGGGATCGCCCTCCGCCGGAGGGCTGGTGCAGGCGACCGGCGGGCACGTATACGCCGCGAGCGCCGCAGTCGAGGCCGTGACGGGCTCCCAGGCGGTCGAGACGGTGATCGCCTTCTACAACTCCTCCGGCACGCTGGTCGACGCTGTGTTCGGGCCCCAGAGCCAGGCGGTGACCGGCAGCTGGACCAAGGCCACACCCGTGGCCGCGCTGGCACCCGCGTCGACCGCCTCGGTGGCTCTCTCGGTCGAGGTCACCTCTACCGCCGCCGGTGACAAGGTCTACCTCGACGACGCCTGGCTGCATTCCGCTGCGGGCACCTCCGCAGGTGTGGTCGGCCCTCTGCACACCTCTGGCAACCAGATCATCGACGCCGACGGGCACCCGGTCGTGTTCCGGGGCGTGGTGCTCAAGGGCCTGGAGGGGAGCGCAACCGGCCAGGGGATAACCGAGCAGTCGATCCTCGAGGCGAAGGCCTGGGGGTCGAACTTCATCCGGATCCCGGTCGGTGAGCAGTTCTGGCTGTCGACCAACTGCGACTACAACGCCAACTACGAATCGACCGTCGACAAGGTGGTGAACGCGGTCACGTCTCTCGGGATGGTGGCGCTCATAGACCTCGACTTCGGCACCGTGGGCCTACCGACGACATGCACCGCCGGCGGGCCGCACAACATGGCCGACGCCACACAGTCACCGGCGTTCTGGACCGAGGTCGCACAGCACTACTCCTCCAACCCGCTCGTCGCATTCGACCTCTACAACGAGCCCCACAACATCTCCGACCAGGTATGGCTCGACGGGGGGACCACGACCGACACGGTGACCGGGACCACCTACGCCGCGGCCGGCATGCAGGCGCTCTACGAGGCTGTGCGCTCTACGGGTGCTCAGAACCTCGTCTTCATAAGCGGCAACAATTGGGCTAACTCGGTGCCTTCCACGTTGGTGAGCGGCACCAACATCGTCTACGCGACCCACGTCTACACCTGCCCCAGCACCCCTCCCCCGTCCTGCGCAAGCCCCGACCCCTACGACCCCTCCCAGATCCTCGACAACTGGGTGGCGCTCTCGGCGTCGATGCCGGTGATGGTGACGGAATTCGGATGGCCGTCGCAGAGCGACGGCACCTACAACTCCAACGTGATCGCCTTCGCCAACCAGCACGGGTGGGGCTGGACCTCCTTCGCTTGGGAGCAGCTGCAGTACGCGAGCGCGTGGGACCTGACCAACGCGTGGTTGGTCGACGGTACGGCCGAACCTTCGCCATCGGGGATGCCGGTGCTCTGCGGGCTCGCCGAAGCCAATTCGGGTTTCGCCGTCTGCGATCCCCCGCCCACGTCCGCGCCGATCGGCGGTCTGGCCTACAACGGGCTGGTCCCCGACAGGATCTGCGACTCTCGGTCGGCCAGTGGCTCGCCTTCGAACCAGTGCACGGGGCGGAGCCTCGCAGGCGGCTCGTCTCTCACTGTGGACATCCCCGCCCAGGTCCCGACCGGCTCGGGAGCAGTCGTGCTGAACGTGACGGTGGTCGCCGGCTCCGGGTCGCAGGGGTACCTCACCGTCTACCCGGCCGGCCAACCCCAGCCCACCGCCGCCAACGTGACCTTCACCAACGGTCAGGTGGTGGACAACCTCGTGACGGTGGGCATCGGCTCGGACCCCTCCCAGTCGGGCGCGCCCGCGGTGACCATCTTCAACGGGGCGCCCCAGGGCGCCGCTGGGACCGTCGACGTGGTGGTGGACCTCGAGGGTTACTACGCGCCCTCGACGGGCACCCCTTCGGGCGAGTACCACCCCCTCGAGCCCTCTCGCATAGCCGACACCCGCTGCTCGCCGAGCTGCCCTTCCGGTGAGAGCGTCCCGGGCCCGAACGCGTCGTTGTCGACGCTGGGCGCGGGCCGCAGTGTCCAGGTCGAAGCCTCGGGAGTCGGCGGCGTGCCGTCGTCGGGGGTGTCGGCAGTGGTACTGAACATCGCCGTCACGAACGCCACCGCTTCGAGCTACGCGACGGTGTGGCCCACCGGTAGCACGCAGCCGCTCGCCGCCAACGAGAACTGGGGTGCCGGCGAGACGCTGTCGGCAAAGGTGGTGGTGGAGCTCGGCAACAGCGGGGACGTCTCGGTGTACAACGCGGCCGGGTCGGCGGACTTCGTGATCGACGTCGACGGCTACTTCTCGAGCGGGTCGGGCACCCAGGGGTCGTTGTTCAGCGCCGTGGAGCCGTCCCGGGTGATCGGGAGCTCCTCGGGTGCGGTGGGGGTGCCGGGCGGGTCGGAGGCGGTCGCTCAGATCGGGGGGATAGGCACCGTGCCCGCGGACGCCACCGCGGTCGTCCTGAACGTCACCGACGTGCCCACGACGCCCAACTTCCTCACCGTCTTCCCCGCAGGGGGGAGCCCACCCAACGCGGCGGACGTCAACTACGTGCCGCAGGACACATTCAACGTGGTCTGCAACGCCTCGTACGGGACGCTCTCCTCGAGCGGCCAGATCGCGGTGCTCAACGGCCCGAGTCAGGCCGGGACCGCAGGGGTGGCAGCCGATCTGTTCGGCTACTTCGCCCCCGCTTAGTAGCCGACCCCTACCAGGCACAGCCCCTGCGGCGGGGCGATCGTGGTCGCCTGGGCGCGATCGCGCGAGGCGAGCAGTCCGGTCACGTCCGACGCCCTTCGCCGCCCGCGGCCCACGTCCACGAGGGTGCCGACGATCGAGCGCACCATCTGGTGGCAGAACGACTCGGCCGAGATGTCGAAGCGGAGCAGGGCCCCGGGCGGCTCGGGCGGCTTGGGCGGCTCCGGCGCGCCGGGCATTTCGAGCCCGGTGGGGAGCTCGAGGTCGTCGACTCGCAGCTTGCTCCAGCGCGCGTCGAGGACGCGTCTGGGGATCGGCTGGCCGGCGGGCACCCCGGGCGGTCTCCTGCAGAAAGCCGCGAAGTCGTGCTCGCCGAGCAGTGAGTCCGATGCGCACGCCATCGACTTGAGCTCGAGCTGGTCGCGCACGTGCCAGGCCATCGGGGCGAGCAGCGGGTCGGGCGTGCGCGAGCTCCACACCAGGTAGCGGTAGCGACGCCACACGGCCGAGCGCCTCGCGTCGAAGCCCGGAGGTGCCGGCGCAGCCGACCGCACGACCACGGCGGGGCCGAGCATCGCGTTCACGGCCTTGCTGAGACGCTCGGGAGAGAGGTCCTCTCGCACGTCCACGTGCACGACCTGGCCCGACGCGTGCACACCGGCGTCGGTTCGACCCGCGCATACGAGCTCGACCCGATGGCGAGCCACGGTCGAGATGGCGTCGGAGAGCACGCCTGCGACCGTCCGCTGTCCGTCCTGTGCGGCGAAGCCCCTGTACCCGCTCCCGTCGTAGGCCACGACGAGGCGCATCCGGACCACCCCCTCCGGCGTCTGCTTCGCAGGGCGCTCGTGGGAGCCGGCCCTGTTCGAGGTGACGCCGGCGTCGTGGTCGAGCCCTCCGGCCGCCGGCGCTGACTCGGTGCGCGCGGCGGGCTCGGGGTCGAAGAGCGTCAAACCAGCTCTATACGTGCCATCGGCGCGTTGTCTCCCAGACGAGGCCCGAGCTTCAGGATCCGGGTGTAGCCGCCTTGACGGTCGGTATATCTCGGCCCGATCTCCTCGAAGAGCTTGTGGGCCATGTCCTTGTCCCGGATGAGCGCCACGACGCGGCGCTGGCGGTGGACCCCGCCCTTCACCGCCGCGGTGATGCACTTCTCCGCCACGGGCCGAAGTGCCTTGGCCTTGGCCTCGGTCGTGACGAGCGACTCGGCCGCGACCAGAGATGCGACGAGGTTGCCGAGCATCGCCTTCTGGTGCGCAGCGTCGCCACCGAGCCGTCTCCCCTTGCGGGGCGTCCCGCGCACGGGCGCTCAGTCCCTCGCTCGCAACGACAGCCCTCGCTCGTCGAGGCGCTGGAGGACCTCGTCGAGCGATTTCTGCCCGAAGTTGGTGATCGCCAGCAGGTCCTCGCCGGACCGGGCCACCAGCTCGCCGATGGTGTTGACCTGGGCGCGCTTCAGGCAGTTGCGGGGGCGCTCGGAGAGGTCCAGGTCCTCGATCGGCAGGTCGAGGTCCGGCGAGCCGCTCGTGGCGGTCCCAACCTCGCCGAGCTCGAGTCCCTGTGGCTCCTCCTC
>DATKIB010000145.1:0-7567 GCA_035509915.1 Acidimicrobiales bacterium | reverse complement strand
GATTACTGCAGCGGGGTCTCGCTGCTGGTGCGCCGATCGGCGTGGAAGTCGGTCGGGGGGATGGACGAGGGGTACTACCCCGCGTACTACGAGGACGTCGACCTGTGCCTAAAACTCGAAGCAGACGGGATGGACGTGCTGGTGCAGCCGGCTTCGGTGGTGGTTCACCACGGCTCCACCTCGCCTCTGCGCTATCGCGAGTTCCTGGGCAACCGCAACCGGCGACGCCTGGTGGCGCGCTGGTCGTCGCTCCTCGAGAGCCGGCCGGCACCGAGGCCCGGCGACCCCGAAGCGATCGCTCGCGCCTTTCGGAGCGCCGCACGACGTGAAAGGGCCGGCGGTAGGGTTCCGGGCCTTGCGGACGAGAGGACCGGCCCGGAGCAGGACGTGACGGGTGTGTTCGATCGGAAGGAGCGCGAGATCAAAGACGAGTACATCGCGGAGATGGAAGGCGCGTTCGACCTTCTCGAGCGCGAGGTGGAGGAGCTTCGCGGTGCGCGAGCGGAATTTGAACGTCAGCGCGAGCAACATGCTGGGCTCGCAGCTGAGATCGAGTCCCTTCGATCCTCGAGGGACGACGCTCGCTGCGAGCTGGAGGCGGTCAGGTCCCGGGCGGGTTATCGCATCGTCGACAAGGTGCACTCCGTCCTTCGGCGTGTGCCCGGGGTGTTCCACGTCGTCCGGTGGCTCCTCAGGACCATCCAACGCCCGCCGCGATCGAAGCTGGACCGAGAGGGGGGCCGAGCTCGGGTTCCCACGCCATCGGAGTGACCCCTGCTAATGTTTCGCGCCGGTCGTTACCGGCGCCCGCACCAATCGACTCCATGCCCCCCTCGCGAGTGACGTTTTGAAGACCCCGATTCGAATTCGCCTTGTCGGCGCGGTGCTGGCGGTGGTCCCGGCGGTCTTCGTCGGAGCCGCCGTGGTATCCGCGCCGCAGGCCGCGCAGGCCGCCACCGTCCCCGGCGCGGCGCTGCCCCTGCAGGAGTTCGTGCAGGACCACCAGTCGGGAAGCTCGTGGACCGCGTACGACCAGACTGCGGACGTCAACGGCCCGACGATCATCGGCGACCCCATAGCGCTGTCCGACCCCGGCGACGGGTTCGTCCACGTCTTCGGGCGTGCTGCGGACACCGAGCTCGTCCAGTACGTGAGCGACGGCAAGACCAAGGGGCAGGTCTGGAGCACCTACGACTTGAGCTCGGAGGCCGGTTCGACGTTGGGGCTCGCCGCTCCTCCCGATCCCGTCTACGACGCAGCGCAAAGAGCACTCCACGTCTACGCCGAGGGGTCCAACGGTGACCTGCTCGAGTACGTCAACGACGGGCTCGGCGGGCATTCTTGGAACGTCTACGACCTCAGCATGTACGCCGGCGGCGGTGGCGGGATCGTCGGCACCTCGAGCGCCGTGTACGACGCTTCGCAGCAGCTGATCCACGTCTACGTCGAGGGCTCCAACGGTCATCTCATGGAGTACGTCTCGGACCACGCCGACGGCAACGTCTGGAACGCGTACGACCTGAGCGTCTGGTCGGGCGGAGGGTTCGGGGTGTCGGGCGCTCCCGGGGCGGTGTACGACGGTGCCCAGAACCTGATCCACACCTACGTCGAGGGCTCCAACGGGCACATGGTCGAGTACGTGTCCGACCACGCCAACGGAAACGTGTGGAACGCGTACGACCTGACAGTGTGGGGAGGCGGGGGAGTGCCGATCGCCGGTACGCCCGATCCGCTCTACTACCCGGCTCAGAACCTGATCCACGTGTACGTCCAGGGGGCCAACGGGGACCTGATCGAGTACATATCGGACCACGCCAACGGCTACGTGTGGAACGCGTACGACCAAACTCAGGACGCCGGCAACGGAGGCCCGATCACGGGCACACCGAGCGCTCTCGTCGATCCAGCCACGGGCCTCATCGACGTGTTCGTGCGCTCGCTCATCGACGACCTGGTCGAGTACATCCCCAATGGGGCGAACGGCCATCTGTGGAACGCGTACGACGACACGACGGCCTCACAGGGACCCACCATCGGTACCGACCCGAACGCCCTCGTCTGGACTGGGACGATCCACGTCTACGCCGGCGGGCCGCTGGCGCCGGGAGGCCCACCGCTGACGGGCGTCGGGGTCTACGGCTTCTCCTCTTGGACCGCGGCGGGACAGGCCATCAGCGATGGCTGGCCGGTCCTCGGTGACACAGGAGGGCTCGGCACGACCGGTCAGCCCTACACCGCCCAGCTGGTGAGCAATCCGGACCTCAACATCGGGAACGCGATCGAGGCCATGCGGGTGAGGGTCACGTGGCTGTCGTTCTGGACAGTGAGCGGCCCCACGGGTAGCGACTCTTGGGAGGCCGCCGGCAACCAAGCGGGCCAGACCGCCGCCCAGGCTCTCGACCACGACTACCAGACGGATGCGATCAGGCCCGACTGGGTGATCCTGGACCCAGAGGGTTACAACGGCACACCGGGGACGCTCTCGGACTGGGGAGCATGGCTGGGAGGATGGGCGCAAGGGCTCGCGTCGGTTGATCCCGCTCTGCACGCTGCCTTCTACGCGAACCAGTCCCAATACTCCACCTACGACCTGTCCTCCATAGCGCTCCCCGCGTTCATCGCGGTGAGCCCCATCCAGGGCAACCAGCCTTTCGCGCCGGGAGGCGCGTTTGGCTCGCCCGGATCCAACGTCACCGGGTACATCGCCTACTTCTCCTCGTGCCCGGCGCTGGCGGACGAGAACACCGTGAGGGGCTGGGGTGCGCCCTACAACACCATGCAGTTCTCCGACAGCGGGGTCGACTGCGGGCCCTGAGGTTTACGGGACGGAGCGGCTGGGCAGCCAAACGGGGATGACCGCGCCCACCTTCCGTGCTCATGCCGCCCGAGCCCTCGTACGCGGCTCGCCCCTCCTCGGTGCCATCGTGTTGGCAGTATGTTCGTCGTGCACGTCGCCGAAGAATGCTGCTAGCTCACGGCCCGGCTCCGCTTCGCGTCCGACGCAGAGCTCTACGACGAGGCCCGGCTCGGCGCGCTCTTCCACCTCGACGACTTCCAGCCCGTCGGGTGGTTCGACATCCACGTCGAGCGCCGCGTCGACCACTCCCGGCATCGAGGTGCAGATCTATCCGACGGGCGTGCTCTTGACGATCGAGAGCCACGTCTCGGACTTGAGCAGCCGGATATCGGACGCACACTTCGTCTCCTCGACGGAATTCGTCTTCTCGATCTCCGGGGTGACCCTGCCACCCGGGGGAGGCAGCACGACCACCTCCCCGAGCGGCGACGTGAGCGCTGTCGCGGTCACCGCGGCCTCGGCCTCGACGTCGGTGACGATCACGTTGCGCACGCCCGAGTCCCACGACCAGATCGCCGTCGGAGCCGGAGACGGCATACAAGTGACGTTCTCCTGAGGCGACCCGGAGCTTTCAGCTCCAGTCGTACCAGGTGAGCGCCCCGTCGGAGACGGTCGGTGGCCGCCCCAGCAGCCATGTCAGATACGCCTGCGCCTGCTGGGGGTCCGTACCCTCGGGAACTGCCACCACGGTTCGCACCCGCCACGAGTGCAGCTGAGCGTCGACCCGCGCGCGCAGGGTTGGAGTGCGAGCGGGAGCGTCTCCGGCGGCTAGAGCGCTGAGCACGTCGTCGGTGAGCGACGGGCGGCTCGAGGACTGCGTGCGCGTGCCGGGCCGCGGGACGATGAACCGGCCCCCGGGCATCTCGAACCGCAAGTAGGTGCTCGCCTGCCAGCTCTCAGGGTTGGCGAAGCCGGCGTCAGGGAACGGATAGACGAGCACGACCGACCCCTGAGGGATCGCATTCGCAGCCCCGGAGGTGAAGTACGCCGGGACCGAGACCTGCTCCATGTGGTACGGCCATGCGGGGAGGACAGGCAATAGGACCGCGACGGAGAGAACCGCCGGCACGGCGAGAGCGGCGCCTGGTCTTCGCCACAGGTGTGCCATGCGGACTCGTTCCAGAACTACTGCCAGTACCACGGCGGCGCACAACGTGACGTAGAGCGAGAAGCGTACGGGGACCACGTTCTTGAACAGTGGGAGCTTGTCGAAGATCGCCTCGGGAAGCACCACGCCCGTCACATGGTTGTGGACGACCAATCTCGAGCCGAGCGAGAGCACGAATGCGAACGCGCACAGGATGCCTGCGACCCGGACGACGCGCACCCGCCACAGAGCGACAACTCCCACCACGACCAGCACCACAAGTGGGAGGCCGAGGTAGGAACCGTTCTCGGTGGCATTGCCTGCGAATTGGTCGGCGGTCCTCGCGAAGGTGGCCGGAGAGAAGTGCATGAGGCTGTCAGGGAGGACGGTGCCCAGGAGGTCGGCGCGGTAAGCCTGGGGGAAGGCCTGGATCGGGCCCACGATGTGGGCAGGCCCGTCGAACAGGAACCACACTGGATACGCGAGGAGGGCGACTGCGATACCAGCAGCGGTCACGAGGGCCGTCGCTGCGTAACGCAGTCGGAGATGTACTTCGCGCCGAGCGAGGAGCGCTCCGACCAGGACACCGGCAGCACCGATCACCAAGGTCCCCAGGAGCACCTCGCTCGAAAGGAAGAACTGCACCACAGCGAGGAGGCCGAGAGCGGTCCCACGCAGCACCGGGCGACCCCGTTGGCGCACGACGACGTCGTGCATCAGCAAGAGGATCAATGGAGGAAGCGGCACGAACACCAGGTTCATGTGGCCTATCCCCTGGGCCACCATGTACGGGGAGAAGCCGTAGAGGAGCCCCCCTGCGAACGCCGCCGGTCGCCACGTGGTGAACCTGCATAGGAGCGCGTATGCGGCGCCGGCCGACAGCACGAACGCGAGCGTGCCCACGAGGTTGAAGCTGACGACCGGGCCGAACAGCAAAGTCACCGGTGACACGAGCAGCCCCAGCGGAAGGGTGCTCGTGTTGGCCATGAGGTTCACCCCGTACGGATAGTTACCGTACGCAGAGAAGAGTGGGTTGTGCCCGTGCAACAGGGAGTAAGGAGCCCACGTGAGGAACCACATCGAGGCCGCCTGGTCCCCACCGCCCGACAGCGCGTATTGCGAAGGACCGGAGACCCACGCGTGCCAAAAGGCGACGACGCCGATCGCTGCGTACAGCCCGATCGAGAGGCATGCGGGGCCGAGGCGCCACCGGCGAGCGCCGATACGGGTCGAGGAGCTCGTCCGCTCGAGAGCTCCGGGGCGCGTGGTCACTGATGCAGGGCGCTCCGGTGACATGGGATGGCGTGACCTCCGGGTGTAGCGTCACCCCAGGGTGGATGGGTAGCGAAACGCAGAACGGAGCGCTGTGAGCGCGGATGTCGAGGACAACCTCTACGGGTGACGCAACATCGTGCGCCACCACCCTGCCGAAAGGCAATTCCTCGACCAAGATGAGAGCTCGCATGTCGGCAGCCGTGGCGTTGGCGGTCGTGTCGTCGCTTGCTCTTCCCGCCGTGGCGGCTGCGGGGACGTCAACCACCGGCTCAACCGCGCCCGCGTCGCGGTGGGTGCGCAGCTCGGGCAGCGTGCCTCTCCTGCCACAAGGGAGCCGCGCGATCGGTTCGTTGCCCGGCAGTCGCGTGCTCGACGTAGACGTCGTGCTCCGACCGCGCGACCAGTCGGGCCTGGACGCCTTCGCACAGGCGGCTTCGACCCCAGGGTCCTCGATGTTCCGCCAGTACCTGGCGCCCGGTCGGTTCGCCGCTACCTTCGGGCCTGCAGCGTCCACGGTCGCAGCGGTGAGGACCTGGCTATCGGGTGTGGGCCTGCGAGTCGGGCCGACGAGCTCCGATGCACTGATCGTGCCGGTGGAGGGATCTGCCGCCGCGATGGAGAGAGCGTTCGACGTCTCGTTCGAGCAGTACCGGCTGCCGTCGGGTCGCGTCGCGCGGTTGCCTACCGAGGAGCCGCTCGTGCCGGGGGACCTGGAGAGCGACCTCACAGGCGTGGTCGGCCTCGACGACCTGGCCCAACCCGTTCCCCAGTTGGTGCGGGGCACCGGCGCCGGCGCGGCCTGGGGCCAAGGCACGCTGCGCTTCGTCCCCGCCGGATCGTCCACGTCGCCGACCGGCGCGCGTCCGGAGATCTCGCCGGAGGTCGCGGGCCCTCAGGCAGACTGCGCCGCGATGGGCTCGGCCGGGCTCAGCGCCACGCAGCTCGCTCAGGCCTACTCCTTCTCCGCCCTGTACGGCTCGGGCGACGAGGGTCAG
Source organism: Acidimicrobiales bacterium (assembly GCA_035509915.1). Lineage (GTDB taxonomy): Bacteria > Actinomycetota > Acidimicrobiia > Acidimicrobiales > UBA8190 > Bog-564. The sequence goes on along the minus strand of DATKIB010000145.1, from coordinate 1,353 downwards.
GGCACGACCATCGGGGTGTACTCCCTCGAGCCGTACACCCCTAGCGACATAACCACCTACGAAGGTTGTTACTCGCCCGCGATCACGGCTCAGGTGACACCGGTGTCGGTCGACGGAGCCGCGCCGACCGAGCCCGGCGGCAACAGCGAGCAGAGCGGTGAATCGGCCCTCGACATCGAGATGGCCGTAGGGATGGCGCCACAGGTCAGCGTGGATGTGTACGTGGGCTCCGACAACGGGGTGGGTGCGTCCAACACCCAAGCGCTCGATACCTACGCGGCCATGGTCGACCAGGACTCCGTGCGGGTGATCTCGACCAGCTGGGGCGAGTGCGAGCGGGACTTAGGCGCCGCACAGATCGAGGCCGAGGCATCCCTCTTCGCCCAGGCCGCCGCGCAGGGCCAGACCATCACCGCCGCGGGCGGGGACTCGGGATCCGAGGACTGCTTCGGCGACGGTACGTCGAACGACCAGGTGCTGGCCGTCGATGATCCCGCCAGCCAGCCGTGGGTGACGAGCGTCGGCGGCACGGCCCTCGAGTCTCTCGGGCCGCCACCGGTGGAGGCGGTGTGGGACAACGGATTCGGTGCTGGCGGCGGCGGGATATCGCAGCTGTGGACCATGCCCGCCTGGCAGGTGGGCCCGGGCGTGCAGAACAAGTTCACGAGCGTGTCCGCCTGCTCGATCAGCTCTGGCACCGGCACGTCGTCGTGTCGCGAGGTGCCCGACGTCTCGGCAGACGCCGATCCCTCTTCCTCTGCGGCTGCCGAATACTTCGGCGGCCAATGGACCGGAGTCGGAGGCACCAGCATGGGATCCCCGCTGATGGCCGCTCTGGCGGCGCTGGCCGACGAGGGTCAGGCGCAACCTGTCGGGTTGATGGACCCCACCCTCTACGTCGCGGGATGCCTAGCCAGCCCGCCGTTCGACGACATCACCTCGGGCAACAACCAGCCACCTGCTCCCGATCTGCCCACTAACTCCAACGGGGTGACGCTCACGGGCGGCCCCTTCTATCCGGCGACCGCGCACTACGACCTGGCCTCGGGGCTCGGTAGCCCGATCGCGAGCGAGCTGGTGCAGGACCTGCGCACCCCGCCTTCGCCCTCGTCATGTGGGTCGAAGCCGCCGAACTGCAACAGCACGTCCGCCTCTGACGCCGCGTCTGCTTCTGGCTCCGGCGCTGGTACGCCTGCCGCCCCTATTGCGCCTTCGCCGGCCGCGGTCTCCACGAGCGGGCTCGGCTTCACCCCCCTCTCCTCGCCGGTGCGAATAGCAGACACCCGCCTGGGGGCCGGCGACCCTTCCACCTACGCGGGGGACACCTTGTGCGCGGGGGGATCTCTCACGATC
>DATKIB010000144.1:0-3161 GCA_035509915.1 Acidimicrobiales bacterium | reverse complement strand
AAGACGTATGCGGTCCCCATCGTGCTTTCCACTGTCAATGTTGGCGCGAACAATCAGCCTCCGACGATTCCCGCACTCAAGGAGGTCCTTGCCGACGACGTTGAGCTCGACAGGACGCAGATCAACTCGTGGGAGGACGTCGATTTTCGCCGTGCTGTTGAAGCAACCGGCCGCAAGAAGCTGATCATGACCGCTCTATGGACCGAGGTGTGTCTCGCCTTTCCGAGCCTTGACGCGATGCGAGAGGGCTACGAGATCTATCCCGTTGTCGATGCCGTGGGCGGCACGTCTCAGGTGGCGCACGAAACTGGTCTACAGCGCGTCGCCCAAGCTGGGGCTCAGCCAATCACCTGGGTATCCCTTGCGTGCGAGTGGCAACGAGATTGGGCACGAGTCGACACGGTGCCGCAGGTCGTCGACCTCGTGCTCACCTCGCGTCTCTTAAAGGGCATCTAATGCCGCGAGCTGCACGAACTGAGACACGACAATCCAAGTCCAAGGAGGACAAACCATGCACATAGCGCTCACCGGTGCAACCGGATTCATCGGATCGCACATACTGACCGAGCTTCTGGAGCACGACCATGAAGTAACGGCGCTTGTCCGCGACGCAACTGAGGCGGAACTCGTCGCCACGAGAGGCGCCAGGGCGGCGGTCGTCGATCTCTACGACCGACCGGCCGTGGTCAAGTTGTTCAGCGACTCCGACGGTGCTGTTCACACTGCGAGCCCTGGAGACGAAACCAGCGCGAACTTGGACTCCGCGGTGGTCGATGCTGCAAACGAGGCGTTCGGAGCCAACGACAAGCCCTACGCGCACATCGCTGGACTCTGGACGTTCGGAGCCAACACCTCGATCACGGAAGAGTCGCCCTTTGACGCCGCTGCGATGGTGGCGTGGGAGCCTGCAATCCTGAGCCGCATTTTGGGCGTGTCCGGTATGCGCGGGATCGTCATCGTGTCCAGCGTCGCCTATGGCGACGGCGGTGGCGGTGTCCCGGGAGTCCTGCTCGGTTCTCCCCGAGACGCCGATGGCAACCTGATCATGCTCGGCACCGGGAGACAGCACTGGTCAACCGTCCACGTCGCCGACCTTGCTGCGGTATTCCGGGCCGTGCTCGAAGACGACGCCGCTCGGGGCACGTACGTCATCGGAAACGGCCAGAACCCTACGGTCGCGGAACTGACCGAGGCTGCTGCCACCGCAGTGGGTGCTCCTGGGGCGGTTACGGGATCTGAAGACGAGGCCCGCGCTCGGCTCGGCGAGTATTTCGCCGAGGTGCTGCTACTCGACCAGGCCACAACAGCAGCGAAGGCGCGTGCAGTCCTTGGCTGGCAGCCCACTCGCCCTGGACTCGTCGACGAATTCCGAAAGGGCAGCTACCGCAAGTAGCTCCAGGACCAAAACGCCACAACCGGTACGAAAAGCGAGGATGAGATGTCCGACATTGCCCAACACTGGATCGACGGTGAATGGGTCGACTCGAGCAGCGTTGCTGAATCGACTAACCCGGCCACAGGAGAAGTGCTGGGCCAGTGGTACGACGGTAGCGACGTCGAGGCGGCATCTGCGATCGCCGCAGCCCGTCGCTCTTTTGATGCCTCCGCCTGGTCGCGCGACCGAGGGCTTCGCAATCAAGCTCTAACAGAGTTGGCCGAGCATTTCGAGGCACATGCCGAGGAACTGGGGACGCTCGTTACGAAGGAGAACGGAAAGAAGATCTCCGAGGGTCTCTTCGAGGGAGGGTCGCCGAGCCCAACGCTGCGTCACAACGCGGCTATGGCTTTGACCGATACCGGAATCGCTGCCGAGGTAGCGCCGGGACAGTGGTACAGCACCTATCCGGAGCCGGCCGGGGTGGTCGGAATAATCGTTCCATGGAACTCCCCAGTTGCGTTGCTGATCCGTTCTCTTGGTCCCGCCCTTGCTGCCGGAAACACTGTGGTCGTCAAAATGCCGGGCCAGACCGCCTTGGTCACCAACCTGGTATCGCAGATCATTGCCGAGGCCAAGCTATTGCCTCGAGGTGTCGTCAACATTTTCAGCGAGTCGGGTAATACCGGTGCTCCGTTCCTCGTGGCTTCGCCGGACGTACAGGTCATCAGTTACACGGGAAGCAGCCCCGTCGGTCGAATTATCGCTGCGTCGGGCGCGGCGACGTTGAAACGTATGAATCTGGAGCTAGGTGGCAAGACCCCTATGTTGGTGTTCGACGACGCCGATCTTGAGTCGGTGGTGCCATTGCTGGCAGCGGGTATCACTACATTCTCAGGCCAGTTCTGCATGACCGGTTCCAGGATTCTCGTTCAGCGAGGAGTGGCCGAAGAAGTCCGCTCACGACTTGCCGACATTCTGGAACACATTCGGGTCGGCGACGGCCTCGACCCGGACACAGATATGGGTCCCCTAATCGACAAGCCGAACGTCGCCAGAGTCGACGGCGTGGTCAGGACCGCTCTCGCCTACGCCAAGCCGATCGTCCGAGGTGGTCCTGCTATTGAAGGCGCCCTTGCTTCTGGCTCGTTCTATCGCCCGAGTTTGCTCGAGGTCGACGACGTCAATACTGACATCGTCCAGAAAGAGGTTTTCGGGCCAGTTGCCACCTTCGAGGTATTCGATACCGAAGCCGACGCCATTGTGCGCGGCAACGCAGGCGAGATGGGCCTGGCGGCGGGGGTGTTTACGAACGATCTGAACGTAAGCAACCGGGTCAGCCGTGGTCTCCAGGTCGGCACGGTCTGGACGAACACGTGGGCAGCGATCAACGACGGATTCGCCGAAGGCGGCTTCAAGCAGAGCGGGGTAGGGCGTCTCCGCGGACCGATTGCGATCTCCGAATTCCAAGAAGCCAAGACCGTTGTCCACTCAGTCCCGCCCGTCTCCAGCTAAAAAATCTGAGCAAATCGATTCGTCCAATGAACTGCACCCAACGTTCGGTGCCAACGAGAACGGGAGAAACCGTGAGTGTCAGTCCCCTCGAGGTTGTAGGTGAGTGGCTCCAGAATTTGCTGGACCCAGATGTCGTGAACCGTCTGGTCGCGCCCGATGCCATCTACGTATCCCTCAACACCGACAACCCCGAACTCAAACAGATTGAGCCGTGGACCGGCACTTCCCACGGACCACAGGCGTTCCTGGACAACCTCGGCAACATGTTCAG
>DATKIB010000143.1:0-28910 GCA_035509915.1 Acidimicrobiales bacterium | reverse complement strand
TCCGAGAGCGCCACATTCGCCAGCGACCCTTACCTGAAGACGCTCGAGACACAGGGTGCCTATGTGCCCAACTACTACGGGACCGGGCACCTCAGCAACGACAACTACGTCGCCATGATCAGTGGCCAGGCGCCCAATCCCCAGAACCAGGCTGACTGTCAGTACTACGACGATTTCGTTGGCCTCCCTCCGGTCGTCGCAGGCACGGGCACCCCGCTCGACGGCCAAGCCGTCGGCGCCGGATGCGTCTATCCCAGCTCGGTCCAGACCATCTCGAATCAGCTCACTGCAAAGGGTCTCGCCTGGAAGGGCTACATGGAGGACATGGGCAACGTCCCCAGCCGGGAATCAGCCGTCTGCGGTCACCCGGCTTTGAACACGCAGGACGGGACGCAGTCAGCGGTAGCTGGGGACGGCTACGTGTCGCGCCACGACCCGTTCGTGTACTTCCACAACATCATCGACGCTTCGGAGTGCGACAAGGTCGTCCCGCTGGGCACCGCGACCGGATCGCTGCCCTCGAGTGCTCCGCCGGGCACGACGGGTCTGGTGACCAACCTGAAGAGCGAGTCGACCACCCCCAACCTGTCTTTCATCGTCCCCAACGTGTGCGACGACGGCCACGACTACCCCTGCACGAACGAGCCCACGCCCACGTCGGCCACGTGCGCCACTATCCACGAGACCGCCGGTGCGGTGTGCGACATCGATTTGTGGCTGAGAGTCTGGGTGCCGATCATCACTCACTCCCCGGCCTATAAGGACGGCGGCCTGCTTCTCGTCACCTTCGATGAGGCCAACTTCCCTGGGGACGTCCAAGCGTCCGACTACAGCGCAGTGCCGGCGGACACGAGCAGCTGCTGCAACGAGATGCCCGGGCCCGATTCGCCGCTGCCCGGAATCGCGGGCATGGGAGGCGGGAAGGTCGGCCTGGTGGCACTGTCGCGATTCATCAAGCCCGGCACGGTGTCAGCCGTCTCCTACAATCACTACGCGCTGCTCGGCTCGATAGAGGACCTGTTCGGCCTGTCTCGTCTCGGCTTTGCAGCCGACGTCCCCAACACCTTCGGATCGGACATCTACACGAATCCCTGACCGCGGCTCGACTGAGGCAGTGGGCGCTGCGAGCGGAAAGGCTCACGAGGCTAGCGACTGATGACGGTGAAGAAGTCGCGGCTGCAAGTGGTGATGTAGGTGCAGTTGGGCACAGCCGCCGATCCGCTGCCGGCAGCCGTGAAGTCAGCAGCGGTTTGGGTTTGACCTTCCACCAAGGGCAGCGCGCCATCGCCCACTGCCGGAGCCCCATAGATCGTTCCGGGATTCGAATAGAGGAAGCCGCGCACCAGCGGGGCGTTGATGTCCAACTCGAGCGCACGGACCACCCCGTGCGCGAGGAGAGCGTCTGTGAGCGCCGGGATGCTTACATCGGTGCCGGCGGCCCATACCAGGGTCCCGTTGGCCGTTATACCGAGGCTGCTTCGGGCCACGAGGGGTGCTCCTTGGAAGGCGACGCCCCACCATTGCTCGAGTTGGTACTCGCTGCTCGGTGACTGCAGCTGTGCTTGGCCGTTATCGATGAGCAGTTGCAGGTTCTGCCGGACTGAGGCGACAACCCGGTTGGGGGCGGGGACCTCGGTGCCCCATGACCCGATGTCCACCCCGCCATCAGCGTAGGTGACGACACTGGCCGCGCCGGCTACGAGCGGGACGGCACTACGACCTTCTGAGAACCATCCGCCCCGAGAGTCGGCCGTCTTGAACCCAGCGTTGAACGCGGCAAGAAGTGAGGCGCGCTCGGCAGGGCCCACCTCGGGACCGTTGAGCCATGATCCGTTGGATCCGGGCTGGACGCTGCCGGCGTGGAGCAAGAGTTCGGTCCGGGCGGGGTCAAAGGCGGCCACGGTGATGGGTCCCTGCCCCACTCCCGCCGGCGGGACGCGCCAAACGTCGACGAGCGGCACCGAGTTCACCACGTCCTCGGCAAACAGGGTCTGCCCCGAAATCGACGGTGACAGCAGAGCAGGTGCGGGTACAGCGGGTGGTGGCAGGAACTGACCCACAGCTGCTGCTATTGCCGCAGCGATGGAGTGTTGAACAGATGGACTGGCCGCGAGGCCCGCTTCGAATGGGTCGGTGAGCGAGAGGGGCTCGATGACAGCCCCCGGCATGGCGCTTGGCGGGTGGGTCGAGTCGGTCCCAGCGGGTCCTAAAAGCATCACGGGCCGGTTTGCGACAGTGGCGTCACGTGCCGAATCGACGAACGCCACGTCCTGCGCCACGCCGTGATCGGGAACGTTCCAATCGGACGCGGATAGGTACTTGAGTACGTCGCCTTGGAGAAGCTCCGCCAGCTGTAGATTCCTCTCCGCGAACGTCCGAGCCGGGTCATACGTGGTTGCCGACCCTGCCGATTGACCGGATCCTCCGGCGTCGAAATAGATCCCGACGAGTACGTTCGCTTTGGCTTGGTTGGCACAATGGTCTCGGGCCGCCAGGTCGTCATGCGCCCCCTGGCCTGTGAGAACCCCACCCGCAATTTTCCGTGGCCTCAGCCTTGCCACCGACCCGGGTCCGGTTCGCGAGAGCACGACAGTGAAACCTCTCGAGCGCAGCATGCCGAGAGCGTCGAGGGCCACTTTCAGCGTCAGGTCCGCCTCTTCCACGCTCCTCCCGGACCGAGTTCTGACAACAGCTCCGGGATCCAACCCGCCATACCCGGCGTCGAGAAAGACGATCAGGTGCCGCTCTCCAGCAATTGGGGGGTAGAGGACACATGCACCACTGGCGAATACAGCTGGATCTAGGGCGCGACGTTCAGCTGATGGGCGGACCGAAGACCGGCCGTGATTGGTGAGCGCGGGCCCACAGCTCGCCAGCACCATCCCGGTGACGACCCACACCACGAACGGCCGTGCTCTGGGGATCTCGGCGATCACCTCAGTCGCCGGACATCGGCATAATTGACCTCGTGGGAATGTCCATCAACGTTGGTGAGGCTGGCTCGTAGTTGCACCAGAGTCATCGGGAGGGGTCCCTTCCCTCTTCTACGATCGATCTGGGCGTGGACCAACTGCACAGTGAAGCGCCGATTCATTCCATGAGGACACCTCGCCTGCTGAGGCTCGGCCCAGACTTTCGCCACCGTCTTGACACAGGTCGGTACTCGATGTCTCGCGACATCACAGAGCGGAGGGGGAGGGATTCGAACCCCCGGGCCTTTTGGGCCAAGGCTTTTCAAGAGCCTCGCATTCGTCCGCTCTGCCACCCCTCCCGGAGGATCGACAGTACCGCCTGGCTCGGCGCGCAGGGCATTCGCAGGAAGCTGCGTCAGGGGCCCGAGGCCGGACGCACTTGCGACCTGATCGAATCGATCCAAGCGTCCGCGTCGCGCCAGGCGGCGTCGGCCCTGGCCCTCATGGCCGGGCCGTGGGCACCCGCAGCCGGATAGGAGCCGAGGAACTTCACACCCGCGAGCTCGGCGTGCAACACGCGCAGGCAGTCGGACACGACCTCGTCCGCCACGTGTCCCTCGAGATCAATCAGAAAACAGTAGCTACCGAGGCCTCGCTTGGTCGGACGTGACTCGAGCTTGGTGAGGTTGATGTTGCGAGCAGAGAACTGGCTCAAGATCCCGTGAAGGCTGCCCGGCCGGTCCTCGCGCTGGAAGCACACGATGCTGGTCTTGTCGTGACCGGTCGGGGTGGGCACTCCCGAAGCCGCCAGCGCCACGAAGCGCGTCTGATTGTCGGAATGGTCCTCCACTGCGGAATCGAGCACGTCCAGCCCGTAGAGCTCGGCCGCGAGGCGCGGCGCCAGCGCAGCCGTGTGGGGCCGGCGCTCCTCACCGAGCAGTCGGGCCGCCTCTGCCGTCGAGCTGGTGGCCACCACTTCCACGCCCGGTAGTCGCTCGGTCAGGTACTTCCTGCACTGCGCCGAGGCGTGTGGGAACGACAGCACCCGGCGGACCGATTCGATCGTGGTGCCTCGCGGGGCGAGAAGGTGCATGTGCACGTCGAGCACGACCTCTCGCTGGACCAGCAGGTCCACATCGAACACGAGGGTGTCCACCGTGGCGTGGACTGTCCCCTCGATCGAGTTCTCGATCGGGACGAAGGCGAGGTCTGTGCGCCCGGTGCTGACGGCCTCCACCACCTCGGAAAGGCTGGGGAGGGGGACGACCTGCGCTTGGGCGAGGTCCGGCTGCGTGAACAGCGCCTCCTCGGTGAAGGTGCCCGCCGGTCCCAGGAAGGCGATCGATACCGCGCTGCCGGCCCTCACTGCCGGCCCTGTGGCAGCGATCCCGCGAGAGCCTGGCTCCTTCGCCTCTTTCGAGTCCTCCGGCGCGGCTCCCGAGGTCGCAAGCCCGTTCACGAGCAGGCAGGATAGTGGTCGAAGATGGACGAACCCGCCCTGAGCCAACTCCTCGAGGATGTTCGCGCCGGGGTCCTGGGTCCCGACGAGGCTCTGGTGCGCTTGAGGCGCCTGCCGTTCGCAGATTTGGGCTTCGCCCGTGTCGACCACCACCGCGCGCTGCGTCAGGGCATCGGGGAAGCCGTGTACGCACCGGGCAAGAGCCCGGAGCACTGCGCAGCCCTGGTGGCCGAGTTGCTGTCCGAGCCGGGCTCCGCGCCCGTGGTGCTCACGAGGGCCGACCCCGAGCAGGTAGAGGCGGTGCTCGAGGTCGCCCCTGAGGGCGAGAAGAACGTCACCGGCGAGATGTTCACCGTCGCTTGGCGCGGCGCTGCCGAGCGGCCCTCTCGCGTGGTTGTGATAACGGCGGGTACAGCGGACCTCGCCGTGGCGAGCGAGTGCATCGCCGTGCTCCGCGCGTTCGGGTTTCGCCCGCTGCTCTTGGCCGATTGCGGGGTGGCCGGTGTGCACCGGTTGCTCGCGTCGCTGGATGAGATCTCCGGAGCGGACGGCGTGGTCGTGGTTGCAGGGATGGAAGGGGCCTTGGCCAGCCTGGTGGCCGGTGTCACCGCCGCGCCCGTCGTGGCGGTGCCCACCTCCGCCGGTTACGGCGCAGGACTCGAAGGCGTGACGGCCCTGCTTGCGATGCTGTCCTCGTGTGTCCCTGGGCTCACCGTGGTGGGCATCGACAACGGGTTCGGCGCCGCATGCGCGATGTCCCGGGTCCTGTCTTGACGACCGACGGCGCCTCCCCGGCAGGCCACGACCCTACGAGCGGCCCAGACGGAGCAGCCACGACGACGAGACCCGTAGAGTCCCGGCCCGAGAGGCTGGCATGGTTCCACTGCTTCGCGGGCATCGCAGGCGACATGGCTCTCGGATCACTGCTCGACGCGGGGGCCGACCTGTCCGAGGTCACGAGCTTGCTGTACCGGCTGCCCTTGCACGGCTGGAACCTGAGTGCGGAACCCGTGTTGCGAGGAGGGATAGCGGCCACTCGCGCGATCGTCGACGTGACCGACGACGTCGTGATCCGCACTCACTCCCACATCGTTGCACTCATCGAGGAGGCGCGTCTTCCAGAACGCGTGGCGTCGCGCTCGCTCCAGACGTTCGCTGTGCTCGCAGAGGTCGAGGGGCGGTTGCACCGCAGGCCTCCCGAAAGGGTCCACTTCCACGAGGTCGGGTCGCACGACACGGTGATCGACGTGGTCGGCACCGCGGCAGCGCTCGAGGTACTGGGAATCGACACGCTGTGCGCGTCGTCGGTGGCAACCGGCACGGGGACCGTGCGCGGCGCGCACGGACTCTTGCCGAACCCTTCGCCCGCGGTGGTGCAATTGCTGCGCGGGATCCCCACCTGGGGCCGCGACCTCGCCGTCGAGCTCACGACGCCCACCGGGGCGGCGATCCTCGCTGCGCTGGGGAGCGCGTTCGGACCTCTACCACCGATGCGCGTCGAGGCGACTGGATTCGGCGCAGGCAGTGCGGAGATCGATGGGCTGCCCAACTGCACTCAGGTCGTGGTGGGCCAGGCTCTCGTCGACTCCGCGTCTCGGGGGCAGCCCGTCGTCCTCCTCGAGTCAAACCTCGATGACGCCACCGGCGAGGTGCTCGCCCACGCCGTGGAGGCGTTGCTAGAGGAGGGTGCGCACGACGCCTGGATAACGCCGATCCTCATGAAGAAGGGCCGGCCCGGGCACACCGTGAGCGCCCTGGTCGACCCGGCGCTGGTCGAGCCCGTGCGGCGAGCCCTGCAAGCCGAGACCGGGACCCTGGGAGTGCGCGGGCTTGTGCTCGAGCGCTGGCCCTCGTCGCGCTCGTCCGGGGTTGTGGCGGTCGAGGGCCTGCCGGTGCACGTGAAGGTGAGCCCGGGCCGGGTGAAGGCGGAGCAGAGCGACGCGGCCCGAGTGTCGGCCCGCACCGGTCTGCCGCTCAGGGAGGTCCTCCAGCGGGCCGAGTGGGCGTGGAGACACCACGGAGAAAGGACCACGGACGGTAGCCACGAAGGCCGCGGGGCCGCTCCTCCCGATCCCCCCACCCCGGCCTGAGGACTGGCCTCGCCAACGGGCGGAGGGGGCTCCACCCCTCCTGCCCCGGGTTCGACGAGACTTGCGCGGCTTCGTGCAGGGCCGACCCGAGAGGCCGAATGGCTCTAGCGCCTCAATACTCCCGGGCGGATAGTCGATCTATAGATAGCTCCTGCGACGGGGCGTAGCCATGGCTACCGAGGGAGTGCGGCATGCGCCGGAAGACGATCGACAGTGACGCAGGCCAGGTCGAGGGTCGCCACGCGGACGCCTTCTGGCGCCGGCATGTCGACATGGGAGTCGCTTCGTTCGTGATCGGTGTGTTCGCCCTGCTCCTCTACCTGGTGCTCACTCCCCACGGACCGGATCGGGGGGCGCTCGAGGTGTTCGGCGGGGCACTCGTCGTGTGGTGGCTGGCCGTCTTTGGGCCGATCGGACGGCGAGCCGTTCGAACCAGGTACCGCAGGGCCTTCTTCATGATCTGGTCTCTCGCGACGCTCGCCTCGATCGCCACCGCCATCGGGCTCGACGGTGGGAGCAGGAGCCCCCTCCTGGTGATGCTCGTGCTCCCGGTGCTCTTCGGGGCCCTCGTCTACCCACCACTCGATGTCTGCGTGCTCGCCTTGTCCGCCGAGGCCCTCTTCGTAGCGCTGGTCCTCGCCGAGCCTGCGCCGGGCGCTTCACGCAGTCTCGTCACGGGGGTGATGCTGGCGCTCACAGGTGGCATATCGGTGATGGCGTCCATCAATCGGCTCGTTCAGGAAAGAGCGCGCAACCGCCTGGGCGCCCGTCTCCACGAGATGGCGACCCACGACGGGCTCACAGGATGCCTGTCTTACCTGTCGTTCAGGCGAGCACTCCAAGCCGAGGCGGCGCGCGCCAGACGCTACGGCAATGCGTTCAGCCTCGTGATCGCGGACCTCGATTCCTTCAAGACGATCAACGACACCTACGGCCACGACGTGGGAGACGCCGTGCTGCGCTCGGTCGCACAGGCGTTCCTCTCCGGTGCGCGCGACTCGGACGTTGTCGGGCGAATCGGGGGTGACGAGTTCGCGATCCTGCTGCCCGAGACCGGGTCGGTGCGCTCGGAGCAGGTTGCCCAGCGCCTGCAGTTCCATGCGCGCAATTGCCGGCTGCCTGTAGAGGCGACGGTCAGCTATGGGACCGCCACTTGGAGGGGACCGGACGACGACTTGGAAGACGTGTTCCGCCGGGCAGACCAGGCGCTGTACTCGGCCAAGCACGCCGGGCGCGACCGGATCGCGGTGTGGGCCAACGCCTTGCCCATCTCCTGAGCTTCTAGGACGCCGGCCCCGGGACGCCTACCGCCTGAGCACTTACGGTCTCGTGGCGCCCCAAGCGTCCCAGTAGGTGACTTCCTCGGCGGGCCGGCGCCTCGCCGGTTTGAAGTCCCCACCCGTGGTGTAGGCGACCGGCACCAGGGCGACCTGGGTGACGTCGGCAGGAATCCCGAGCAGCTCCGCCGCCTCCTTTTCCTTGAACAGGTGCAGCGTCGTCCACGCCGAGCCGAGCCCCCGGCTCCGCAACGCGAGCATGAAGCTCCAGACGGCGGGAATTATCGACCCGTACATCGATGCCGAAGCGATGTTTGGTGCCTTTTCGGCTCGGCCGTGCACGCAGGGGATCACGTGTACGGGGACCCTGTCGAGGATCTCGGTCAGGTGAAGGGCGCTCTCGTACACGCGGCGGGTCTGATCGTCCATCTCGTTCTTCGCCGCCGACCTCAGGTAGCCGGCTCCGCCCTCGGCGTAGAGACGAGCGAGCTCCGCCCGCTTTGCGGGATCGGTGACGACGAGCCAGCGCCAGCCTTGCGCGTTGCTTCCTGTAGGCGCCTGGAGCGCCACGCGCAGGCAGTCGAGGATCAACGGCGTCTCCACCGGCCGCTCGAGGTCGAGACGCTTGCGTACCGCTCGGGTCGTGGTGAGCAGCCGGTCTGTGATCGTCGTGTCGAAGTCGGTCATGGTCGTGGGTGTCCCTTCAGATCTCGCGCACCATCTTGCGCTCGGCGTCCGGTCCCTCCGGGCACGTCGCGGACGGGCCGCCGTCGACGAACCCGTGGCGCAGGTAGAGCTCCACGGCATGCTCGTTGTGCTCCCAGACCGCAAGTACAACACGACGAGCCCCTTGCTCGGTGGCCCGCGTCACCACCGCCTCCACCAAGGCGTCGCCGACTCCGCGGCCCCTCGCCCACGGAGCTACCCACATCGAGACGAGCTCGACCTCCTCGCCGACGGCCGAGGTGCAGCTCACCATTCCCACCGCCTGACCTTCGGAAACTGCGAGGACGTTATACGCCACGTCGGCGAGCCGGCGCCGCCAGCGCTCCTCGGAGTCTCCCGGGCCTGTCCATTCGGCCAGCGTCGAGCTGAAGGCATATGGCGCCTCGGCCAAGGCTTGCAGTCGCAGCTCGCGCCATTCACGCCAGTCGTCCCCGCTCAACGCGCGCAGCGACAGGATCTGGCGCTCCGTGGCCGAACCCTCCTCCATCACTCGTAGGTCCTACTAGGTGACGCGGTAGACCTCGTACTCGACGCCTTTCGCTGCGACTCGTCCCCTTGCAGCGAAGATCGTCTGGTTGACCCACGCGTAGCGCTCGTCTCCGGTCTCGAGCCGTGGCGTCGTACGGAAGTACTGGTCGTCGAACGTCGTCTCGTCGGTGCTCGTCATGGCCGCCATCACCTTCTCGTTCATCTCGAGGACGCCGCCGTAGGTCACGTACAGCAAGGCGCCGTCGTAGGTCTGAAGCTGCCCGCGAACGTCGAGCCGACCCCAACCATCGGGACCGACGAGGAGCCAGTCGCCGCCACCGCCTACGAAGGTTCCGCTGATCCGATCTCCCTTGGCCTGACCTCCGACAGCGGGGACGACCACCCTCGTGCCGTAGGGGCCGTTCGGGAGCATGAGCGGTTCTCCGAGCTCAGCCTCGTAGGTGAATTCGAGCTCCAAATCCATGGCCCACCTCTCTGAGCAGTCCTCCCAGTGCGAGCAGCAGATCACCGCGCCGGCCGGCAGTCAATCTTGCGGATGCCCGCGGACTGCTTGTGATCCGAGGCGGTTGGCCTCTCTCTCAGGGCACCGGGCGCAGTGCTCTCGCATCCACCCATGTCGACCAGCCGTTGGCACACACGACGCGACCCCAGTCGCCTACCCGCTCGACTACCTGCACGGGCAGGAGTGGATCAAGTTCCGGGGCCGGAGGAGCACTTGGATCCGCTGCGGTCCAAGCCCGCATTCCCTGCTCAGGCACGACGTGGGTGGGAGCCCACGCTGCCGGGAGGGGCGACGGCTGCGCGGCAGCACCAGAGGTGGCGGGCTCCGGCACCGAGAGTGCGGCGCGGTGCTTCTTTCGAACAAACGGGCCGCTCAGTCCCAGAGCGAGGCCGGCGACTAGTCCCACTGCAGTGAGGATGAAATAGAGGATGCTGTTCAACGGCACGCCCGCGAAGACGCTGAGCGTCAAGCTCAGGAAGAAGCCGAACAGCAATCCCGAGATGGCCCCGAGGACCGGCCGTCCTCTTGCTTTTCTTCTAGCCATTTCTCTCCGATCCGCCCTTGTGCCCTTGTCATTCGAGTACTCCTGAGGCCGATGCGAGATGACGCAACGGAACGCGTGCTGTCGAAGCTCGCGGGTGTGAGGTAGTCACTCTGATTCCACCGTATACCTGTAGACGTTGGTCTCCCGCTGGACGAAGCCGAGCTTCACGTACAGGCGGTTGGCCGCTTCCCGCGAGGGCCGCGACGTGAGGTCCACGGTGCGCGCCCCGGCTGCCTCCGCGCGCGCCAGGGCCTCGTTCACGAGGGCGGACCCGGTACCTCCGCCGCGCCGGGTCTCGTCGACGACCACGTCCTCGATCCAGGCCCGTAGCCCCGTGGGCACCCGGAACAGCGCGAGAGTGAGAGAGCCAACTATCTCTCCACTCTCGTCGCGCGCGACCAGAAGCACCGTGGCGTCTGAGCGCGCCATCTCGTCGACCTCTGCGAAGGTGAGAGCCGAAGCCGACGACGAGAGCTGCGGGAGGAGGGTCCCCAGGGCGCGCGCGACGTCTTCGGTGGCAGTCGTCACCTCCTCCACCGCGATCCGGGCGCTCACAGCTCGTCGTCTGGTCGGCGGCCGGACCGCGGGCTCGTCAGACCTCTGCGACGAACAGCTGCTGGCAGATCGCCGCGCCGAGCGCCATGCTCTGTCCGTCGACGTCGATCGTCGTCGTGCCGTCGGGCGACCGCTCTCGGATCCGGGCCGAGCGCCCGGGGATGAACCCGTGGTCGTCGAGATACTTCAACGTTGCCATGTCGAGCTCGACCTCCTCGGTGATGCGCTCGAGCCGCACGGTCGTCCCGGGGTCGACCTCCG
Organism: Acidimicrobiales bacterium; assembly: GCA_035509915.1. Lineage (GTDB taxonomy): Bacteria > Actinomycetota > Acidimicrobiia > Acidimicrobiales > UBA8190 > Bog-564. The sequence continues at coordinate 18,095 of DATKIB010000143.1, read as the reverse complement.
CGAGGCTTATTTGGGTGCTGCGCCGTGTGGAGGAGCCCGCAGCGCCCTCACCTCCGGATCGGCCCGAGCCGGGTATGGGGTTCCCATGGGGGCAGGTGCTCGGGTTGCCGAGCAGCTCCACCAGGCGCTGCTCCACCTCGTCGGAGATCACGTGCTCCCAGCGGCCGGCTTCGAGGTGCGCCTTGTGCCAAGGGAGCCCTATCACGTCCACGAGCAGGCGCTCCGCGAGACGGTGCTTGCGGATCACACTGTCCGCCAGTCGTCGCCCGGCGTCGGTGAGAGCGATCCGGCGGCCCGAGCGGCTCACGTAACCGTCGGCCGCCAAGCGGTCGAGCATCTCGGACACCGAGGGGGCTGACCGGCCCAGGCGGTGGGCGATCCGCGCCTGGATGACCGGGGTGCCCTCCTCGGTCAGCGCCTGGATGGTCTCGAGGTACTCCTCGAGCGGCGGGTGGAACTCCACGGGGGGGTGGACCCCGCCGGAGGGGAGCGGCTCGGGCACGCCAAGAGCCTAATTGGGCCCGCGGGGTGACTTGGTCGGCCGGTTGGCGCCAGAAGTAAGGGTAGCCTAACCTAAGGCGCCGATAACGGCACGCCTCCTTGCGGCGGGATGGGGGCCGGCCGGGACGTCGGGAAACGGAACCACCGGGCGCCAGGACCGGCCGGTGGAGCAGGAGGCGATGGTGGCGGCCACGTTGGTGATCTTCTTGAGAGAGGGGATCGAGGCCAGCATGATCATCGCGATCCTCCTCGCCTACCTGGACCGCATAGGCCAGCGCAGACACTTCGCCGACGTCATCGCCGGGGTGGCGGTGGCCCTCGTCCTGGCCCTCGGAGGCGGGCTCGCGGCGTACTACACCATCCGCTCCTACGACGGCTCGCGCGTGCAGACGATCTTCGAGACCTGCACCTTCCTGGTGGCGGCCGCGGTGCTCACCTACATGACCTTCTGGATGCGCAACCACTCACGGACGTTCTCCGCCGAGCTGCGGGCGAAGACCGAGGCAGCCCTCGATTCGGGAGCGCGCAGAGGGCTCTTCCTGCTGGCGTTCCAGGCCGTTGGCCGCGAAGGGCTCGAGACCGTCGTCTTCACCCTGGCGGTCGTCTTCTCCACCAGCGCCGAGGGCGCGGTCCTCGGGGCCGCCATCGGGCTGGCGCTGGCTCTGGCTCTGGCCTTCGCCATCTACCGGCTGGGTACCCACGTGAACATAGGCCTCTTCTTCAAGATCGTCGGGGCCCTCCTCATGGTCTTCGCCGCGGGGCTGCTCGTCGACGCGGTCGAGAACCTCCAGTCCCTCGGCTGGCTCCCGCTGCTCACCCATCCGATGTGGAACTCTGCACACGCACTGTCCGAGGGCAGCGCGCTCGGCGACATAGTCCACAGCTTCTTCGGCTACGTGAGCCGCCCGACGCCCATGGAGCTGGTGACGTGGGTCCTCTACGTGGGGATCGTGCTGAGCGCCTTCCTCGGGCTATGGCACAGGCTGCTTCGCAAGCACGTACCGGCTCTCGTCCACAGGGCCGACTCGGGCCATGCCGATCGGGCCGAGCGCGCGGATCTTCCCGGAGGCGGCTCGGAGCGCCCGTCCTAGCGGCAAGCGCGGGCGAGGACCTCGCCCAGTCGGCCCGGGTACGTCCCTGGGGAGGTTGGGAGTACCCGGACCGAGGGCGCTTCAGGCGGCGCGACGGGAGGTCGGTCCCGGCACCCGGTCGAGCTGGGCGTCGAGCTCGGCCACAGATGTCGATGCCCGATCGACCTCGAAGCGGGCATTGGCAACAGCCCCGGTCCCGGTCAGCCAACGCACTGCCTCGGAGAGCCTGATCAACAGTCTGCGCACCGTTCTTCTCCTTATGCGGCGGATCGCACCACTTCCGCGCAGATCGTAAGGGGCGAAGGTGTCCGCTCCGTCACCGCCGCGTGAACGGAATGCGAAAACTCAGCGACCGGTGACGTCGGGCAGCGGGCCCTCGCGGCCGGGCGCCATTTCGGTGCCCCGCTGCACCTCCGCGCCCTGCGGTGGACGCTGCGGGGTGGGACGTGCGAGATCCTCCGCGGGGGCCGCAGATGGCTGCACCGCTGGATGGACGTCACGTTGCGCCGCGGCGCTGGCCAGTGGCGCGGCGCTCGGCGGGGCTCTCTGCGCGGTGGGCTGGTCTGCCGGCACGGTGGGCAACGGGGAGGGCTGCTGGGCGGGTTGCCGAGGTGGTTGGGGCGGACGTGGGCCCGCAGACGGTGGCTGGAGCGGCCAACCGTAGAGGGTGCCGAGCTCGAAGCGTTTGCGCTCCATGAGGGCCTTGAGCTTCGTCCAGCGCGAGCCCTTCAGGTCCTCGAGGTGCGCGGGCAGCTTCCGGCTCGCCACATCGGCCTCCGAGCGATATCGCTCGGCGACCTGACCCATCACGAAGACCGTGGCGCGCGACAGGTCCGTCTCGTCGGTGGTCGCCAGCTCGTGCAGCCTCGCGGCCGCGACCCGCGCGTCCTGCATCAGGCCGAGCAGGTCCTGGAGGCGCACGACGCGGCGCACCATCTTGGCGGTGCGCCCCTCGTAGATCTCCGACACGAACTCGAGCGCGTAGCGCAGCCGCTTGCAACGGATCCTGAGCAGATGGAAATCTTCTGCTTCTCCACTTCGCTGTGCACGCCTCGCTGCTTTGGTGGCGGAGCGATGGCGCGCGACGACGAGGTCCGGCACCACAACCGCGGCGGGAGCTCGAGCCGAGACAGAGCGCCGCGACGGGCCCAGGAGCAGCATCGCGCTGTAGGAACTCACCAGGCGTTCGTAGCGCGCCGACTCGAGGGACGAGAGCAGCCCGCCGCGGGCCTCCTCGCGTTCTTGCTCGAGCAGCCCCGCGAGCTCGTCGAGCGCCCCCTTTTCCTGCTCGGGCAGAGCGTCCGCCAACTCGTCGAGGCGCTCGAGCTGGACGTCGAGGTCGCGAACGGCTCCCAGGGTCCGGCCGATCCAACCGAGCTCGTCGCGCACGTGCCGGGCCCTCGCGGGCAGGGAGTCGGAAAACAAGGAGAGGGCCGCGCGCATGCGCCTGGTGGCCACCCGCATGTCGTGGAGCTCCTCCGGGTCCTCCCCGAGGCGCGTCCCCGGCTCGTGCTTGAGCATCGCCGCGAGGTTTCGCCGGAGCACCACGTACGCGACGTCTCCCACGGTGGGGCTCTCGGGCAGACGCGTTGGGCCGAGGTCGGGAGGACCCGGGATCTCGAGTCCCCCTGCCAGCACACCGGCCTCGAACTTCGACAACGCGGCGGGTTGGAGGCCGCACGAGTCCCTCAAGCCGTCGACCAGCGTGCCGAGCGCGTCCACCCACCTGGGCACCACCTCCACCTCCACTCGCCGGAGGCGGACGGGTCGCTGTCCTTCACCCGCGTTGATCACGGTCTCGTCGAGCGCGACCTCCGCGACCGCCTCCTCGCCGACCATGAGCTCGTGGGGGCGGCGCGTGGTGCGGACCTCGAGAACTTGCCTCAGTGGGCGGTTACCGGCGAGAGCGCGTACTCGCCTGCCCACCGGGCCTTCGCTTCCGAGCGCCTGCATCCCTTCCCCGGAGATGGCCTCGGTGATCTCGGTTCGTTTGCGGAGCCCATCGTTCGCCGAAGACGTGTCCTTGAGCGTCGCCTCGACAGTCGTGCCGTACCGTCGCATCCGCAGCACGTACCCCGAGCGCGACACTCGCCAGTCCTCGGTGTCCATGTACGTGTCCACCAGGCGCTTGGTGGGCTTGGACGAGACGACCACATCCAGTGCCCCCGCGGGCTGCGAGTCTGAAGGGATCGAGGCGAGCCAGCGCTCCACCGGCCTCAGGTCGATGGCGTCGAATTGCCACTCGACCTCGATGCCGGAAGGCGCGGTCGGGCGGGATGCCACGCGGCCGAGGCTACTTCGCCGGGAATCCGCCGCCACCGTGCGGGCACGGGGTAGGTTCTGACCCCGGTGGGCAGAGAGGAGACGGGGCCCGTGGACGGATCAGGCGTCGGCGACGGGGTCGTCAGAGCGGCCGGGGGCGTGGTCCTGCGGCGGGGCGAAGGCGGCAATCTCGAGATCGCCGTGGTCCACCGCCCGAGACGGGAGGACTGGTCGTTGCCCAAGGGCAAGCTCGACCCGGGGGAGTCGTTCGAGGACGGCGCGATCCGCGAGGTAGAGGAGGAGACCGGTCTCGTGTGCCGCCTTGCCAGGTTCGCGGGTTACACCGAGTACGTCGATCGCCGCGGGCGTCCCAAGGTCGTCGCCTACTGGGTGATGGAGATCGTCGGACAGGGGACGTTCTCCGCTGGAGCAGAGGTCGACGAGATCCGGTGGGTCGAGGCTCATCAAGCGCTGGAGGTGCTCACCTACGAGCGTGACAAGGACTTGATCGCCTCTCTCGACGAGCTGGCACTCGCGCTCTCGGCCTGATTCCTCCGCATAGTCTCGTCCCGTGAGAGGGACGAAGCCTTCGATCACCGCTCGTCATGTCGCCCTCACGCGCGCCACGTTGTCGCGGCCTGTAATCCCGACGGGCGACGCCGATGCAGAAGCCCGTCTCTATCGCTCCCTTGGCTCCTCTCCATGGCCACGAAGTCTCGATTGGAGCCGCCGCTTGCAACGACGGACGGCTTTCTTCGACGACGAGACGCTCGGGGCGATCCATCGCGGCACGACGCAGATCGTCATCGTCGCGGCCGGCTACGACGGGCGTGCGCTTCGCTTCGCCACCCCAGCTGTGCGCTGGTGGGAGGTCGACCACCCCGCCACACAAGCCGACAAACGCCGTCGCCTCGCCGACGCTGGCATCCAAGCGCCGAGCATCACGTTCGTGCCCGTCGACCTCACGCGGGACGATCTCGTCGCGTCGCTGGCCGACGCGGGACACGACCCGGCCCTGCCTTCCCTCTTCGTGGTCGAAGGCCTTCTCGGTTATCTCCCTAGGGATGTAAGCGCAGGCTTGCTCTCGAGCACACGTGCGGTAGCAGCCGAGGGCAGCAGACTGGCGGTGGCGTTCCCGATCGTGCCCCACGACCTGAGCATCTCCGAGACGATTGCCCTCCGGGTCAGAGAGACGGCCGTGGCGACGGTCGGAGAGCCGCGGCTCGACCGCTTCGGCCCCGAGGAGCCGGACCAGCTGCTCGAGGCCGCCGGCTGGAAGGTCTCGAAGTCCGACCGGGTGCCCGGCGGGCTAGCCAGGTACGAAGGCCGCCAGGGAGTGCTCGTCGCAGCGGAGCCGGCTTGAGAGGCTCCCGGCTCGCCGGCTGTCGGCCGGAGGTGGCGCCGCTCAGCCGGGAACGAGACGCCAGATCGACTTCGGCAGGACCCGGAGCACGCCGAAGACCATCTTCAAGGTGGCCGGGGACCAGACGACCTCCGCGGACCGCTCGAGCCCCGCGAGAACGTCGGCCGCGACCGCTTCCGGGGTCGTCGCCATCGGTGCAGGGGAGCGCCCAGCGGTCATGCGCGTTGCCACCCAACCCGGGCGAACGATTGTCACGCCTGCACCGCTATGCCGAAGGGCCTCGGCAAGGCCCTGCGCGAACCCGTCGAGACCCGCCTTCGAGGCGCCGTAGACGAAGTTGGACCTCCTCACTCGCACTCCGGCGACGGAAGAGAGGACCACGAGCCTCCCGTGGCCCTGCGAGCGCAGCACACCGGCGAAGGCGATCATGGCGGCGGCGGGGCCCGTCATGTTGGTGTCGAGCAGCGTGGCCGTCGCCTGCGGGTCCACTTCGCACTGCTCCTGGTCCCCCAGTGCGCCGGCGGCGACGAGCACGAGGTCGAGCTGACCCATGCGACGTGCGACGTCGGCGGCGAGCGCCGCGTGGGCGGCGAAGTCGGTGGCGTCCCAGGTCACCGTCTCGACCGAGCCCACGCCGAGCGCCTCCAGCTCCTTCGCAGCAGCCTGGAGCCCCACCTCGTCGCGGCCGGCGAGGACCGCATGGCGCAGACGCCGGGCCGCGAGCCCCCGCATCACGCAGCGCGCAATGTCCGAGGTGCCGCCGAGCACCACCGCGGTTTGGGGCATGCCCAGAGCGTCGTTCACGGAGTGCCTGCAGTTGCGCTCGACGCGCTCGACGCGCTCATCGCGCGCCTACCACCTTTCGTGCCCGCGGGCGCCGGCGCGAGACGGCCTTACGGGACACGCCCTGCTGCTCCACGAGGCCCACCCTGCGCGCGAGGTCCGAGACGAGGACCCCTTCAGGGTCCACGCGGGCGCGCACAGCGCGCCACTCCTCCAGACGCGGGTACATGGCCGCGAGTAGCTCCGGGCGAAGGCGCGAGTCCTTGGCCAGGTAGACGCGGCCCCCGGCGTCGACGACAACCGAGTCGAGCTCGTCGAGCAACGAGCCGAGGCCGTACGAGCCCGCCGGCATGTCGAGAGCGAGCGTCCAACCTGCGCTCGGAAAGGACATCGGGCCGGGATCCGCCTCTCCGAAGCGCTTGAGCACCGCCAGGAACGAGGCGACGCGCTTCTCGCTCAGCCGCTCGAGCACGCGGCGCAGAGCCGCTTCTGCTCCGAAGGGCACGACGAATTGGTACTGCACGAAGCCTCTCGGCCCGTAGAGGCGGTTCCAGGACCCGAGCGCGTCGAGCGGATGGAAGTACGAGGACAGCGTGGTGCGCTGGCCCTGCCTCGAGCGCGGCGCGCGGCGGAACCAGGCCTCGTTGAACGCGGCGACGGTGAGCGGGTTGAGCAGGCCCCCGGGAGGTGTGAACGGGATGTCGAAGAGCACCTTGGGCTCGAAGTGCAAAGGGTTCGACCCTCTGCGACCCGCAGAGTGCGACCGTGACGCCCGGGCACCCCGGTCGGGCAGATCTCCCTGACGCGCGTGGTCGGCGCGGGTGAGCACCGCCCTGCCGAGCTTGCGGCCTCGCGCGAGACAGTCGATCCATGCGACGGAGTAGCGGTACTCGTGGTCGCGCGCGGTCATGCGGGCCATGCAGTCCTCCAGGTCGGTGGCCCTCTCGGTGTCCACGAGGACGTAGGACGTCTCTATGGCGGTCAGCCGCACAGTCGCCTCGAGGACGATCCCGGTGAGCCCCATCCCGCCGCTGGTGGCCCAGAACAGCTCGGGATCGCGCTCGGGAGATACCTCCACGGTCCCCGAAGGAGTGGCGAGCACGATCGAGCTCACGTGCTCGCACCACGAACCGTCGCGGTGATGGTTCTTGCCGTGGATGTCGGCAGCGATCGCCCCGCCGACCGTCACGTGCCGCGTCCCGGGGGTGACCGGCACCCACCAGCCCTTCGGCACCAGTGAGCGCATCAGCGCGTCGAGGCTCGTCCCCGCGCCGACGCGCGCCCAGCCAGAGGTGAGGTCGGAGTCGAGCACGCCGCAGAGCGCGGTGGTGTCGACCACCGTCCCGCCGGCCGACTGCGCGGCGTCCCCGTAGGAGCGGCCGAGGCCACGCGCCACCACCGCGTGCGCCGACGAGCGCGCAGTCTCGAGCAGCGCCTGGACCTGCTCGGGGCTCGAAGGGCGTACCAGCTCCGCGGCGCTCGGCGCCGTCCGGCCCCAGCCGCTCAACAGCCGCCGGCTCCCCGACGCTCCGAGCTGCGACGCCGGTTGGCTCATCTAGGAGGCCCAGCGGGGCGCGATGCCGGCCCGCTCACCCGTAGACGCCGACCGCGAACAGCGCCACCCACGCGATGCCGAGCACCTGGAGCATGTGGTCTCCGAGGGCGAGATCCTCGGGAGCGCCTCCCTGACCCCACTCGAAGCGCAGCTCCACGTGCAGCACCGCCATCACGAAGGGCACGATCGAGAGCTCGAACCAGATCGGGTGGTGGCCCACCCCGATCTGCGCGGCGCGCTCGAACGCCCAGAGGCAGTAGGCGGACAGCGTGACCCCGGCGGCTATCAGCCTCACCGATCGCAGGAACGCCGGCGGATAGGCGGCGAGCGCCCTTCTGTGCGCGGCGCGAAGCTCACCGAGATCGGTGTGCTCAGCGCTCCTCTTGCCGGCCACCACGAGGAGCGAGCCGAATGAAGCCACGATGAGGAACCAGTCCGACAGGAACACGCCGGTCGCAACGCCTCCTGCGATCGCCCGCAGCACGAAGCCCGACGACACGCACGCCAGGTCCACCACCGGCTCGTGCTTGAGCCGCAACGAGTAGGCGGCCGAGACCGCGCCGTATATCGCTATCACGAGCGCCAGGTGCCAACCGGCCAGCCACCATGCGAGCACCACCGACGCCGCCACGAGCACGATCCCGACGGCCGCAGCGACCCCAGCGCTCACGTCCCCCGCGGCCACGGGCCGGAAGCGCTTGATCGGGTGGTGGCGGTCGGCCGCGGCGTCGAAGGTGTCGTTCAAGAAGTAGGTGCCGGAAGCGGCGACGCAGAAGATCCCGAATGCCCCGCCTGCGCGCAGGGCCACGTGCCCGTGGGAGAGCACGCCGGCAGCCCCGGGGGCCGCGAAGACGAGGAGGTTCTTCACCCACTGGCGAGGCCTGGCGATGCGCGCGAGCCCCCACCAGGTACCCCGTCGTCTGGGCCCCTCTTCGAGGGGGACATCGACCCGGAGCGCAGCCCGGTCGGCCACCGCGCCAGGCGCGCTGGCTGCATCGCTCAGGTGGTCTTCTTCGGCGGCGCGGACCATGGGTCGGGGCACGGGCCGCACCGCAGGTCGGGCGCGATCCGTTCGCGGCCACGCTACCACCGGCCCCGTTTGGACCCCGTGTAGGCCCTGGTGCCTACACTCGTTGCCCGATGAGGCGTCCCTACCGAGTGATCGTGGCCAAGCCGGGCCTCGACGGCCACGACCGGGGGGCCAAGGTCATCGCTCGTGCACTTCGCGACGCCGGGTTCGAGGTGATCTACACGGGCCTTCACCAGACCCCCGAACAGGTGGTGCAAGCGGCGCTCCAGGAGGACGCAGACGCGGTGGGGCTGTCGCTTCTGTCTGGAGCGCACCTCACCCTGGTTCCGAGGGTCGTAGAGGGGCTTCGCGAGCAAGGGCTCGACGACGTGCTGCTGATCGTGGGCGGGATCATCCCCGAGGCCGACATACCGAAGCTCAAGGAAATGGGGGTGGCCGAGGTCTTCACCCCCGGTGCGTCGCTCCCCACGATCATCGAGCACCTGACCGAGGCGCTCGAGCGCCGCGAGGAAGCGGCTACCGGAGGCTGACAGGTGGATCTCTACGAGTACCAGGGCAAGCAGTACTTCGCTCGCTTCGGCGTCCCCGTCTCACCGGGGGCGGTGGCCGACACGGTCTCCGAGGCGCGGGCGCGCGCCGAGGAGCTCGGTTTTCCCGTCACGGTGAAGGCGCAGGTGAAGGTCGGCGGAAGAGGCAAGGCGGGCGGCATTCAGCTCGCCTACGACACGGACCAGCTGCTGGTCCACGCGTCGACCATCTTGGGGATGGACATAAAGGGTCACGTGGTGCGGCGGCTTTGGATCGAGAAGTCGTCGGACATAGAGCGCGAGTACTACGCCAGCTTCACCCTCGACCGCTCGGCGAAGCTCCACCTCTGCATGGTCTCGGCCAAGGGTGGGGTCGACATCGAGGAGGTCGCTGCGACCGACCCCGGCGCGATCGCCCGCCTGCACGTCGACCCGGTCGACGGCCTGAAGCGCGCCGAGGCGGAGCGGCTCGTGGAAGAGGCCGGTATAGACGTGGAGGCCCGAGCGCAGGCGGCCGAGATCCTATTGAAGCTCTACGAGTGCTACGTGAGCGGCGACTGCGACCTGGCGGAGATCAACCCGATGATCCTCACGCCCGACGGTCAGGTCAGGGCGCTCGATGCCAAGGTCACCCTCGACGACAATGCGGCTTTCCGGCACCCGGAGTGGTCCGAGTTCGCGGGCACGGAGGAGCTCGACCCGCGTGAGCTGCTGGCCAAGGAGAAGGGACTCAATTACATAGGACTGTCGGGCTCGGTCGGGATAATCGCCAACGGGGCGGGACTCGCCATGAGCACTCTCGACGTGGTCAACCAGGTGGGAGGTAGCGCGGCGAACTTCCTCGACATCGGAGGCGGTGCCAACGCGGACGTGATGGCCGCCGCGCTCGAGGTCATCAACACCGACGAGGCCGTCCGGTCGATCTTCGTGAACATATTCGGAGGTATCACGAAGGTCGACGAGGTGGCCAACGGAGTGGTGGAGGCGCTTCGCCGCGTGGAGCTGCGGTCACCGATCGTGCTGCGCCTCGACGGCACCAACGCGGAGGAGGGCCACCGGATACTCGCCGGCCACCTTTCGGACCGGGTTGTGGTCGAGGACACGATGGTCGGCGCGGCTCGCAGGGCCGTCGCCCTAGCAGGGAGCGGCCGGCCGTGAGCATCTTCGTCGACGAGCACACGAAGGTGGTGGTGCAGGGGCTCACCGGCGGGCAGGGCAGGTTCCACGGGCTGCGCAACCGCGACTACGGGACCAAGGTCGTCGGGGGAGTCACCCCGGGAAAGGGCGGGTCCGATGTAGACGGCGTCCCCGTCTACGACACCGTGGCCGAGGCCGTGGCAGTCACCGGGGCCGACGCGTCCTTCGTCGTGGTGCCGCCCAGGTTCGCCCCCGACGCGATCGTCGAGGCGGCGGAGGCGGGAGTGCGCTTCATCGTGTGCATCACCGAGGGCATACCCGCCCAGGACGAGGCGCTGTTCTTCAACCGGCTGCGTCGCGACCACCCCGGCACCCGCCTGCTCGGGCCCAACTGTCCCGGCGTGATCTCGCCGGGTAAGTGCAACATCGGCATCACCTCCGGCGCCATCGCGCTCCCCGGCGGACCCGTCGGCATCGTTAGCCGCTCGGGCACGCTCACTTATCAGGCGTTGCACGAGCTCTCCCAGCAGAACGTGGGCCAGACGACCTGCGTCGGGATCGGCGGCGACCCGGTGCCGGGTACGGGGTTCATCGACTGCCTGTCGGCGTTCGAGGAGGACGCCGAGACACGCGCGGTGATGATGATCGGGGAGATCGGCGGCTCCGAAGAAGAGCGCGCGGCAACGTTCATCGCCGAGCAGATGACCAAACCCGTCGTCTGCTACATCGCAGGGGTCACCGCTCCCCCGGGCCGCAAGATGGGCCACGCCGGCGCCATCATCTCCGGCTCGCAGGGCACCGCCCAGGCGAAGATGGAAGCGCTTGCCGCCGCCGGCGCCACCGTCGCGCTGAACCCGACCGAGGCCGCCGAGCTGATGGTGGAGGTGGTCAAGAACCTCGCCTGACGCGCCGAGTTCGGTGAGGGGCCACACACGTCGTGACCCAGGGCCCAATGACGTGGCGACACCGCCGCCAGGTGTCGGGGCAACTGGCCGCTCCTCGCACGCCCTCGACCCTGTGTGCACAGATTCCGGTTCTAGCCCCTGCTGGTAGGTTGGCCGGCGTGCGCGTCGGGGTGCTCGTCTCCGGTACCGGGAGCATCCTCGAAGCCCTTCTAGGGGCCGACCTGCCGATCGTGCTCGTGGCGGCGGACCGTCCCTGTCGCGGTCTCGAGATCGCCGAGAGAGCCGCAGTCGCGACCGAGCTCGTGGACCGGGCCGCCCACGGCGGCTTCGGAGCAGCCTTCGATCGCGAGGGCTACACGAGCGAGCTGGTGGAAGTGCTCGGCGCGTACCGGCTCGACCTCGTGGCGATGGCGGGCTTCGGCACCGTGCTCTCGCGGCATGTCCACGACGTCTACCCCGGGCGGATCCTCAACACCCACCCCTCGCTGCTGCCCGCTTTCCCCGGCTGGCACGCGGTGTCCGAGGCGTTGGCGGCCGGCGTGACGGCCACGGGGTGCACCGTGCACCTCGCCACGCTGGAGACGGACGCCGGGCCGGTACTCGCGCAGGAGGAGGTGCCGGTGCTCCCCGGCGACACCGTCGAGACCCTGCACGAGAGGATCAAGCAAACGGAGCGCCGGCTCTACCCTGCGACTTTGCGACGCTTCATCGGCGAGCTCGAGGCCTCCTCGGTGGCGGCGAGGTCGCGCCGATGAGGGCGCTGCTATCGGTGTACGACAAGAGCGGCCTGGTCGAGCTCGCCCGCGGGCTCGAAGAGCTTGGTTGGGAGCTGGTGGCGAGCGGAGGCACCTCGGAGGTGCTCGCCGAGGCGGGGGTGGCGCACGGGCAGGTGCCGGAGCTCACCGGGATCCCCGAGATGCTCGGTGGACGCGTGAAGACGCTCCACCCCGCGGTGCACGGTGGCATCCTTGCCGACCGCTCCAAGCCCGAGCATCTGGCGGACTTGGAGGCGCAGGGCATCGTCCCGATCGACCTCGTGGTGTGCAACCTCTACCCGTTCGAGTCCCGACCCTCGGTCGAGATGATCGACGTCGGGGGCCCGACGATGGTGCGCGCGGCCGCGAAGAACCACGACCACGTGGGGATCCTCGTCGACCCGTCGGAATACACCGAGGCCCTCGGCGAGCTGCGAGCCAGCGGCGTGTTGTCTGACGTGACCCGCCGGCGTCTGGCGCGCGCAGCGTTCGCCCACACCGCCGCATACGACGCTGCGATCGTGGCGTGGTTCGACGAGCCACAGCGCTCGGAGCAAACCGCGCAGCGCTCGGAGCAAACCGCGCAGCGCCCTGACAAAGCCGCGCAGCGCCCTGAGCAAGCCGCGCAGCGCTCTGACAAAGCCGCGCAGCGCTCGGACGACACAGCGTTCCCGCCGAGCCTGCACCTGACCCTCGAGCTCGCCGGTGAGCTGCGCTACGGCGAGAACCCCCACCAGCGCGGCGCCCGTTACCGGGTCCATGGTCGGCCGACATGGTGGGACGGGGTGGTGCAGCACGGCGGCAGCCGGCTGAGCTACCTGAACCTGTTCGACACCGATGCAGCGTGGCGGCTCGTGCACGAGCTTCCGGGCGAGCGCGAGGTGGCGGTGGTGATCGTGAAGCACGCGAATCCGTGCGGAGCCGCTGTCGCCGCCGACCTGCCCGAGGCCTACCGCCTCGCTCTCGACTCCGACCCGGTGTCAGCCTTCGGTGGGATCGTCGCGATCGGCGGCAGGTGCACGCGGGCGGTCGCCGACGCCGTGGCCGAGGGACCCCAGGCCGACGTCGTCGTCGCGACCGGGTGGGAGCCCGCCGCAGTCGAGGTGCTGGCCTCCAGGCGCAGGTCCACCCGGATTCTCGAGGGCCCCCCTTACAGTGCGCCCGGCCAGGAGCGTGTTGATTACGAGGTGCGTTCGCTCGGGGGCGGTTACCTGGTCCAGGAACCCGATCGCTTGGGCGCGACCCGTGAAGTGTGGCAGGTCGTGACCAAGGCCGCGCCCGACGAGGCGCAGTGGCGCGACCTCGAGCTCGCATGGCGGGTCTGCGCCCGGACCTCGTCGAACGCGATCGTGGTCGCTGGCGGCGGACAAGCGGTCGGGGTCGGGGCGGGCCAGCAGAGCAGGGTAGAAGCGGCCGAGATCGCCGTCCGCAAAGCGGGTTCGCGCGCGCAGGGAGCGGCCGCGGCGAGCGACGCCTTCTTTCCCTTTCGTGACGGGTTGGACGTCCTGGCCGACGCCGGGGTGAGGTGCGTCGTCCAGCCCGGCGGCTCGGTGCGCGACGCGGAGATCGTGGCGGCGGCCGACGAGCGCGAGATCGTGATGGTGCTCACCGGCGAACGCCACTTCCGGCATTGACAGCGATCTTGATGCCGGGGGGACCGGTCGCAGAGGTGGTGCTGTCCGACGTGGCCAAGCGGGTGGAGGCGCTAGCGCGCCGCGGCGTGACGCCGGGTCTCGCCACGATCCTCGTCGGCGACGACGACGCGAGCGCCGGCTACATCCGGATGAAGCAGAAGAAGGCAGAGGAGCTGGGGATGGTCTCGCCCAACGTGCACCTGCCCGGCAGCGCCTCGCAAGCGGATCTGGTGGCGGCCATCAGGGCGTTCAACGCCGACCCCCGGGTGCACGCCATGCTCGTACAGCACCCGACGCCGCCGCAGATCGACTACGAGGCGGCGCTGGTGGAGGTGGACCCCGACAAGGACGTCGACGGGCTCCATCCGCTCAACATGGGCCGCCTCGCGCTTTCGCTCCCCGGGCCGGTGCCGTGCACGCCTGCGGGGATCGAAGCTCTGCTGGCTCACTACGAGATCGGCGTCTCGGGACGCCACGTGGTGATCCTCGGGCGCGGCGCCACACTCGGCCGTCCGCTGGCGCTGCTGCTGTCCCAGAAGAGGCCCACCGCCAACGCCGCGGTGACCGTGGTGCACACCGGGGTGCCCGACTGGCCGGCACACACGCGGCGCGCGGACATAGTCGTCGCCGCGGCCGGCGTGCCTGGCATCCTTCGCGCCGAGCACGTCAGGCCCGGGGCAGTCGTGGTCGGCGGGGGAGTGCGCTACAAGGGCCGCAAGCTTCTGTCGGACGTGGACGAGTCCGTCGCGGAGGTGGCCGGCTGGATCACTCCCCGGGTCGGCGGAGTGGGGCCCACCACGATCGCGATGCTGTTCCGCAACGCCGTGGACGCGGCCGAGCGGAAGCTACCTACTCGACAGCGAACCCCGGGTAGAGGTCCGTCATTAGGTAGTAGTAGCTGAGGACTCGGTACCCGTATCGCATCACCCTGATGATGTAGTCCCTCGAGCTCTGGGACCACTTGCCCGTGAACAGGACGGTGAACCAAGCGATCACCAGCATGACGTAGGCGACGATCCCGTAGAGGAACAGGACCACCATCGCCGGGATGACCAACAGGGCCCGCAATAGCACGGTCATCTTGTCGCGTGGCTGAGTCGGCACGTCGATCGACCATTTGGCGGGATCGTCCCCCGGGTCGTTGGGACCGCTCGTCAGAGTGAAGCTCGGGTAAGGCTCGCGCATGAACATGTAGTAGCTGTTCACGCGCCACTGGTAGCGCAGCACGCCTGTGGCGAAATCGAACATCGCCGGCGGGTACTCCCCTGTGAAGAGGATCGAAAACCAGGCGATGAAGGTGACGATGCTCAGCCCGATCGAGAACACCCAGAGGACCACGAAGTGGGGAATGGCCATGATCGGGTTCAAGATCGCGCGCAAGTTGGGGATCTCCAGCGGTGAGTCGAGGTCGACGTGGACCGGGCTCGGGGGTGGTGATCCTGACGGCACGGGAGCCGCAGGCGGCGGTGGCGGCATGGAAGTTGTCATGGTCCCTCCCTGAGGATCCGGGTCGCCGGGCGGCGCCGGCAGCGTCAGCCCGCCCCTGCACCTCGTTTCGTGTGGCTCGGCGACAGTGTGGCACGTCCGACCTCCGCCATGACGGACCTTCGAGCCCCACTGGCGTCCTAGGATCTCGTGGCCATGGCTCGGATTTCCGACCTGCTGGCCCGTGGTCGCACCTACTCCTTCGAATTCTTCCCCCCGAAGAACGACGCCGAGCAGGCGACGTTGGTGCGCACGCTGCGCGAGCTGGAGCCGCTCGCCCCTTCGTTCGTGTCGGTGACCTACCGCGGGGGCCGGGAATCGCGCCAGCGCACCTACGACCTGGTGACCGGCATGCTCCGGACCACCACGCTCCTGCCCATGGCGCACCTGGTCTGCGTGGCCCACACGCGTCTCGAGCTCGCCGAGATCCTGGTCTCCTTCCGCAGGGCCGGCGTGGAGAACCTGATGGCCTTGGGTGGGGACCCGCCGTCGGACCCGGCCGACGGCCCCGGGGAGCTGGCACATGCCATCGAGCTCGTGGAGTTGGCGCGCGCGATCGGTGGGTTCTCGATCGGGGTCGCGTCGCACCCCGCCGGGCACCCTGCATCGCCGGACATGGTGTCGGACCGCGACCACCTCGCCGAGAAGATGCGCCTTGCAGACTTCTCTGCCACGCAGTTCTTCTGGGAGGTGGAGGAGTACACGCGCCTCGTGGACGACCTAGCCGAGCGCGGGGTGGACAAACCGGTGCTGCCCGGGATCATGCCCGTCACCTCTTTGAAGTCGATCCCGCGCATGGCCCACATGGGAGCCGCCCTGCCCCGGTGGGCCGCCGAGCGGCTCGAGGAGGCCGACGCCAGGGGAGGCGAGGAGGCGGTACGCAGCGCGGGTGTCGCGATGTCCACCGAGCTGTGCGAGAAGCTGCTCGCCGCCGGATCGCCGGGCCTGCACTTCTACACGCTGAACCGCTCGAGCGCGACCAGAGAGATCTACAAGGCCCTCGGCCTGGCGTCGTAGGGCGTCACCGACGCTCGGCCAGGCTCCTCCGGCGGGTCCTGGGTAGGCTGCGGGCTCGATGGCACAGCGCATCACGCTCGGCTCCGACGGGCAGCTCGTCGTCCCCGAGGAGCCCATCATCCCCTTCATCGAGGGCGACGGCACCGGGGTGGACATCTGGCCGGCCTCGCGTCTCGTGTTCGACGCGGCAGCGGCCAAGCATGGCAAGGCGATCTCCTGGAAGGAGGTCCTGGCCGGCGAGAAGGCGTTCAAGGAGACCGGCTCTTGGCTCCCCGACGAGACGGTCGAGGCCTTCCGGGACCATTTCATCGGGATCAAAGGACCCCTCACCACCCCTGTCGGCGGAGGCATCCGCTCGCTCAACGTGGCGCTCCGCCAGGTGCTCGATCTCTATGTATGCCTGAGGCCCGTGCGATGGTTCACCGGCGTGCCCTCGCCGGTCAAGCATCCCGAGAAGGTCGACGTGGTGATCTTCCGGGAGAACACCGAGGACGTGTACGCGGGTCTCGAGGTGGAGGCCCTCACGCCCGAGGCCGAGCGCCTTAGCGCCTTCCTTCGCGAAGAGATGGGATGGGAGATCCGGCCCGGTTCTGGAATCGGCATCAAGCCCATCTCCGAGATGGGGTCCAAACGGCTCGTACGCGCCGCGCTGCGATATGCGCTCGCCCACGGCCGAAAGAGCGTCACGCTCGTGCACAAGGGCAACATCCAGAAGTTCACCGAAGGGGCCTTTCGCAACTGGGGCTACGAGCTCGTGCGCGAGGAGTTCGCCGAGGTGGCCGTGTCGTGGGAGGACTGCGGGGGCGACCCCGGGGACAAGCTGCTCGTGAAGGACGCGATCGCCGACATCACCCTTCAGCAGGTCCTGACCCGGCCGGACGAGTTCGACGTAGTCGCAACCACCAACCTCAACGGTGACTACCTCTCGGACGCACTCGCAGCCCAGGTCGGCGGGATCGGGATCGCGCCTGGGGGGAACATCAACTACACCTCGGGCCACGGCGTGTTCGAGGCGACCCACGGCACCGCCCCGAAGTACGCCGGCCTCGACAAGGTGAACCCGGGCTCGGTGATCCTGTCCGGGACCCTCATGTTCGAGCACCTGGGGTGGACGGACGTGGCCTCGGACATCGTGCGTGCGCTCGAGGCCACCATCGCCGACCGCATCGTCACCTACGACTTCGCCAGGCTGATGGAGGGGGCGACCGAGGTGAAGTGCTCGGAGTTCGCCGGCGCCATCGTCGATCGCCTATAGGTCCATAGCGACAGCGAGCCCTGTCGCTGGCCTCGGCACGCCGGGGCAGGGCGCATCTAACCTGCGGGTATGACCAACCCTCCGGTACAAGTGACCGTCACCGGCGCGGCCGGCCAGATCGGCTACAGCCTCGTGTTCCGCATCGCCTCGGGAGAGATGCTCGGGTCCGGGCAGCCGGTCGTCCTGCGCCTGCTCGAGATCGAGCCGGCCATGGGGGCCCTCGCTGGGGTGGCGATGGAGCTCGACGACTGCGCCTTCGAGCTGCTCGCCGGGGTGGAGGCGACCTCCGACCCGAAGACGGCCTTCGACGGGACAGATTGGGCGCTTCTCGTCGGGTCCGTGCCCCGCAAGGCGGGCATGGAGAGAAACGACCTGCTGGCGGTCAACGGCTCGATCTTCGGCCCCCAAGGAGAAGCCATCGGGGCGCACGCGGCCTCCGACGTCCGGGTGCTCGTGGTGGGCAACCCCTGCAACACGAATTGCCTCATCGCCCGGTCGCACGCCCCCGAGGTGCCCGACGACCGCTGGTTCGCCATGACCCGACTCGACCGCAACCGCGCGGCGACCGCGCTCGCCAAGAGGGCGGGGGTGCCGGTCTCCTCGGTGAGCCGCCTCGCGATCTGGGGCAACCACTCCTCGACCCAGTTCCCCGACTTCGAGAACGCGCTGATCGAAGGGCGGCAGGTGACCGAGGTGATCGGCGATGACGAGTGGCTGCGGGGGGCGTTCATCGAGGAGGTCCAGCAGCGTGGAGCGAAGGTCATACAGGCGCGTGGGGCGTCGTCCGCCGCCTCT
>DATKIB010000142.1:0-9206 GCA_035509915.1 Acidimicrobiales bacterium | reverse complement strand
ACCGAGATCTGGGACTGGCAGATCGACATGACGGGGGTCCTCCAGCCGGGCGAGGCGGTCTCCACGCCGACGTCGACGCTCACCGACCTGCCGAGCACTGCCATCGCCCTGGCGGACGCGCCCGTGGTGTCCGGCAACTCGGTAATCCAGAGGGTCCAGGGCTCAGCGCTCGAGGTGGGCCATAGCTATCTGCTCGTGGTCACCTTCATCCCCGCCGCCGGCCTGAAGACCTCGACCGTTACCCTGATCACCGTGCCTGTCTGAGACCGAACGAAGTTTCCGATCGCCCCGGCCCGAAAGGCCGGGGTTTTTTCGCGTCTATGGGTTCGACGGAGTGCGCTGGACGCTGGCGAGCTGGCAGGTGACCGCGCCGGTCGCGTTCGTCGCCGACCCGCTTGCCGACCATGTCGACTTCTGGTTCGCCGTGATGCTGTTCTCGACGTCGTCCGCCTCGCCCACCCGGGTCGACCCGCTCAGCAGGGTAACGGTGATGCTGTAGTCGTCGGTCTGGGTGTCGTGGTTCACGATCTGGCCCGTCACGTCGATGAGCGTCGAGTCGCTCGGGTCCGGGGCGCAACTGGTGATCGACACGTCGGCCGCCGCCGGCGAAGTGGTGGGGGTGCTGGCCGCGGAGGCCGGAGGAGCTGCTGTCGCTTGGGATGAAGGTTGACTCGTGGTCGTGACGGCTGGAGTGGTCTTGGAGGTGCAGGCGGCGATAGTGAGGCCTGCTACCAGGACCAGCGCCGATCTTGCGAGGATGCGCTGGTGACGACTGGGGCTGTCGGGATTGGTCATTGCTGAACTTCCCTCCCTTCGGCCCCCCGGCGGCCCTTACCTTATTCATGGCGAATGGTGGGTGCTCAGTCCGATCCCGGCATCAGGATCCGACCTAGGACCTCGGCCGCCTGGCGTTGTCGATCGGGTGTGCTGTGCGCGTAGACACCCAGGGTCAGCGACGGATCGGCGTGGCCTAGGAGTTCTGCCGCGTTCCGAGGGTCGACTCCGGATCCGATCATCTCTGTGGCGGCGAAGTGGCGCAGCGAGTGAAGGTGGACGTCCGGCATCCCGAGCTCCTCGCACATACGGTGAACGGCCGACGACAGGCTGTCGGGATTGACGGGGCGACTGCCGTCCGGGAAGGTCGAGACCACGAAGGCATCGTCGACCAGGTCGACTCCCGCCTCTTCAGCTCGCGCCACGCAGCGTTCTCGCCACTGGTCGAGGAGGGCGATCCCGACGGGAGCGACCACCACCCATCGTTGCTTGCCGCCCTTGGTCCCTTTCTCACCACGGACCGCGCCGGCACGATAGAGCGACTTTCGGAACCGGATCGTTCCGGCGTCGATGTCGGACCACCTCAGGGCACAGATCTCTCCACGTCTGGCCCCGGTGAGAACCGCCAGGGCGAGGAGCATCCCCCATCTGCCGTCCCCGGCCGCGGCCCTCGACAGCAGGAGTCGGACCTCGTCGGCCGTGGGGACCCTCAGGGCACGCTGGGGCAGGTCGGGTGGCTGGGCCCGCTCGGCCGGGTTTCGCTCGAGCCAGCCCCAGCGCACCGCCTGGGACAGCGCCGCTGACAGCACGGCGTGGTGCCTGCGCACGCTCGTAGCGGCCAGGGGGCGCTTCCGGCCCTCGCCCGTCACCAGCTGGCGGTACCACTCGTCAAGGTGACGGGGGGTGAGCTCTGCGACCCTCACATCACCCAACGTGGGGAAGATCACCGTCTCGGCCGACCGCCGAGCCTCGTGGATCGTCTTCGGGGACCGGCCTCGTGCCGCAGAGTGCTGGAGCCACTCCTCGACGACTACCCGCACCGTGGCGGCGGTCCCCAGTAGGCCCGGCTGATCGGCAACCTCTCTCTGCCAGTCCCGTAGGCGCTTCTGGGCCTCGGTCTTGTTCTTCGCCTCTACAGTTGTTGACAACTGCCGCGGTGATCGGGTGAGCGGATCGAGGCCGACGAAGAGCCGAAGACGCCACTTGCCGCCTGCGAGCTCCTGGACAGATCCGGTACCCTTGGGTCTGCGACGGCTTTTGGATTCCACGCCCATCACGATATAGGCCGGAACTAGGCCGAAGCAACAGGGAGAGGTGCGAGAGCGGCCGAATCGGACTCACTGCTAATGAGTTGACCTGGGAAACTGGGTCCCAGGGTTCAAATCCCTGCCTCTCCGCTCGACATCTAGATTGTCCTGGTGGCCGAGCGCTACTGGCTGGAGACCCTGGGGTGCCCGAAGAACCGGGTCGACTCCGACAAGCTCGCCGGCACTCTCGTGGCAGACGGGTACAGCCCTGCCGGCTCGCCAGAGGAGGCCGACCTGGTGGTGGTCAACACCTGTGCCTTCATCGAGGCCGCCCGCCAGGAGTCGATCGAGGTGATCCTCGAGCTCGCAGGCGCCCGGCGAGGGGGCGCTCGGCTGGTCGTCACCGGCTGCCTCGCAGAGCGCCACGGAGCTGAGCTCGCGCGCTGCATGCCCGAGGTGGACCTCGTGGCTGGTTTCGGGGTGCCAGTGACCCTCCGCGACAGCCGCGTTCGCACCACCGACGCCCTGCCCCTCACCGACTCAGTGCCCTACGGCGAGGTCGTCCCGAGCCTCGACCTTCTGAACCTGCCGAGGCCGCCGGCTGCTGCCCCTTGGGCCTACGTCAAAGTGGCCGAGGGATGCGACAGGCGCTGCGGCTTCTGCGCCATCCCGCAGTTCCGCGGCGCGCAGCGCTCGAGGACGACCGCGGAGATCCTCGAAGAGACAGGAGCGCTCGGCGAAGGACTCCGGGAATTGGTTCTCGTCGCGCAGGACCTGGCTTCGTGGGGACTGGACCGCAACGCGACCGCTGCGCGCGGGCGTGCGCGGGGCGAGGCGCGTCCGATCGTCGGGCTCGTGCGGGAGCTGAGCCGGCGGGTCGAGCGCGTGCGGCTGCTCTATCTGTACCCGTCTTCGCTCGACGAGGCCCTCGTCGAAGCGATCCTCTCCACGGGGGTCGCGTACTTCGACCTGTCGCTCCAGCACGTGTCGCGCCCGTTGCTCGGCCGCATGAGGCGCTGGGGGGACGGCGAGCGCTTCTTGGAACGGATCGCGGCCATCCGCGCCGCGGCCCCGCACGCGGCGCTTCGTTCCTCCTTCATCCTGGGATACCCGGGGGAGACCGAGGACGACCACGATCTGTTGCTCGAGTTCCTGGAGGAGGCACAGCTGGACTGGGCCGGCCTCTTCACCTTCTCCGAGGAGTCCGGCACCCACGCGGCGGCGCTCGGGGAGAAGGTCCCCGCCCCTCTCGCTCTCGAGCGCCTGCGCGAGTGCGCGGAGATCCAGGACGCGGTCACCGCGGCGAAGCGCTCC
Organism: Acidimicrobiales bacterium; assembly: GCA_035509915.1. Taxonomy (GTDB): domain Bacteria; phylum Actinomycetota; class Acidimicrobiia; order Acidimicrobiales; family UBA8190; genus Bog-564. Next base: position 5,871 of record DATKIB010000142.1, on the reverse strand, counting down.
GCACTGATCGGCGAGAATTTGCAGGTGCTCGTCGACGCCCCCGGCGTGGCGCGCTCGCATCGCGAGGCTCCCGAGATCGACGGGATCGTCCACGTGCCCCGCGCGCTCGAGGTGGGCGCCATCGAGGAGGTGAGGGTGACCGGGGCGGCGGGGCCGGACCTTTGGGCAGAGGCGATCGCGGCCAGCGAGCGCGCGGCCACTGCCGGCGAGCGCACGGCCGGAGTGGGCGGGTGAGCATCGGGGAGCCGCTTCGCGACCAGGCGCGCGCTGCGCCGCCCGAGAAGCCTGGCGCGCTGGCGCCCGACAAGCCGGGCACGCTCGCGCGCCGGCCGGGCACAGAGCCGCTACGCGAGCAGATCCGCCAGCGCCTGAGCCCCTCGCGCTTCGGCCCATCGGCCCTCGCCACCCCCGCCAACGCAGTGACCGTGGCGCGACTGCTCGCCACGCCGGTGCTCGTGGTGCTGGTGGCCGTGGGGGGCACCGGCTGGGCGCCATTCGGGGTGGCTCTAGCGATAGGCGCGACCGACGGCGTGGACGGCTGGATCGCCAGGCGCCAGGGAACGACCCGGTCCGGCGCGTTCCTAGACCCGCTGGCGGACAAGGTCGTGGTGCTGAGCGCCCTGTTCGTGCTCGGGGCGAAGAGCGAGGTCTCGTGGGTGCCGGTCGGGTTGATCGCTGCGCGCGAGGTGGCGATGAGCGTCTACCGCGCCCTCGTCGGGCGCGGGGGAGTTTCGATCCCCGCGCGCTGGTCGGCCAAGATCAAGACGCTCGTCCAGGGAATAGCAGTGCTCCTGGCCTTGGCTCCGCCGATGTCCGCTCACCGCGGCGCGATCGGCGCGGTGCTGTGGGTGGCGGTCGCCTTCACGCTCGTCACCGGCGCGCAGTACCTAGTCGACGGGCGCACAGCGGTCCACTCGGCGCAAACGGTCGCCTCGGGGGACGCTCCTCTATGAGGGTGGAGATCCTCGCCGTCGGCACCGAGCTCCTCCTGGGCCAGATCGCCGACACCAACTCGGCGTGGCTGGGCGAGCAGCTCGCCGCGGCGGGAGTCGACTCCCACTTCCACCAGGCCGTGGGCGACAACCAAGCGCGCATCGTGCTGGCGCTGCGTGCCGCTCTCGCCCGCAGCGACGGGGTGGTCGTATGCGGCGGTCTCGGGCCCACGCACGACGACATCACCCGTGACGCCATAGCAGAGGTCATGAACGTGCCCCTCGTGCGTGACGAGGAGGTCCTCGAGCACATCCGTGGCTTCTTCGGGGCGCGCGGACGGGTGATGTCCGACAACAACGCGCGCCAGGCGGACGTGCCACGGGGCGCCTCCACGCTCGCCCCCGTAGGGACCGCGCCCGGTCTCCTCTGCGAGCTCGGGCACAAGGTGGTCTACGCGCTGCCGGGCGTGCCCTACGAGATGGCCGAGATGTTCACGAGCGGCGTCCTGCCCGACCTGAAGAGGCGGATGGGCGAGTCGGGGGCCGAGGGCACGATCGCCAGCCGGGTGGTGCGGACGTGGGGGATGACCGAGTCCGGATTGGCGCAGTTGCTGTCGGGCCGCATAGAGGCGCTCGACCAGGGCCCCGGCAACCCCACGATCGCCTTCCTGGCGAGCGGGATGGAGGGGATAAAGGTCCGGATCACCGCCAAGGCCGCCGACGTCTCTGCGGCGTCGGCGATGCTCGACGAGGAGGAGGCGCGCGTGCGCGAGCTCGTCGGAGAGGCCGTGTTCGGGGTCGACGACGACACGATGGAGTCGGTGGTGGCCGGTTTGCTCGTCGGCAGCAGCCTCAGCCTCGGGCTGGCCGAGTCGCTGACCGGCGGGTTGGTCGCCTCGCGCCTCGTGGGAGTGGTGGGTGCAAGCGACTGGCTGCGAGGTTCGGTGGTGGCGTACTCCCCGCACGTCAAGTTCTCGGTCCTCGGCGTCCCCGAGGGCCCGGTGGTCACGGAGAGCGCGGCGAAGGCGATGGCCGAGGGCGCGCGGCGGGTGCTCGGCGCAGACGTCGGCCTGGCGCTCACCGGAGTGGCGGGCCCCGACGAATCGGAGGGAAAGCCGCCCGGCACGGTGGCGATAGGGCTCGCCCTGCCGGGCCGCGCGGCGGAGTCACTCGAGGTACGGCTGCCCGGGGACCGCGAGCGCGTCCGGCAGTACGCAACGATCTCCGCGCTCGACCTCCTGCGCCGCCGGCTCCTCGCGGTCGCGCGAGAGGTCCCGGGCGGAAGCGAGGACGAGGACGAACTCGCGGTCACCTAGGAACGTGCGCAGATACGCCGATCGCCTATGCGCACGCCAATCGGCAGACTCTTCAGGTGGAGCCGAGGAGGCGGACGTACAGCTCGCATGTGGCGCGGTCGAAAGCAACCAGGCGGACCAGCTCGACCACGTCGCTCTCGGCCGAAGTGGTAATCGACACCGCCACCTCGGCCGCGAGCTCGGGCGGGTAGCCGTAGATCCCGGTGGAGATAGCAGGGAACGCCACAGACCTCGCCCCCAGCTCGCCCGCCACCTCGATGCTCCGCCGGTAGCAGGAGGCAAGGACCTCCGCCTCGCCGCGCTCTCCCCCTGACCACATGGGGCCGACGGTATGCACGATCCAGCGCGCCGGCATGGCGAAGCCCGAAGTCGCCTTTGCGTCACCCGGCTCGCAGCCACCGAGCTCCGCGCAGGCGGCGTGCAGCTCGGCGGCCCCCGCGGCGCGGTGGATCGCGCCGTCGACCCCGCCTCCGCCCGCGAGCTGCCGGTTGGCGGCGTTGACGACAGCGTCCACGACCTGGCGGGTGATGTCGCCCATGACCGGCTCGACCGCTGGTGGGCTCATCGCCCTATCTTGTCGCCGGACGATCGGCAACACTTGGCCCGGTGCGCCTGTTCGTCGCCGTGGCCCCTCCCGAGGAGGTGCTGGCGCTCGTCGAGGCGCTACCCCGGCCGAACCTCTCGAAGCTGCGCTGGACCACACCGGAGCAGTGGCACGTCACCTTGCGCTTCCTGGGCGAGGTGACGCGTGCCGAACCCGTAGCCGAGGCATTACGCGCGGTGCCGGCGGCGCTTCTCGACTCGAAGGTGACGGAGGTGGAGGCGGTGCTCGGCCCGGCGGTCGCCTGGTTTACCGGGCGTCGTATCCTCCAGGTGCCCGTGACCGGGACCGAGCAGCTCGCAGAGCTGGTCTTCGTGGCCACCGCCGCGTGGGGCCAGCCGCCGGAGCCGGGCCCGTACGCCGGGCACCTGACCCTGGCGCGTGTGCGCGGCAAGGGCAAAGGGCCCGCCAACCTCGCCGGCACCCCCATCCGGGCGGCGTGGAGGGTGGACGAGGTCCACCTCGTCTCCTCCACCCTGGGCGAGGGTGGAGCCCGCTACGAGACCCTGGAGAAGGTGCCCCTCGCCCTCGGCTGAGCTAGCGAGCGGGCGAGCGGGGGTCCTCGACCGAACAGGTGTTCGCAACTACACTGGTGTGAGTCGCGGTCCGGGCTCGCCCGTCGCCGCCCAGTGCAGTCCCGCCAAGTGCAGTCCCGCCAGTGCAGTGAAGAACGGTGCGAGCCGGTGAAGCGTCACACCCCCTCCGTAGGGTCGTCCGGGTCGGAGCTACGAATCAGGTGACGAGGGAAGAGAGGCAACACGGACATGGAACGTGACAAGGCGCTCGACATGGCACTCAGCCAGATCGAGAAGCAATTCGGGAAAGGCTCCGTCATGAGGATGGGGGAACGGCTGGACATGGGGATCGAGTCGATCCCCACGGGTGCGCTGGCGCTCGACATGGCGCTCGGTATCGGTGGTCTCCCGAGAGGCCGAATCGTGGAGCTCTACGGACCGGAGTCCTCCGGAAAGAGCACATTGGCCATGCATGTCGTGGCCGAAGCCCAGCGCAACGGCGGGATCTGCGCCTACGTCGACGCCGAGCACGCCATGGACCCCGTCTACGCCGGTGCCATCGGTGTGAACGTCGACGATCTCCTCATCTCGCAACCCGACACGGGGGAGCAGGCGCTCGAGATCTCCGAGATGCTGATCCGTTCCGGCGCCCTCGACGTGATCGTCATCGACTCCGTGGCCGCCCTCACCCCCCGCGCCGAGATCGAGGGTGAGATGGGGGACTCGCACGTGGGCCTGCAGGCACGTCTCATGTCCCAGGCCCTGCGAAAGCTCACGGCCACTTTGTCGAAGTCGGGCACCGTCGCCATCTTCATCAACCAGCTACGCGAGAAGATCGGCGTGATGTACGGGAGCAACGAGACCCAGCCTGGTGGACGTGCACTCAAGTTCTACTCCTCGGTGCGCCTCGACATCCGGCGTATCGAGACGATCAAGGACGGAGCGGACGTCGTCGGCAGCCGCACGAGGGTGAAGGTCGTGAAGAACAAGTGCGGCCGCCCATTCACTCAGGCCGAGTTCGACATCATGTACGGAACCGGTATCAGCCGCGAGGGCTCGCTGCTCGACGTCGGGGTGGAGCTCGGCCTGGTGAAGAAGTCAGGGGCCTGGTTCACCTACGAGGGCGAGCAGCTCGGTCAGGGGCGTGAGAAGGCGAAGGAATTCCTGCGGGAGACGCCGGAGCTGATGATCGAGATCAACGAGCGCATACGCACCCAGGTCGCTGCTTCCCTGCTACCCCCGGAGGTCGCCCACGGCGACGACGGCGGTGAGCAGGACACGAGCGCGGCCCACGAGGAGGTCCCGGTCTCCGTCAAGGACTGAGCGGTCCGGACGATCCCGGGCCCGAGGCGTTCGACCCCGCGACGCTCGAGGGCCCGGTGGTCGTCACCGGGATGGCACTGGGCACGATCTCGATCCACGTCTCACCGGGCTCGAGGGCGATCACCGAACCGTCGGAGGCGACGAGACGCGTGGGACTGCCCATCGACGACCGTTGCCACGTGCCTTTCACCTCCACCCCGTTCCTGAACACCGCGAGCGGCCCGCTGCCGGTCAGCTGGGACTCGACCTCGAGGGCTCCCGATTCGTTCTCCGCCCACGGGCCGTAGCTGACGTGCACCGTCTGCACGACGATGTTGGGGACGGCGATCTGCCCGCCGTTTGCAACCGTCGCCGGCTCCCCGCTGTATGCGAGTAGCCACGATCCGCTGTCCGAGCTCCACGTCCAGGTGACGTCGTTGGTCTGCGAATACGGGATGTGGAGCGAGGTGACCGGGCTACCTGCGGGCGCGGTAGGCGAGTAGGTGAAGATGGGAGCAGGTGGAGTCGCGTCGGTCGGCTGAAGGCCCCATCCAGCAGCGGTGGAGATGTACGTGTCGTACGGCGGGTAGCGACCCGAAGGGTTCTGAACCGTCGACCCGTTGGCCGAGACGTTCTCGTCGAAGTCGTCGGCGTCGGCGATTATCGACAGCACAGGTGTGATCCCGCCGACGTGGACGAACACCGGGCGGCTCAGCTCGTCGAGGATCTGGGAGTCGACCTCGCGTGCCGATCGGATCGGGCCCACGAGGCTGGCGCTCTGGCACTGGAAGACGGCTACGAGGCGAGTGATCCCCCCCTCTACCGGCTCCTCGAAGACGACGTCGGCCTTGTCGAGACCGGACTGTGGCCGAGCTTCGGGGTAGTTGTCGACCTTGACCGCCAGGGCAGGGTGCTGTGGGACCTTGCCTCCCGGCGGGCGAAGGCCCGAGAGAGGGCAGGGAGGATCGGCCGCTGGGACGGTCGAGGAGGTCGGGGTCGCAGCCGGCGCCGCCGCAGACCCGACGGACTCGGCGCCCGCAGTCATCGCCAAGGTGAGGGTCGCGGCCAGCAGGACCGACGCGGTGGAGGCGAAGGCAGTGAGCCACGCCCTGGCGCCCGCGCTCAGGGGCCGCCGATGGCGGGCATGACGCCCATGCCTGACCAGCCTCACCTCGCCTCCAGGGGCTCTTCCGCCATGATCCTCT
>DATKIB010000141.1:0-33361 GCA_035509915.1 Acidimicrobiales bacterium | reverse complement strand
CGGTCTGCCCCGCTTCGCGACTGCCAGGCCTGCCATGAGCAACCCGAGCATGAGCGCGTCGTTGTGGGCGCCCCCGACCAGGTGGAGGACCGTGACCGGGTTGAGCACCGCCAAGGTGAAGACGTATGCCGCGTCACGGCCCAGACTGCGCGCCAGGGTGGGGATGCTCAGCGCGATCAGCCCGACGCCGACGAGCGCGAGCAGTCGCAGCAGTACCAGGTCCGGCAGCTCGTGGTGGAAGGAGACGGTCGTGATGATGCCGTCGAGCTGCATGAACAGCGGTCCGTAAGGAGCGGGCGTGTTGAGCCAGAGCTTGTCCACCAACGCCACCGACGGGGTCCCGCCGAGCACCCCCGGCCCGTAGTGGTACGGGCTGATGTGGCGGCTCATCATCTCCCCCTGGGCCACGTAGCTGTAGACGTCGCGGCTGAACAGTGGCGGCACCAGCAGCAGTGGCAGGACCCAGAGCGCGAAGACCCCGACGAGCTTGCGGACCGGCACGCCCGGGAGCTGCGACGTGGTCCGTATCAGGCTGTACCAGGCGCGCATGAGGAGCAGGAGCCCCCCGTAGACGGCGACAAGCCCTAGGAAGAGCCCGTGCGTAGAGGGCTTGGCTCCCGTCGCCGGCACGCCGAAGAACCATGCGCCGGCCTGCTTGAGCACGAAGGGCGAACGCTGCTGCGAGACGCCGGCGGTGATGGCCGTGACGGCGACGAGCCCGAGGATCGCGGGCCGTACGAGCAGCCGGGAACCGTCTCCGGCCACCGACGCCGGCGGGATGTCCGGGCCCACCACCGCGCTGAACGGCCAGCGAGAGCGCACCGCCTCGTCCCACCGCGTGAGCGTGTCGAGGACCCTTACAGCTGACGGCACAGTCGCGAGCCGGGTGAGCGGCCTGCTCACGAGCCGGTCGAAGTGCCCGCGCAGGTCGGTGTCGGTAGGCATGCGAGTCAAGTCGGCCCCATCCATTCCGGCAAACGTCAGATCCGTCGAACTGGTGATCGGCCCCTGCCTGTCCGGCGGACTCACCCTGTCACGGCTCCTCGAGGGCTCGCCCACCGAACGACCGCCGCGTGGGGCTCGTTCGTAACGGCATTGTAACCAAACCGCGGGCCGGGACAAGTGCGACCCAGGAGGGGGCCCGGAGATGTGGGCCGGGAAGGATTCGAACCTTCGAAGGCTATGCCGGCAGGTTTACAGCCTGCTCCCTTTGGCCACTCGGGCACCGACCCGGCCGTGACGATACCCGAGCGCGACGTGCGCGCCGACAGGGCCGGCCGCAGCGAGCGCGGCGCTATGGTGGCGCGCGTGCCGACTTTCGACGTCGTCTCCGAAGTGGACATGCAAGAGGTCCGCAACGCAGTCGACCAAGCCAACCGCGAAGCGAGCACGCGTTTCGACTTCAAGGGGACCGACTCATCGGTCGAGCTCGGCTCGGACGAGCTCGTGCTCCATTCCTCCACCGAGGACCGCCTGCGCGCACTTCACCAGGTGCTCGAGGAGAAGATCGTCCGAAGGCAGGTGTCGCTCAAGGCGTTCGAGGACAAGAAGGTGGAGGAAGCCGCCAAGGGCACTGCGCGCCAGCACATCGCCATCCACGCCGGCATCTCCGCCGACAACGCTAAGCGCATCAACAAGGCGATAAAGGACTTGAACCTGAAGGGTGTCTCCTCGCAGTCACAAGGGGACCAGGTCCGCGTGTCATCGAAGAAGCGCGACGACCTTCAGGCTGTGATCCAGGCCTTGAAGGAGGCGGACTTCGGGATCCCCCTCCAATTCACCAACTTCCGGGATTAGGGAACGTGCGCGGACGGGCCGACCGGACGAGTCGAGTCCTCCGCCAGGTGTCGAGCAACTGGCGGATTCTCGACCGGCCGATCGCCCGGGCGCACGTCCATCGGCTCGTGCTCTGAGACGACCTCTGCGACCGGCAGGTCGCGGAACAGGTGGTTGAAGACCAGAAACTTGAAGATCCACAGGAGCCCGAACGCCAGCAGGTTGGCGCCTTCCACCAGCCCGGTGCGGATGCCGTGGTCGTGGAGGAAGTAGGTCTGCCCTACGTGCCGCGCGGCCGTGGCGGCGAAGATCGACAGGACGATCCCGGTGATCGACGCTGCCCAGAAGGGCGCGACCTCTCTCACGAGGTGTGACCGGCCGCTCTTGCCCCAGACCCAGTTGCGGTTCAGGAAGTACGACGGGACGGTGGCCACGACGTTTGCGAAGACCGTGCTCGGGACCTCGCTCCAAAGCTTGAACACGCCGTAGACGATCCCGAGGACGATGAACGACACCGCGGTCGTGATCGCCGACTGCAGCACGTAGCGGATCATCTTCTTGCCCGCGGGGGTCCGGCAGATCTGTGCCAGCCGCTCGAGACCGGCCACAGGGGCGGGGCGCATCCGCCGAACTCTACCTCTTGGCCCTTTTTCTCATACCTCAGGCCCGTTGGCCCTCGACACCGAGCCCAGCCAGGAGGCGGACGGCTTGGGCCTTCGCTCGAAGCTGTGTCTGTCGACCTCCACGAGGCCGAAGGTGGGCCCGTAGCCGAGCACCCATTCGAAGTTGTCGAGGAGGCTCCAGTAGAAGTACCCGAGCACCGCGATCCCGTCGTCGATGCACCTACGAACACCTTCGAGTGCCCCTGAGACGAACTCGATCCGCTGCGCGTCGTCGTCGGTGCCGATGCCGTTCTCCGTCACGAGGACAGGCAGGCCTCCGGTCATCTCCGTAGCCCGGCGGACCGTCGCCTCGATCGCCTGGGGCCAGAATTCGTAACCCATCTGTGTGCGCGCCACGCCCGGCTCGGGACGCAGCGGGCCGTCGGGGCCCACCCTCATGCGCGTGTAGGTCTGGACCCCGACGAAGTCGTCGCCCTCGGTCGCCTCCAGGAAGACGTCCTCCGCCTCCCGCCTGATGGCCTCCAGCGTCTCCTCGCCGCCGGGGGCCCCTTGGTAGTCGGCCATCGACAGGGTCAGCCCCACTGGAAAGTCCCCTGGCCCAGAGCGCAGCGCGTTCACCGCCATGCGGTGCGCATTGCACAATGTGATGCTCACCTTTCGCGATCGCCCTTCGTCGGCCACCGCCGGCGGGAAGATGCCGAAGCGGTAGCCCATGAAGGAGACGATGTTGGGCTCGTTGATGGTGCAGCCCCATCCGACGAGGTCCCCGATGTGTGAGACGGTCCTCTCGCAGAACCTGGCGAAGGCGTCCGCCGCTCCCGGTGCCTCCCAACCGCCTCGTCTGGCGAGCCAACGGGGGATCGTGAAGTGGTTGAAGGTGACCACCGGCACGACCGCCCTCTCGTGGCATCCGGCGCACATCTGCCGGTAGTGCTCGAGAGTGGCCGACGACCACTCCCCTTCTTCGGGCTCGATGCGGCTCCACTCCACCGAGAAGCGGTACGCACCGAGGCCGAGAGAGGAGACGAGGTCCATGTCCGCGGGCCAGCGGTGCCAGGAGTCGCAGGCGTCGCCGCTCGGTTCGACGCACGGAGTTTGCTCCGCGTGCTCGAACTCCCACCAGTCGCTGTTGAGGTTCTGCCCCTCCACCTGGTGAGCGGCGGTCGCCGCGCCCCACAGAAACCCCTCCGGGAAGCCGAGGCGCGCCATTCCGACACCCTAGGGCGCGCCTGGAAGGATGTGTCCGTGGGACAGGCCCTGGATTCGTTGGTCAAGCTGCTCGACATCGAGCCGATCGAGGTCAACATATTCCGGGGCGTGAGCCCTGACGAGCGCCGCCAGAGGGTCTTCGGGGGCCAGGTCGCCGCGCAATCGCTCATGGCCGCCGGACGCACCGTCGAGCGAGGCCGGGTGCACTCGTTGCACTCCTACTTCTTGAGACCCGGGGACCCCAACGCGCCGATCCTCTACGAAGTGGACCGGATCCGCGACGGGCGGTCGTTCACGACGAGGAGGGTGGTGGCGATCCAGCACGGGGAGGCCATCTTCAACATGGCGACCTCGTTCCACGTCGACGAGGAGGGCCCGCTCGTCCACCAGGTCCCCATGCCGGACGTGCCGGCTCCGGACGAGCTGAGCCCGCTCTCAGAACGCCTCGAGCCGTTCAGAGAGGAGCTGGCCGACTGGTTCGCCCGCGCGCATCCGATCGACCAGCGGCACATCGGCGAGCTTCCCTGGATGGCACACCAGAGCCGCGATCCGGTGCAACGACTGTGGATCCGCGCCGACGGGACGCTCGGAGACGACCCGCTCCTTCACGCATGCGTGGCTGCGTACGCGTCGGACATGTCCCTGTTCGACACCATGCTCGCGCCCCACGACGTCCGCTGGGACGACACCGAGTTCATGGGAGCGAGCCTCGACCACTGCATGTGGTTCCACCGGCCGTTCCGAGCCGACGAGTGGATCCTCTACGACATGGACAGCCCCGTCGCCTACGGAGCCAGGGGAATGGCGAGGGGCTTTCTCTTCAAACGCGACGGGACGCTCGTGGTGTCGATGGTCCAGGAAGGGCTCATGCGCCTGGTGCCCCGCCCCTCGCTCTGAGGTACGCGGTCGCCACCGAGGAGCCTGGCGCGGCCCGTAGCGCGCGTCCGCCGGTGCCGTGAGCTGACTTGGGCGCCGGACACCAAGGGTTCACCGGGACCCCTTTGCACGGGTTCGGCATCGAGGGAAGGGTCGACGAGGACGGGGCCTCGAGCCCGCTCGCCCCCGGGAGCGGGTGCATCACCACCTTCGTCTGGCGGGGGTAGTTGGCACCCGGTGGGCAGACCGTGCCCCCGGCCACCGGACCGATCGAGATCGAGTCCGAGTCGCACGCCACCTCGTCGGCAAACAGGGCGTTGGCGTCCGGTGGGACGGTCGCGCCGGTGCACTTCGGGTACAGAAGCTCGAGATCGGGGGGAGAGGTCGTGGCGCTCTTGCCACCGGGCTCGGTGTTGCCGCTGAAGCAGTCGGTCGGGCCCGGCTCGAGGTTCACCGCTCCGATGTCCCCGTTGGTCGGATTGCCGTAGGAGCCGTTGCCGGCGTAGACGTTCCCGATCACGGCGACGCCGGACTCGTCGAAGATGCAGGCGGCCTGGAGCTGGGTCCCCCCGCTACAGGGTGGGCCACTGTCGGGATAGGGGACGAGGATCGTGCCCCACGCGTCGTTGTTCTCGAAGACGTTGTCCATGATCGTGTCGTTGCGACCGCCCGAGAGCGACATCCCGGTCCCGACTGGCCCCGCGGCAGCGGATCCGGCCGTGGGCACGTTCGGGTCGTTGTTGTCGTGCACGTAGTTGTGCATGAACACCCAGCAAGAATGCGTATGCGTGACGGGGCTCGTGCCGCCCTTGGGGCAGGCGCCGTCCTGGGGCGGTGGGTTGTCACCGTTCTGACTGTTGGTGTCGAATCCGTCTTCGTTGTTGTCGAACTGGGAGTTCTCGATCACCAGGCTCCCGCCCGAGTTGGAGCCGGAGTAACCCAGCGCGTTGTACTCGGCCCAGGCCTGGTCGACCGTCTGGTTGCACTCGTCCTGGCACGCCCCGATGTAGAAGCCGGAGTCGTTGAAGTTGCTCGCGTAGTCCTCGTTCCAGGTGCCGCCGTTCCAATTGCTCGAGAAGATTCCGTACTCGGCTGCGGTTGCCTCGCCGCCGAAGTAGGTGCTGGTGGCGGTCAGGTAGTTACCCCAGTAGCCCGTCCCGCTGTAGACCTGGCCGCTGTTGGCCCCTCCGTTCCACCAGACCTCGTTGCCAGTCCCACCGTTGCCTCCCGAACCCCCGAGGAAGTTGCACACCGTGAGGTTCTCGACCCAGACGTCGGAGGCCTTCCAGACCATGATCCCGTTCAGCCCGAAGTCGCCGCCCTTGCCTACAGGCCCGAAGTCCTGGTCGGCGGTGGCGGTGCTGCACGGGGGCCCCGACTTGGTCCCGTCGACGATCACGCCGCTCCGGCTCATCCCCCGCAGCCAGATGTCGGGTGTGGTGACGAGCACCCCGGCCGGCATGTCGGGCTGGCCCTGCGGTGCACGACCGGAGGCCGTCTTGTAGTCACCGGGGGCGACGAGGACCCAGTCGCCGGGCTTCGCGGCGTCGACAGCTGCCTGGATCGAGGTGAATTGGCCCGGGATACCTTTGTAGGTACCCACCCTGAGCACACTGACCTGCGAGGCCTGGGCCCCAGCCGTGCTCGCGGCGCCTGCCACTGCCGCGAAGAGCACGACTGTCGCCGCCGCCATCAAGGTCCGCCCCCTCGCCGCGACGCGCCGCGATGTAAAGAGCCTCACGTCTGCCTCCTCGTCCGCCCGAGGGGGAAACGGCCGAGAGCCTCCGAACCGACGATCCTTGTCGAGAACGGTCCCCGGCCCGAGGGGGCGTGCCCGAAGTGGCGTTCCCGGCTAGGCCTCTAACGCTGGGATATGGGCACGTAGGCGCGCTGGTCCTCACCTGTGAACAGCTGGCGGGGCCGCACGATCTTCGAGTCCTGGTCGAGCAGCTCCTGCCAATGGGAGAGCCAACCCGCGGTCCTGGGGATAGCGAAGAGGACCGGGAACATCTCGAGCGGGAACCCCATGGCCTGGTAGATCAGCCCGGAGTAGAAGTCGACGTTGGGGTAGAGACGACGACTGGTGAAGTACTCGTCCTCGAGCGCTATCTCCTCGAGCTTGAGGGCGATGTCGAGGAGAGGGTTCTTGCCCGTGATGGCGAACACCTCCTCGGCGGTGCGCTTGATGATCGTGGCGCGTGGGTCGTAGCTCTTGTAGATGCGGTGACCGAAGCCCTGGAGACGCCCGTGCCCGGCCTTGACCGCTTCGACGAACGCCGGGACGTTGTCTACCGAGCCGATCTCGCCCAACATCCGGATCACGGCCTCGTTGGCTCCTCCGTGCCTAGGGCCGTAGAGAGCCGCGCAGGCGGCGGCACAGCACGAGTACGGGTCGGCGTGCGAGGACCCGACGACCCTCATCGCAGTCGTGGAGCAGTTCTGCTCGTGGTCCGCGTGAAGTATGAACAAGATGTCCAATGCTCTTGCGAGCGTCGGGTTGGCGTCGAAGCGTGGCTCGGCCACCTTCCACATCATCGAAAGGAAGTTCGAGCAGAACTCGAGCGAGTTGTCCGGGTAGACGAACGGCATACCCACGCTGAAGCGGTGGGCGGCTGCGGCCAGGGTCGGCATCTTGGCGATCAGCCGGATGATCTGACGTTGGCGGGACTCGGGATCGAAGATCTCCTTGGCGTCCGAGTAGAAGGTGGAGAGGGCGGCCACCGCGGAAACGAGCATCCCCATGGGGTGAGCGTCGTAGTGGAAGCCCTCGAGGAAGCGTTTGCGAACGTTTTCGTGGATGTAGGTGTGGTAGGTGATCTCGTGGCGCCACTGGTCGAACTGCTTCTCGGTGGGCAGTTCGCCGTGCAGGAGCAGGTACGCCACCTCTAGATAGTTGGAGCGCTCCGCGAGCTCCTCGATCGGGTAGCCCCGGTAGCGCAGGATGCCTACCTCACCGTCGACGAACGACACCGAGCTCTCGCACGCTGCGGTGGCGGTGAGGCCGGGGTCGTAGAACCAGATCCCCGGAAGGAGCTTCTGCCACTCGCTGGCAGCCACCCCACCTTGGCGAATCGGTATCTCGAGCTGGTTGCCAGTCCGGTTGTCGATGATTGTGATGCTCTCTGCCACGACGCTCGGAGCCTCCTGTCGGTTACGCAATCGATCCTAGGACGCCCGAGGCGCCGAGGTCACCCCGCCCACGGCCCTGCGCCGCTCGGAGGTGCCTCTTGGGCTCGAAGGCGCAGAGGTGACCTTCTCGATCAGAGGCGCGGAGGTCGAGGCCGAGCGGCTTGGGTCGCCGGAGTAGACAGCGGTGATTGCGTGCACTGCTGCCGCCGGGTACACGACGGAGCAGGTCGCCTTGGCGTCGCTCACCGGCTGGGAGGGGCACGTGGGGATCGTCGCGCCGTCGTCCTGGAAGGTGACGGTCCCCTTGGGCGGCGGGAGACCGCCCGGCGACGCGGAGATCTGAGCGGTGTAGGTGACACTTCGGCCAGTCGCGATCGCGCTCGCCGAGGTGAGCAACCCGGTGGTGGTCACAGCGGGGGAGATTTCGATGGGCAGCGACGACGCTGCCGAGCTCGAGGTGCCGGCTGGTGTCGTCGCCTGCACGCTCAGCGTGTAGGAATCCCCTGGGGCCACCGTCAAGCCGGGCAGCGTCACCGAGGCCGCCGCGCCGGCGGCGATGCGCAGCGAGCGCGTGTGGGAGGAAGTCGTACCGCCGGCCGACTGCGCGACCGGCGAGCTCGCCCCCGCGACCGAATCGGTCACCGTCACAGCTTTTTCGTCGACGTTGCCCTGGTCGGCTATCACGACGCGCACCGAGATGGCTGTCGTAGGAGGAAGAACAACCGTGCCGGCCGAGCTCTGCAGTGGTGCCGGAACCGTGACCTCGTCCATGACCGTGAGATCGTGCGCTGCGGCCAGCGTCGCAGAGCCGACGACCCCAGCCACGAACTCGTCGAGAGCGGATGCCGTCCAGACAGACTGGTCGGGCACCCAGACCGACTCCTTCAGGCGCGCCGAGCCGGCCGAACGGGCGAGCGAGGTCCTGCACGCAGCCCACATCGCGTCGTCGGACTCGAGGGCGCTGCCCACCGACTGCATCGCCGACACCGCCGGCGCTTCGTCACCTGCGCCTCGGCCCTCGCCTGTCGTGCCGCCGAGGAGGCCTTCCAGCGCGCTGCGCAGCCGAGCGGTGGCGGCCTCGCGTCCGCTGAGCGCGTGCGCGCATTCACCACCTTCGGGCGCGATCGGCCCGGGGCTGACGATCGCCGCGAACCCGCGCGCGACGGTCTGGGTCGACGACGCCAGCGTGTCGAGGTCGCCGAAGAAGGCGGCCCGGTCGAGCGAAGGCCCGCTGCGCAGGACCGCGGCGAGGTCTGCAGCGGACGAGCTCGACTCGGCGACCAGCGGCGCCGAGAGAGCTGCGAAGCTGCGGTTCACGGTGCGTCGATAGGGCCCCGACGCAGGTGAGATCTGCGACACGGTCCCGACGACCAGCACCACCACGACCGCCGTCGACCCCGCTAGGGCGAGGGCGATGGTGAGCTTGCGCGACGGCGCGCTCCTTCGCCGGAGCCGATGCCGCTGCCCGAACATCGCGAGCACCTTAGATGTCGCGCTAAGAGCTTCAGGACGGGGGCCGGGCGTCGAGCCGGCCCGCCGGGATCAGCCCGCGAGCAGGCCTGCGGTGGTCCTGAGCGAATTGGCCGTGCGGCGCCAGTCGACGGTGGGCTCGATGGCTTCGAATTCCACCCGATCGCGGTGGCGGTCCACGACGGCGAGGATCGACCTGATGGTCGAGGGCTCGAGCAGGTGCGGCACCAGCCCCAGGTCGAGCAGCTTCGTGTGCGCCGCGCGGTAGTAGTGCTCTTGCTTCTCCACACGCGGATCCTCGATCTCCTCCACGCGCACCGCCCCGGGAAATGCCTCCACCACCAGATCGGCCATCTGCCTGACCGAGAACATCTCGGTGAATTGGTTGAACACCCTGAACTCGCCTTCGGATGCGGGGTTCATCAGAGCGAGCTCCACGCAGGCCAGGGTGTCGCGGATGTCGAGCATCCCCCGGGTCTGGCCTCCGCTGCCGTACACCGTGAGGGGGTACCCCACGACGGCCTGCACGCAGAACCGGTTCAGCACGGTCCCGAACACCCCGTCGTAGTCGAACCGCGTCGCGAGCTCCGGGTGCATCGTGGTCTCGTCGGTCTCCTGGCCGTAGACGATGCCCTGGTTGAGATCGGTGGCCCGCAGCCCCCAAATGCGGCACGCGAACTGGATGTTGTGGCTGTCGTGGACTTTGGACAGATGGTAGAAGGAGCCGGGCTGCTTCGGGTAGGGCATCACGTCGGTGCGACCCTTGTGGGTGATCTCGATGAACCCCTCTTCGATGTCGATGTTCGGCGTCCCGTACTCGCCCATGGTGCCGAGCTTCACGAGATGGATCGAGGGGTCGCGCTCGGCGATCGCGTAGAGGACGTTCAACGTCCCCACGACGTTGTTGTACTGGGTGTAGACGGCATGATTACGGTCGATCATCGAGTAGGGCGCCGATCGCTGCTCGGCGAAGTGCACCACGGCCTCGGGCCGGAACCTCTCGAAGGTGCGCTCCACGAACTCGGCATCGGTCAGGTCCCCGACGAAGGCGTCGACGTGGAGACCCGACACCTGCTCCCAGGTCCGTAGCCTGCGCTGGAGGTTGCCGATTGGCACGAGGCTGTCGACGCCCATCTCGTTGTCGTACTGCCGCCGCGCGAAGTTGTCCACGACGCCGACCTCGTTGCCACGCCGCGAGAGGTAGAGCGCTGTCGGCCAACCCAGGTAACCATCGCCCCCGAGCACGAGGATCCTCACCCTCCAGCCTCCTTGTCAGTAAGTCCGCTTGTCGCTACGGCTTGTCGGTACGTCCGGCCGAGCCCGCGCCCCGAAGAGCTCGGTTCGTAATGTCGTCGTCATGATGATCGCCTAACAACCTGGGAAGAGCCTGGGAACGATCACAAAACGCCCTGAGAGATCGTAGAAGGTGTGTGAAGAACCTGTGAATAAAGGGGTGTGACGCATCCTTCGCTACGCTCCCCCGGTGCTCGGCCTCCCGGTGATCGGCGCCGTCTACCACATCAACTTCCTCCAGGCCATCGTCATCGGCCTGATCCAGGGGCTCACCGAGCTGTTCCCCGTGTCCAGCCTCGGCCACACGGTCCTCGTGCCGTCGTGGATCGGCGGCAGCTGGGCGACGCTCGTCAGCCAGGAGTCCTCCGCCGAGAGCCCGTACCTCGCGTTCGTGGTCGGTCTCCATCTCGCAACCGCGGTGGTGCTGCTCGCTTTCTACGTGAGGGAGTGGGCGCGCGTCGTCGCCGGCGTGATCCGCAGCATCGCCCGCAGGCGCATCGAGACGGACGCCGAGCGCCTCGGTTGGCTGATCGTCATAGCCACCATCCCCGTAGGAATTCTCGGGATCGCTCTGGAGCACGAGTTCCGTGTCCTGTTCGCCAAGCCTGTGGCGGCTGCTCTCTTCCTGATGCTGAACGGCGTCATCCTGCTTGCGGGTGAGCGCCACCGCCGCGCTGCGGCCAAGGGCTCCCCACCGCGTTCCGTCGCCGCAACTGCGGCGCCGACGACCGCGTCTACCGAAGCGCGGTCAGCGGCTCGTAGCAGGCAGGGGCGCGAGGGCTTCGCGCCGATCGACGATCGGGCCGAGCACGAGCTTTCCGAGATGGGGGTGCCGAGCTCCTTCGTCATCGGCCTCTCCCAGGCTCTCGCCCTTCTGGCCGGGATCAGTCGTGAAGGCGTTGCAATGGTCGGGGGGCTGTTCCGTGGGCTCGACAACGAGAACGCGATGCGCTTCTCGTTCCTCCTGTCCACCCCCGTCATCTTCCTCGCCGGGATCTACAAGGTGCCGGACCTGCTCGGTCACCTCGGAACCGGCATCCGGGGTCAGGTGATCGCCGGCAGCGTCGCGGCTGCGGCCACGTCCCTCGTCGCCGTCGTCTTCCTGTCCCGCTACTTCAAGACGAGGACCTTGCTTCCCTTCGCCGCCTATTCGCTGCTATTCGGTCTCGCCTCGGTGATCCGGTTCGGGGTCTTCTGACGTGCGCAGCTCCTCCGCGCGCGCAGGCCCGCCGGCCGCGTCCTGTCGGGAGGGGACCGTATGTAGATTGAGGGGCGGCGGCGTCGCGGGAGAGATTGGCGCCGAAACGGAGGGCCCGGCGTGCGCCGACGACCGGTTCGAACAGCTTCACGACCGCGACCCGCGCCGGTAGCCGGAGCCCCCGGCGGGCTCGGCTCGAACGCACGCGACGGCCTGATCGATCTGACGGTCGTGCTCCCCTTCTACAACCCGGGCCCGCAGATCACCTCGACCGTCAGGCGGACGGTCGAGGTGCTCGATCGCACCGGGATCTCCTACGAGGTCGTAGCGGTATCGGACGGGTCCACCGACGGGAGCGAGCGGACGCTCGAGGGGATCTCCCCCGGCGTGGTGTCGGTCGTCGCGCTCCCGGCCCGCGAGGGCAAGGGCCGTGCGGTGCGCGAGGGCCTGGCACGCGGACGGGGCCGCTACCTCGGCTTCCTCGACGGCGACGGCGACGTCCCCCCGGAGCTCCTCCAGGACTTCTTGGAGGTGGTGGGCGCCGAGCAGCCCGACGTCGTGCTGGGGAGCAAACGCCATCCGCTCTCAGAGGTGGTCTACCCCCCTGCGCGAAGGCTCTACTCCTGGGGCTACCAGCAGCTCGTGCGCCTCCTTTTCAGCCTCGACGTACGCGACACCCAGGCTGGGATCAAGCTCGTCCGTCGCGAGGTGATGGCCGAGGTACTGCCGGCGATGGTCGAAGAGGGCTACGCCTTCGACCTCGAGCTCCTGGTGCTGTCCAGGCTGATGGGCTACCACCGCGTGGTCGAAGCGCCGGTGCGCATCGGACGGCGCTTCTCGAGCTCGGTATCGCCGATCGTCGTGGCCGAGATGCTCGCCGACACCTTCTCGATTTGGTGGCGCCTCCGCGTCCGCCGCTCTTACCGGCACCCGCCGCGGCAGTCGAAGGAGGAGAAGCTCAGCGCGACACCTGCGCCGTAGCATGCGGCAGGTGACGACCGCTGGACACCGGGCGAGCGAGCAGGTCCCCCCGGACCTGCTCGCCGCCGTGCGCGACGCCAAGCAGGGTGACGCGTTGGCACCGGTCACGGTGGTCACACCTTCGGCCTACGCCAGCCTCTTCGTGAGGCGCTCTCTGGCACTCGCGCCGCTCGCTGCCGGGCAAGACGGGACGGTAGGCGTCGATGCCATGACCCTCGGCGAGCTCGTACGCTCCCTCGGCGCCCCGCTGCTCGCCTCGCGCTGTCTTTCGACGGCGTCCGCGGCCGTCGAGTCCGAGGCCGTTCGCGCCGAGGCGCTGGCGACGGACGGTTGGCTGGCCAGGCTTGCAGGCCACCGGCGCTCCCTCGACGAGCTCGAAGGATCACTTCGGGAGCTGCGGCGTTGCCCCGAAGAGGTCCTCGACTCCCTTGCACTCGCGGGCGATCGTGGCCGTGCGCTCGTGGGGCTGCTGCGCGCGACCAAGCGACGCCTGCACTCCCGGGGCTTCGCCGACGAGCCGGACGGGGTGGGCGCGGCGCTCGACGCAGCACGCTCAGGAGGTGGAGGAGTCGGTGAGCTCGGAACCGTTCTCACCTGGCACCTCGGCCGATGCCTCCCGTCCGAAGCCGAGATTCTCCGCCTCCTCGGCGCACGCCCGGCGGTGTCGGGCGAAGGGGCGGGCAGCGAACCCGCCTTCTGCGAGGTGCGCCCCTGCGCGGACCCCGACGAGGAAGGCCGGGTGGCAGCGCGCGCGATCGTCGAAGCCGCAGAGAAGGGGGTGGCACTCTGGCTCCAGGCGATCCTTCACCCTCCGCGCAGAGGGTACGCGCGCGTCCTGCTCCAGCACCTGCACGCAGCGGGCATCCCGGCCGACGCCCCCGGGGCGAGGCGCCTCGACCGGTGCGCCGCATCGCGCACTTTGCTCGGCTTGCTCGACCTCGCTGGCGGCGACTGGGAGCGCGACAGGGTGGCCGGGTGGCTGTCGTCGTGCCCGGTCTCCACCGCCGGCCGTTTCGTGCCCGCCGGCAGATGGGACGCCTTGTCGGCGGCCGCCGGTGTGGTACGCGGAGCCGCCCAGTGGCGCTCGCGTCTCGACCGGCACGCAGAGGTACACGCAGCGGACGGCGATGAAGCGCGGGCCCTCTCCGGTTTCGTCGCCGACCTCGTGTCGGCCACTGCGTCTCCCGGCCATACGTGGGCCGAGTTCGCCCAGTGGGCAGCGCGCCTTCTCGAGGAGTACTCGGACCCTCGCCTTCCCGAGGCGTGGCCACCCGAGGAAGCTGCCGCGCGCGCTCGGTTGCTCGGGGTCGTCGAGTCTCTCGGCGAGCTCGACGGCATCTCGGAGGAACGCGCGGACCTAGACACCTTCCGCCTCACGCTGGGACTGCTGCTCGAGCGGACCTCTCTGGGCAACGGCGATCCGGCGGAGAGCTTTCCCGACGGCGTTCTCGTGGCCGACTACGGCATCTCGAGAGGGCTGACCTTCGATCAGGTCGTGGTGTGCGGGCTGGCCGACTCGATGGTGCCCGGACCTCCGGCGGTGGACCCGCTGTTGGACGGGGAGCTGAGCGCTTCGGACACCTCGGGGACGCTTCGCGACGCTGCGGGACGCCGGGCAGAGCTGCTCGACGAGCTCTCGTCAGCCGTGCGCGCCGGGGCCGCCCGCCGCGTGGCGACGTGGCCCCGGTGCGACCCCGGCATCGGCCGGATCCAGAAGCCGTCGAGGTGGCTCCAACACTTCGCCCAGCAGGGCACGCCGTGGCGAGAAGTGGGCTCGTTCGCGGCCGCCATCGCAGGAGACGGTCCTGTGATCTCGAGAGCAGAGCTCGAGCTGCGAACCCTCGACCGCTGGGTCTCCTGCGGGGGGGAAGTACGCCTGTCACCCGTCGCCAATTCGGATCCGCGCCTGGCGGCCGGCCTCGAAGCCATCGAGGCCAGGGGCGGGGCCGAGTTCACCCGCTTCGACGGATCCGCCGGCGCCGGGTCGGTGTCGCCGTTCGACCCCGACACTCCGTTGTCGGCGACGAGGCTCGAGACCTACGCGCATTGTCCGCGCAGGTTCATGTTCGAGCGATGTCTTCGATTCTCGCGGCGCGTGCTGCCCGAAGTGCTCTGGAGGATCGAGCCCGCCGAACGCGGCAGTCTGGTGCACTCCATCCTCGAGCACTACGTGTCCGAGCGCATCCAAGGAGCTCCGCGCTCGCTCGAACGGCTTCTCGCGGTCGCAGCCGAGCACCTCGACGAGGCCGAG
The DNA here is from genome assembly GCA_035509915.1 of Acidimicrobiales bacterium. Taxonomy (GTDB): domain Bacteria; phylum Actinomycetota; class Acidimicrobiia; order Acidimicrobiales; family UBA8190; genus Bog-564. The sequence goes on along the minus strand of DATKIB010000141.1, from coordinate 18,555 downwards.
GCGGGGGGTCTCGTCGGAAAACCGTTGTTGTGGCAGCTCGACCGCGCCACAATCGTGAGGGAGCTCAGGCGATTCCACCGGGAGGAGGGCGACCTCGAGCCCGTGTCGGTGGAGCTGTTCTTCGGCAGCGATCCCGACGGCGCGCCGCCGGTGACCCTCGTCCTGGAGGACGGGCGTGAGGTGCGGTTCCGGGGGAGCGTGGATCGCGTCGACCGGACTCCCTTGGGCCACCTGGTGGTCTCCGACTACAAGACGGGCCGACAGGGCAAGCTCGCCGCGCTCTTGCGCGACCCCGTCGCGTCCGGCACCCTCCTGCAGCTCCCTCTCTACGCGATGGCCGCCGATGCCCGCTTCGGCAACGGCGACGGCGACCCTGTCCACGCGCGCTACTGGCTGCTGTCGAGCGATCGCAGCGCTCCCTCCTATCACCTCGTGGTCACCGAAGAGGTCACCCGGCGTTTTCGCCAGATAGTGGGGCGCATCGCCTCGGGAGTGGACGCCGGCTGCTTCCCGGGGGTCCCGGGTGCGGCGCAGCACGACGGCCGGCTCGAGAACTGCGCTAGGTGCGACTTCGACTCGGTCTGCCCCCCAAGCCGAGACCGGCAATGGAGCAGAAAGCTCTCGGACCCGAAGCTCCGACCCGTGATGCGACTCCTCCACGAAGATGTCCCAGGCACCCTGGTCGGAGCCGTGACGAAGGGCTTCGTGGACCCCGGCCCACACGACCGGCAGCACCGGGGGCGGGCATGACGAGCGACCTGGCCGGCAGGCGGCGGATCCGCGAGGAGCTGGGTACCACGATGCTGGTGGTCGCCGGAGCCGGCACCGGCAAGACCACGGAGATGGTCGGGCGGATCGTCGCACTGGTGAGCACCGGAGCAGCGCAGCTTCGCGAAATCGCCGCCATCACCTTCACGGAGGCGGCCGCGTCGGAGCTTCGCGAGCGGGTCCGCTCGGCGCTCGCCGCGGCGTCCTCGCGCTCCCCCGACGACGGCCTGCTGCGTGCCGCGTTGGAGGAGGTCGACGAAGCGGCGATCTCCACCCTGCACGCCTTCGCCGAGCGGTTACTGCTCGAACAGGCTGCTGCGGTCGAGGTCCCCTCGGGGTTCTGCGTCATGGACGACTCGGATCTCGCGCTGGACTTCGAGACCCGATGGGCGCGTTTCGCAGATGCGCTGTTCGACGATCCCGCCGCGCAGCCCGCACTGGTGAGGGGGTTCAGCTGCGGGCTGAGGCACGCGCAGCTGCGCGAGCTCGCGCGGGCGCTCCACGACGACTGGGACCGTCTCGAAGAGTCCGAGGGCGGCGAGGACCCGGGCCCGCCGTCCTCCGCTGAGCGCTCGACGATGCGCCCGCCGGTGCAGTGGCCGGAGGTCGACGTCGAGCCCGTGGTCCACCAGCTGCGCAGGGCCTTGTCGGTCGCCTCGGAGTGCTCGCACCCCGACGACAACCTCCTCGGTCATCTGAGGCTCGCCGTCACCGATGCGCTCGAGCAGCTGCTCGCCGCCGGAGACGACGAGGAGTCCCTGCTCCAGCTGCTCGCAAACCTCCCCTCCCTGCGCTGCGCACAGGGCCGCCAGGAACACTGGGCAGGACGCATAGAAGAGGTGCGCGACGCGTGCTCGCAGGCCGAGGCCGGCCGGATCGAGATTCTCGACACGATGCGCCGGGCCGTGCTTTCGGAGCTGCTCCCCCGGCTCGCTGACTTCGCCTCGCGTTGCGCGTCGGAGAGGGCATCGGAGGGGAGGCTCGCCTTCGGCGACCTCCTCGTCCACGCCAGGAGGATCCTGCGCCAGGGAGGCGAGCCCACTCGGGCCCTGCGCCGCCGGTACAGGTGGGTCTTCGTCGACGAGCTCCAGGATGCCGATCCCGTCCAGGTCGAACTGGCAGCGCTGCTCGCCTCGGAGCACGAGGGCGGTGATGCGTTGTCCTCGGCCCGGCCCGGTGCGATCTTCGCGGTGGGAGATCCAGGGCAGTCCATCTACCGGTTCAGGCGCGCCGACATCGGGCTGTGGCGGCAGGTGGCCGACGAGATCGGCGAGCCGGTCGTGCTCGACAGCAACTTCCGCTCGGTGCCGGGGATCATCGCGATGCTCAATTTCGTGTTCGGGCACCTCTTCGGATCTCAACCTTCGCCTGGACAGGCGGAGCACCACCCGCTGCGCGCCGAGCGAGACGCGCTCGCTCACCCGGCTGAAGCCGGATCCTTCCAGCTCTCCTTCGACCACCCCGCGCCCGGCCACGGCGAACTGCCGCCTGAAGACCTCCCGAAACCGGTAGTCGTGCTCGGCGACCGGCTCGAAGCGACGGTTGCGGAGGTACGGCGCCGGGCGGCGCGAGATGCGGCACATTGCATCCGGCTGATGGTCGAGGAGCGATGGCGGGTCGCCGGCGCGTCCGACGAGGCACCGCGACCTGTGTGCTTCTCCGACGTGGCGCTCCTGATGCCGGCGCGCACTTCGTTGCCCTCCATCGAAGAGGCACTGGACAAAGAGGGGGTGCCCTACCGTCTCGAAGGGTCCTCGCTGCTCTGGGGCACCGAGGACGTCCGGGACGTGCTCTGCGTGCTCCGCGCAGCCGACGACCCCGCCGACGAGCTGGCCCTGCTCGCGGCGCTGCGCTCGCCCGGGTTGGGCTGCGGCGACGACGACCTTTTGAGCTGGGCGGCAGCCGGGGGGACCTGGGACGTCAGTGCCGAAGCGCCCGAGGGCTTCGGCGCGCACCCGGTCGCGCGGGCGATGGCGGTCGTGGACTGCTTACGGCGCGAACGCTTCTGGCGCGAGCCCTCGCAGCTCGTCCTTTGCGCCATGGATTCCCTGCGCAGCTTCCAGCTCGCCTACGCGTACCGGCGACCGACAGAGCACTGGCAGAGGTTGCGCTGGCTGTGCGACCAGGCTCGGCGCTTCGACGAGTCGTCCGCGGGGTCGCTGCGAAGCTTCCTCGAATGGGCGCGCCGCAAGGGTCATGAGCTGGAGAGGGCGGGTGGTGTGGGGACCGAAGACGGAGACGAGGACGACGACGCAGTGCGGGTCATGACCGTCCACCACGCCAAGGGCCTGGAGTTCCCGGTGGTCGTCCTCGCCGGGCTCGAACGGGCCGAGCCTGACGGGCGCAGGTCGCCGCCCGTGCTGTGGTCGGAGGACGGGACGCTCGAGGCCAAGGCCGGGTCCTTCATCCGCACGGCCGGCTACGACGAGGCCGAATCGAGGGAGCAGGAGCTGCACGACCTAGAGCGCAGCCGCCTTCTGTACGTGGCGATGACCCGCGCGAGGGACCACCTCGTATTGTGCCTGCACCACCGTCCCCGCGACGGCGAGGGCGATTCTTCGCTGGCGTCGCGGATCTTCGATATCTCTCGGAGGCGGCCGGATCTCTGGCGGAAGCTCGGCGCAGCTGAGGGCGCGCCCGGCACATCGGGTGAACGAGAGCACCGCGACCGGTCGAACGGTGCGGCTCGCCCCGCCGCCCCGGATCCCGAAGGGCTGGCGGCCGACGCGCGCGAGTGGCTGTCCTTCTGCGACACGTGGGCAGAGGAGCGCGCCGCCCTCCTCCGCGGCCTCGCTCGACGGCCTGTTCTTGAAGGCTGAGAACACAAACGCGGATAGGCCGACCGGACGAGTCGAGTCCTCCGCCAGGAATCGAGCAACTGGCGGATTTCTCGACCCGCCCATCGCCCATGCGCGCACCTATCGGGTCGCGCTCCATGGCCCGATGCCGGCCTCGCCCCCCTCGTCGACTTCGTCCGCGTGGTCGTCCCCCTCGTGGAGCCGCCCGACCAGCTCCAACGCCGGCGCACCGGCGGACAGCTCGGGCGCGCGGACCTCGCGCGCCACGGCATCGAGCGGCTCGATCACGAGCTCGTCCTTTTCGGCGTCGCCGATCACCCCGAGCTCAGAGAACCGACGCGCCTGAGGCAGAACGCTGTGCTCTAGCGAGCCCACCGCCTTGTTGTAGGCGTCGACGGCTGACTTGAGGCTCCTTCCGGTGCGCCCCATGTGCTCCCCGAACGTCGAGAGGCGCCTGTAGAGCTCCCGGCCGAGCTGCTGCACTTCACGTGCGTTGTCCGCCAGGGCCTCCGACTGCCATCCGTAGGCGACGGCACGCAGTAGCGCGATCAACGTGGTCGGGGTTGCGAGCAGCACGTGGTTGGCGACCGCGTGCTCGAGCAGGGTCGGGTCGTGCTCGAACGCCGCGGCGAGGAGCGGGTCGCCGGGGACGAACGCCACGACGAACTCCGGGGAATCGGCGAATTGCTGCCAGTAGGCCTTCTTGGACAAGGCATCCACGTGGGAGCGCAGCTGACGGGCGTGGGCCTGCATGTGCGCCCGCCTCGCGTCCTCGTCCGTGGCCTCGTTGGCGTCGAGGAAGGCCTGGAGCGGCACCTTTGCGTCGACCACCACCTGCTTCGCACCCGGCAGCCGCACGACCAGGTCCGGTCGCATCAGCCCGTCGGGTGCCTGGGCGCTCACCTGCTCCTCGAAGTCGCAGTGCTCGAGCATGCCCGCCATCTCCACGACGCGCCGCAGTTGCATCTCGCCCCAGCGCCCGCGCGTGGCGGGAGAGCGAAGGGCCGTCACGAGGTTTCGGGTCTCGAGCTGGAGCTTGTCCTGCGACTCGTTCAGCTGGCGCACCTGCTCGCTCAGCTGGGAGTACGCCCGCTGTCGCTCGAGCTCGAGCAGGCGGAGCCCCTGCTCGTACTTCCCGAGCTGGTCGCGCAGCGGTGAGAGCAGCTGCTCGATCGCCTGGCGCCGCTGCTCGAGGTCCCCCGTGGCCTGCTGCTGTGCCTCGCGCATGCGCGCGTCCGCGAGGTCGAGGAATTGCGAGCTGTTCTGCGTGAGGGCACGGCGTGACAACTCGGCGAACTCGCCGGCGAGCAGCTGCCTCAGGTCCTCGAGGGCGCTGCGGCGCTCCTCCGACCCGGTGCGCTCACGCTCCAGCGCGACCCCGAGTGCGGCCGCCTCCGCCCGGGCCGCTGCGAGAGCGGCCTCGTGGTCGCTGCGCTGAGCGGCCATGCGGGCGGCAGCGCGCGCAGAGCAGATCGTCCACGCCACCGCCGTACCTGCCACGGCGCCCACGGCAAGGCCGATCGCGAGCCCGGCGATCACCTGGTCCACCAGTGTCTCGACCCCACGCGGGCGAGCGTACTTGGGGGGTGTATCACTCTCGTGGACCTGCGGCGGCTGTTTTGGCGGCCGTTTCTCTGCCCTTGCAGAAGCCGCATGATCGAGGTCGAGAGGGAGTAGCGTCGACTTTGATGCGCAAGGCGCCGGCGCAGGCCGCAGGCGTGGGGGGAGGCCGAACGACCAAGAGCAAGCCGCCGGCCGTCGCGCGAGCACGTTCCAAGGCCGCGACGAACGGCAGCAGGTGCGCTCTGAGCTCGTTCCCGCCTGAAGAGCTGCTCGAGGACTTCCGGCTCGCGTGCCTGTCGCGAGCGCTCGACGACCGGGAGATACTGCTCCAGAAGCAGAGCAGGGTGTTCTTCCAGATCTCCGGTGCCGGCCACGAGGTCCTGCTGCTCGCCCTCGCCAGGTCGTTGAGACCCTCCTACGACTGGTTCTTCCCCTACTACCGCGACAGGGCGCTCGTGCTCGCTCTGGGGGTGACTCCGCTGGAGCTGCTCCTGCAGGCCGTCGGGTCCGCCGAAGACCCAGCCTCGGGCGGGCGCCAGATGCCCTGCCACTTCGGCAACGCCCGGCTGAACCTGGTGACCCAGTCGAGCCCGACCGGCTCGCAGTGCCTCCCCGCGGTGGGCTGCGCCGAGGCGGGGCGCTATATCGCGCGCAGACCTGGGCTGGAGGGGACGAGCGCCCATGGAGACGAGCTCATCTACGTGTCGCTCGGCGAGGGGGCTACGTCCGAAGGCGAGTTCTGGGAGAGCCTCAACAGCGCTTGCCGTCTCCACCTCCCGGTGCTCTTCGTCGTGGCCGACAACGGCTACGCGATCTCGGTCAGGGCGGCCGATCAGGCGCCGGCACCCATCTCCGAACTGGTGCGCGGCTTTCGAGGGCTCGCCGTCACCAAGATGGACGGCTGGGACTACGCGGCGTGCAGGACCAAGGCGGCGCGAGCGGTCGCGCGGGTGCGAGCGGGTGAGGGCCCCGGGCTCATCCATGCGCGCGTCACGCGCCCGTACTCGCACTCGTCGGCCGACTCGCAGGCCAAATACCGCGACGCCGCCGAGCTGGCCGACGAGGCGGCCCACGACCCCATCGACATGTTCGAACGCGCCCTCGTATCGAACGGTCTGATCGACGAGCACGAGGCCGCGGCAGTGCGCGCCGAGGCACGTGAGGTCGCATCGCTCGCGGCGCAGGAGGCGCTCGCCGCCAGGCGGCCGGACCCGGCGAGCGTGACCACCAACGTGGTGAGCTTGGCGGTCGTCGAAGGGCCGGAGGCCGAACCCGCTGAGGCCGACCCCGCTGCGGAGCCAGTCGTGATGGCCGAGGCCATTCGTCTCACGCTCCACGAGCTGCTCGAGCGCGACGAGCGCATCCGCGTCTTCGGCGAGGACGTCGCAGACGCAGACGAGGACGTCCTCGAGCACGTCGAGGGCAAAGGGGGGGTGTTCGGCGTCACGCGCGGGCTCCAGAGGCGCTTCGGCTCCGCGCGCACTTACAACACGCCGCTCGCCGAGTCCAACATCATCGGGCGGGGTGTCGGGCAAGCGCTGCGCGGGCTGCGACCCTGTGCCGAGATCCAGTTCTTCGACTACATCTGGCCTGCGATGCACCAGCTGCGGAGCGAGGCCGCGACGATCCGCTGGCGCTCCAACGGCTCGTTCATCTGTCCCCTGGTCGTGCGGGTGGCCATAGGGGGATACCTGACCGGCGGAGCCATCTTTCACTCCCAGAGCGGGGAGTCGATCTTCGCCCACGTGCCGGGGATACTGATCGCCTTTCCCTCCCGCGCACGAGACGCGGTGGGCCTGCTCCGCACCGCCTTCGAAGCACAGGACCCGGTGCTGTTCCTCGAGCACAAGCACCTCTACCGCCAGCGCTACGCCGCCGACGCCTTCCCGGACAAGGGCTACCGAGTCCCTTTCGGCAGCGCCTCGGTGGCGCGCGAGGGGCGCGACCTCACGATCGTCACCTGGGGGGCCACCGTGCAGAAGTCGCTCGAGGCGGCGGACGAGCTCTCAGGCTCGGGCTGCTCGGTCGAGGTCGTCGACCTGCGCACGATCTCTCCATGGGATCGCGACCTGGTGTGCGAGTCGGTGGACCGCACCAGCCGGCTGCTGGTCGTCCACGAGGACACTCTCACGGCCGGGTTCGGAGCCGAGGTCGCTGCGTGGGTGGCGTCGGAGTGCTTCTGGTCCCTCGACGCGCCGGTGGCGCGCGTGACCGCCACGGACACATTTGTCGCCTACGAGCCGTCGCTCGAGAAGGCGATCCTCCCCCAGGTCGCCGACATCGCCGGCGCAGCGCGGGCCCTCGCCGCCTGCTGAGCGAGGGCCAGGTGGAGCACCCTTCGGTCGCGCGCGTGGTCGTGGTGGGCGGGGGGTTCGCCGGTCTCGCCGCTGCCAGAGCGCTCGCCGGTGCGCCGGTCGAGGTGGTGATCGTCGACCAGCACAACTTCCACACCTTCCAGCCGCTGCTGTACCAGGTCGCCACGGCCGGCCTCGAGCCGGCAGACGTCGCCTACCCGGTGCGAACGATCTTCGGCCGGGCCCCCAACGTCTCATTCCGCCACGGACGGGTGACCGGTATCGACATGTCCTCCCGCAAGCTCACCTTGTCCGACGGCGCGCGGCTCGCCTACGACCAGCTGGTGGTGGCCAGTGGCGCCACAGCCGGCTACTTCGCAGTCCCCGGCGCATCGCAGAACGCGCTACCGCTGTACACGCTGTTGGACGCGCGCAAGCTGCGCAACCGCGTGCTCGGGATCCTCGAGGCGGCCGACGCGAGGCCCGAGGACTTCGACGGCGGTGCCCCGAGCTTCGTCGTGGTGGGTGGCGGGCCCACGGGGGTCGAGACTTCGGGAGCACTCGTGGAGCTGCTCGACGTCGCGGTTCGGCGCGACCGGTTGCGGATCGACCGCGAACGCACGCGCGTGATGCTGCTCGACGCCTCCGACCGGCTTCTCCCTGCATTCCGCGAGACCGCGGGACGATATGCGCAGCAGACCCTCGCCTCGCGGGGTGTGGAGGTCCGGCTCTCGGCCGCGGTTTCGGAGGTCACCTCGGAGGGAGTGCGGATCGCGGGCGGTGAGTGGATCCCGGCAGCGGTCGTCGTCTGGGCAGGAGGAGTGACCGTCGACGGGACGCTCGCAGCCTCGCTCGGCGCGGCGAGCGGTGCCGGCGGGCGGCTGCTCGTGGGCCTGGACCTGGCGCTGGCCGAGCACCCCGAGGTGTTCGTCGTAGGTGACGCCGCCCTCGTACCGAACGGACGCGACGAACCCCGGCCATGCGCGCAGCTCGCGCCGGTCGCGATCCAGTCCGGCAGGCACGCCGCCCGGCAGATCCTGCACCACCTGGCCGGCGAACCGACAGAGCCCTTCGCCTATCACGACAAGGGGATCATGGCGACCATCGGGAGGCGCGCGGCTGTCGCACAGCTCTGGCGGGGCTTGGTGTTGCGCGGGACCCTCGGTTGGCTCGCCTGGCTGGGGCTGCATCTCGTCGAGCTCGTCGGTTTCCGCAACCGCCTCGTCGTGATGGTCAACTGGGCCTGGCGCTACTTCGACTGGCCTTCGGGCCCTCGTCTGATCGTGGCCGACGTAGAGGCAGAGCTCGACGGCGATACCTGAGCGGTCTCTCAGGCGACTCCCTGACGCGGCCAACGCGGCCCCTTGGTCCCGAGGCCTCGCGACGAAGCGTCGTGCGGCTTGTACCCGACCTCCGCGCCGGCATCGGCCGGAGCCGCTCGAGGCGCCGGCTGCTGTGGCGCGAAGCCCTGGCGGACCGTGTTCTCCGCGACCACCTGCGGATCGCAGAACTGGACGAGGTAGTCGGGGCCCCCGGCCTTCGATCCGACACCCGACATCCCGCTGCCGCCGAAGGGCTGGCGGCCGACGACGGCGCCGGTGATGGCGCGGTTGACGTAGACGTTGCCGGCCCGCAACACGCTCGCGGCCAGACGCACGTGAGAGGCCGACCGGGTGAAGACCCCGGCAGTGAGCGCGTAGTCGGTGCGGTTCGCCATCTCAAGCGCGCTCGGGAAATCGGGCGCTAGGAACGTCGCCAGCACAGGTCCGAACAGCTCGTCCGTCGCGAGCCACGATGCCGGGTCGACGTCCGCCACCACCACCGGTCCCACGAACCATCCCGGGCGCGACACCTCGGAGACGTCGAGCACGACCCTCCCGACCTCCGGTGCGCGGCGGGCGGCTCGGCGAAGGCGCTCGTGGGCTTCGGCGTCGATCACCGGGCCGAGCTGGCTCCCCGGATGGCGGGTCGGCCCGATCACCAAGGAGCGCGCCGCCTCCACGACGCGCTCGAGCACCGCGTCGTGCACCTGGCCGACCGCCACGAGGCGGCTCGCCGCCGAGCACTTCTGTCCGGCGAAGCCGAAGGCGGAGGCGACCACCGCGGGCACCACCTCGTCCAGGTCGGCGTCAGAGTCCACGACGATGGCGTTCTTGCCCCCGAGCTCCGCCACCACGCGGGGGATGGAGCGCCTGCCCGCCTGCCGGTGCGCAGCGGACTCGAGGATTCCGAGCCCCACGGCGCGCGAGCCGGTGAAGGCGATCGTGTCCACCTGCGGGTGCGACACCAGGGCCGCGCCCGCTTCCTCCCCAGTACCGGGGAGCAACGACAGCACGCCGCGTGGAAGCCCCGACTCGGCGAGCACCTTCGCGAGCTCGAAAGCCACAGCGGGGGCCTGCTCCGCCGGTTTCAGCACCACGGAGTTGCCGGTGACAAGCGCAGCGCAGACCATGCCCGCGGGGATGGCGAGAGGGAAGTTCCAGGGCGACACCACGGCACAGACCCCGCGGCCACGGTAGACGAGACGGTTGTCCTCGCCCGGAGGGGACTGGACCTCGCCTCCCGGGGCGAGCGCCAGCATCCGTCGTGCGTAGTACTCGCAGTAGTCGATCGCCTCGCACACGTCGGCGTCGGCGTCGGCCCAGCCCTTGCCCGTCTCGCGAACCTCGAGGGCCGCCAGCTCGAACCGCCGCGAGCGCATCTTCTCGGCCCCCGCGAAGAGCACCGCCGCCCGCTGCGCCGGCGCCGTCGCACCCCATCCCTTGGCCGCCTCGACCGCGGCTTCCACGGCGGCGCGCACCTCGTCGGCCCCACAGGCGGCCGCCTCCGCCACCACCGAGCTCGGGTCCGCGGGGTCCACGGACACGATCGTGCCGGCGGTACGGACCGTCTCCCCGGCCACGAGCGCCTCGACGCGCCGAGCAGGACGGCCGAACTCGGCCTCCACCGCGGCGGCGAAGGCGTGCATCACCTCGGGCCGTCGCCACTCGGCAGCCGGCTCGGGGCTGTAGGTGCCCGGGGAGCCGGGATCGGTGGCCGCTCTGCGCGCGGCGCGGCCGGGGCCCGGGAGCGGGCCCGCCCCGGGCGCCTCGACGAGCTTGTCGAGGTCCTCACCCTCAGCGAAATGGTGCCGCACGAAGCTCTCGTTGGAGGTGTTCTCGAGGAGCCTTCGCACCAGGTAGGCCATGCCCGGCACCAGCTCGCCCATGGGGGCGTACACGCGCAGTCGCAGCCCTGACCTGCGCACCGCCTCGTGCACCGGCTCCGCCATCCCGTAGAGCAGCTGCACCTCGTAGCCGTCGTCGCCGATCCCCATCGAGCGGGCGTCGACGATCGCGGCGGCGAGCGAGCGGAGGTTGTGGGTGGCGAACGCCGCACGCAGTGCACCGTGATGCCCCAGCAGCCTGCTCGCCAGACGCTCGTAGTTGGCGTCGGTCTCGGCCTTGTGCTCGAACACCGGAGAGGGCCAGCCGCGCGCCGCCGCCTCGGTGGTCTCGGTGTCCCAGTAGGCCCCCTTCACGAGGCGCACCGACACCGGGATTCGCCGGCCGCGTGCCCAGGCCGCCAGTTCGTCGAGGTCGTCGGGCGAGTCGCGCAGGTACGCCTGCACGACGATCCCCGCGTGAAGGTTCTCCATTCCAGGTACTGCCAGCACCCGCCGGAAGAGGCGGTGCGTGAGCTCCTTCTCCTCGTAGCGCTCCATGTCGAAGCAGACCGACACGCCCAGGTCCGCTGCCCGGCGCAGGACCGGGAGCAGGCGATGCGCCGCCCGCTCGATCCCCTGCTCGGCGGTCAGCGGGGTGAACGCCGACGCGAGCGCCGTCACCTTCACGCTCACTCCTGCACGCGGGACCGGCCCCAAGTCGTCGCGCTCGAGACGCTCGTCCGGCGGCCACGTTCGGGCGGCAGCTCCCAGGGACTCGACGATTCCGGAGAGGCGCGCTGCGTAGCGGTCGGCCTCCGACTCGCTGTGAGTGTGCTCTCCGAGCAGGTCGACCGTCGCCGCGGTTCGCCGGCGCCAGAGGTCCCCCACCGCGCGGGCCACCTCCGCTTCGTCGGTGCCGACGACGAACTGGCGCGCCATGCGGTCGATCCCGCGTCTCGCTACCGCGGCCGAGAGGCGCGCTCCTCCCGGGACGGTCTTCGTGAGACCGAGCCCGGCCCCGAACCAGGTGGGCAGCTCCACCCCTTCGAACTCGGCGCGCAGGTGCTCTTCGACCTCGGCGTCGCTGTCCAGGGCAGGGTAGGCGTCGACGAAGCGGAAGAGCCGGGTCCGAAATGCAGCGTCGGCCATGGTGCGGGCCAGGACCCGATCGCTCCACCACGAGAGGTGCAGCGCCCGCGCCCGGTGCCGTCCTCCGAGCTCACCGATCCTTCGAGCCAGCGCGCGGACCTGCTGCTCGCGTGTGCTCCCTTCGTCCACCTCACCGACCGTACCGCCCAGCCAGCTTGGCGCGAGACCCGGGGCAGGCCGACGCAAGGAGGACCGTCACGCTGCGTTCCTCCAGGTAGCAGCCATCGACCGGGGGGGCGAGATGGTACTGGACCAGAAGTTGCCGACGCAGCCGGCGCACCGGCCTACAGGACTTGGACCTGCGATGGAGCGCAGACGGTCGACATGTGCGGCGCCGGAGGCGGAGAGCGCCGGGTGCTCGCTATGTGCCGGGAGCTTCGAGCTGGGCCCCGAGTCCGGCGTGATCTTCTGCGAGCTGACCTCGGGACACGACTCGAAGTGGCACCGCAGCGACACCGCCGGTTTCGAGTGGACGGACACCGAGCTCTGGCCGTTGCCTCGGGGAGCGCACCGCGCCGCGTGATCGAGGCGCGCGCAAGGGCTCGGTTGTACGGTTGGGCGTGGCCCGACGCATAGCCCTGCACCCCGCCGAGAGCGGCTCCGACATCACCGAGAGCCTCGACCGGATCGACCGCGAGATGATCAGGCTCTTCGCGCTGGTCGGGGAGGGAGTAGCCGGAGCGACCGATTCGCTTCTCGCCGGCGACCGCGAGGCCGCGCGCGAGCTGGCCGACAGCGACGAGATCGTCGACGCTCTGTACCAGGAGATCGAGCAGCTCGCACAGAGGCAGTTGGCGCAGCGGGCGACGGGACCCGAGGAGCTGCGGTACCTGGTGGCGGTTCTTCGGATGCTGCCCGACATCGAGCGCAGCGGGGACCTCGCCGAGCACGTCTCGCGCCGGGCGGTCCGGGGTCTCGGTCTCGAGCTTTCCCCACGCGCGCGTGGGTTGGTGGAGCAGATGGGAGAGGTCGCGTGCGACATGTGGCACGCCACGGCCGACGCCTATGCGGACCGCTCACCCGGAGTAGCAGAGCACGTCGAGGGCCTCGACGACGAGATGGACGAGCTGCACGTGACGATCACGGCCGAGATAGCGAGCGGGTCCATGCCGATCCCGGTGGCTATCGAGGCTGCCCTGGTCGCGAGGTTCTACGAGCGCTTCGGCGACCACGCCGTCAACCTGGCCCGGCGCATCTCGGTCCTCGCCGGCTCCGCCGGCTCCTCCGGCAGGCGGAGCAGGCACCGCTCCTGATCAGGCCGGCGCTCTCCGGCGCTCGAGGAGCGCTTCTGCGATCTGGACGGCGTTGAGCGCGGCACCCTTGCGCAGGTTGTCACCCGAGACGAAGAGCGCGATCCCGTGGGCCACGGTCGGGTCGCGCCGCAGTCTCCCCACGAGGGTGGGGTCGGTGCCGGTCGCGGCGAGAGGGGTGGGGGCATCGGTCAGGCAGACGCCGCGCGCACCCGCCAATATCTCGCGCGCCTTGTCGACCGTGAGCTCCCTCTCGAACCGCGCGTTGATCGAGAGGCTGTGACCGCAGAACACCGGGACCCGGACGCAGGTCGCGGACACCTCGAGGTCATCGATCCCGAGGATCTTGCGGGCCTCGTTTCGCAGCTTCTGCTCCTCGTCGGTCTCCCCGGAGAGGTCGTCGACGAAGCGGCCCGCCACCGGTAGGACGTTGTGCGCGATGGGCCCGGGGAACTTCGACGGCGCCGGGTAGTCGACTGCCCGGCCGTCGAACGTGAGCCCGGCCGCTCCCTCGACGGTCTTCGCGAGCTGCTCTTCCAGCTCGCGGACCCCGGCGGAGCCTGCCCCCGACACCGACTGATAGGTCGAGATGACCAATCTCTCGAGTCCTGCATGACGGTGCAGGGGGGCGAGCACGGGCATCGCCACCATGGTGGTGCAATTGGGGTTCGCCACGATCCCGGTCTCGAGGTGGTCGAGGGCATCGGCGTTGACCTCGGGTACCACGAGCGGCACCGCAGGGTCCATACGCCAGGCCGAGGAGTTGTCGATGACCCAGGCGCCTTCGGCTGCGATGCGTGGAGCGAGCTCGCGTGACGCGGTCGCCCCAATGGACATGAGCGCCAGCTCGACACCGGCGTAGTCGGCGCGGGCCGCGTCCTCGACCTCTATCTCGCTGCCTCGGAACTCCAGGCGCCTGCCCACCGATCGGGCCGAGGCCAGGAAGCGGACCTCGTCGACGGGAAAGGCGCGCTCGACGAGCACCGACCGGATCATGGTTCCGACCTGGCCCGTGGCACCGACGACGGCGACTCTCATCCGCGAAATCCTACGGGATCGGCTCCCCCGCTACGCCCGACCTTCCGAAGCCGGGACCTACGGCTTCCGAAGCCGGGACCTACGGAATCAAGGACTGCGAGAGTCGGAGAGGTCGAAGGCCCGGTGGAGCACCTGGACCGCGCTCTCGGCGTGATCCACGCGCACCACGCACGAGATCCTGATGGGCGACGTGGAGATCATCTCGATGTTGATGCCCGCCGCGGCGAGCGTCTCGAACATCGTGGCGGACACACCCGGGTGGGTTCTCATCCCGGCGCCCACGAGGGACACCTTGGCGATCCCGTCGTCTCCCAGGACTTCGCCCGCCCCGATCTCCGGAGCCAGCGCGCCAGCGACCTCGAGGCTCATGGCCAAGTCGACCTTCGGGACGGTGAAGGAGATGTCGGTGGTGCCGTGGAGGGAGGTGTTCTGCACGATCGTGTCCACGTTGACGTTGCGGTCGGCCAGGGCACGGAAGAGCCTGGCTGCGATCCCTGGCTTGTCGGGCACCCCGGTCACCGTGACCTTGGCCTCCGAGACGTCGTGGGTCACTGCGGTGACGATCGGCTGTTCCATCGAGGGATCCTCCTCTGCTACCCAAGTGCCTGGCTCCCAAGTGAAGCTGGACCGGACGTGCAGCGGTACGTGGTGGTTGCGGGCGAACTCCACAGAGCGAAGCGAGAGCACCCGCCCGCCGCTCGCCGCGATGTCGAGCATCTCCTCGAAACTCAAGCGCGGCAGCCTTCTCGCCTCCGGGACCATCCGGGGGTCGGCACTGAACACGCCGGGCACGTCGGTGTAGATCTCGCACGCATCGGCCTCGAGCACCACGGCGAGTGCGACGGCGGTGGTGTCGGAGCCCCCCCTGCCCAGCGTCGTCACGTCGCGGTCCAGCGACACCCCCTGGAAGCCGGCCACCACCGGCACGCGCCCCTGCGCCAGGGACTCCCGCAGCCGGTCCCCCTTCACCTCGACGATCCTGGCCTTCTGATGAGTCGTGTCGGTGATGATCCCCGCCTGGCTGCCGGTGAACGACACGGCGTCGACACCCAGCCCGGCGAGCGCCATCACGAGCAGCGACATCGAGACCCGCTCCCCGGCGCTGAGCAGCATGTCGAGCTCGCGAGGCGGCTGGGAGGCGCTCACCTCCCCCGCGAGGCGGATCAGATCGTCGGTGGTCTTGCCCATCGCACTCACCACCACCACCACGTCCTGCCCCTGGCGACGGGTACGGGACACGTGGTCTGCCACGGCCCGGATGCGATCCGCGTCGCCTACGGAGGTCCCGCCGAACTTCTGCACTACCAGCGACACCCACGCGACGCTACCGGACGCCCGGTCGCACCTTTCGCTGCCCGGCCCCTGGCTCCGACCGCGGCCGGTATGGTGTCGGGCCGTGCCAACGGAGAAACGCGCCCGAAAACGCGCGATGCGCGAAGCCAAGTTCGCCGCTCTCGAGCGACAGCGGCGCCGTCGCGCCAGCGTGCGCCGAACCATCACGCTGGTGGTCCTCGTGGGCATCGGTGTCGGCGTATACGTGGCGGTGAGCAGCGGGAAGAAGAAGGCCCCGGCCGCGGGTTCCAGCGACACCCAGGCGGCGGTGGACGCGGTGGCGAAGACGGCGGGCTGCCCGTCGGACCCGAAGACGAACCTCGAGACCCTGTCTTCCCACAAGAACCTCCATTGGAGCCAAGCTCCCGCCACCACGATCGATCCCTCGAAGAACTACGTCGCCACCGTCAAAACCGACGTCGGGACGTTCGAGATGACGCTTTACCCGACGGAGTCGGCCGCGGCGGTGAACAGCTTCGTCTTCCTTGCCGACCACGCCTTCTACAACTGCGTCATCTTCCACCGGGTCATCCCGAGCTTCGTGGTCCAGGGAGGGGACCCGACCGGCACCGGGACCGGCGGCCCGGGTTACGAGTTCACCGCCTCTGGGCCCCCGACTGCCTCCAACACCTCGCAGCAGTACCCGATCGGTGCAGTGGCGATGGCCAACTCCAACCAGCCCTCCACGACGACGCCGACCACCAACGGCAGTCAGTTCTTCATCGTGACCGGTTCGCAAGGCGAGCAGCTGCCGCCCGACTACGTCCTGTTCGGCAAGGTCACCAAGGGCATGAGCGTCGTGGACGAGATCTCCAAGGACGGCTCCCAGGCCGGCGTGCCGCCGACGATCACCCACCGCATGCTCAAGGTCACCGTCAAGGCCACATAGACAGGGTCAAGGCCACAAAGACACAGGGTGTAGGCGACAACAGCGTGTAGGCGAGCTAGAAGAGAGGAAGCGAGATGCCCGAGCAGATCCCCGAGCCAGACGGGTCGAGCCCCAAACGCCAGAAGTTCGGCTCGGAGCCCCCGATGTGCATCGACCCGTCGAAAAGGTACACGGCAGAGGTGACCACCTCGATGGGGAGCATGACCATCGCCCTCGACCCCCTCGCAGCACCGAGGACCGTAAACAACTTCGTGTTCCTGGCGCGTTACCACTACTTCGACGGGATCGTCTTCCACCGGGTCATACCCGGGTTCGTGCTCCAGGGAGGCGACCCCACTGGCACCGGGACCGGCGGCCCTGGCTACCAGTTCGCCGACGAGCTCCCCCAACCGGGACGCTACGAGCTCGGCTCCCTGGCCATGGCCAACGCCGGGCCCGACACGAACGGCAGCCAGTTCTTCGTCATCTCCGGCCCCGACGGGACGAGGCTCCCCCCCAGCTACTCCCTGTTCGGCAAGGTGGTGTCGGGCTTGGACACGGTCGCCGCGATAGACGCAATCGGCACTAGCTCGGGGAAGCCCACGCAGAAGGTCACGATCGAGTCGGTCACCGTCGCCGAGGCGGAGTAGGCCTCGTCGAGCCTTCGGCCGGCCGTCAGGCGGGGAGAGCCTCGAAGCCGGCCGGCTCGCCGCTCACGAACACCTGCACCTCTCCCTTGCCGGTCTGTCGCCAGGTGCCGTCCGGGTCACGCACGAGAGCGGTCCGCTCGGGCACCCCGACCACGGGGAGCCCGGGGGCTGCCAAGGCGATCGAGCGGTGGACCTTCTCGGCGTTCTCGTTGCCGAAGTGGGGTATGACAGCCAACTGCTCCACCATCCCGAGTCCCACGGTCAGCGCCCCTCCTCTCGGGTCGACCATCGGGTCGGTGAGCACCATGGCGCCCGCCGACGAGCCCGCGACCACCGCTCCGTCCCGCCAAGCCTCGAGCAGCGCCTCCCATACGGCCGAGGCCTTGAGCACCGAGCGCAGGTGCATGGCCGAGCCACCCCCCAGGTACGTGAACCGGCTGGCGCGAACGATCGCGGCATTGGCCTCGTCCTGAGCTTCTGCACGCCCCAGGACCATCAGGCCGCGTGCGCGCGCACCGAAGCCCGCGAACCAAGCCTCGGCGGTCGCCACCGCCTTTTCGGGGTGCTCGTACGCGGCCGCCGTGGGGAGGACGAGCACCTCGTCCCCGCCCGAGGCGGCGAGCAGGTCGGCGTCGAACTCGCACCCGGGGCGCCACTCGTCGCCTCCCACGAGGGCGAGGCACCCGCATCTCGTGGCCACGTGCCCACATTACGGGCGCCGGCCGTCGGCACTGCACCATGGCCGGCCGGACCTCAGCCTCAGCGGCATGAATATGCTCGGCGCATGCCCGACCATCGATTCGACGGAAAGGTCGCCATAGTCACCGGAGCAGCTTCCGGCATCGGCAAGGCTCTCTCCAATGCCCTGGCGCGCCGCGGCGCCACGGTGGTGCTGGCCGATCTCGACGAGCCGGGGGCTAAGGCCGCGGCCGACTCGATCGGAGCGGGCCCGCCCGGCAGGGCGTCGGGCGTCGCCCTCGACGTGACCGACGCCGGTGCCTTCGCCGATCTGGTGGACGCGGTCGTGAGCGAGCACGGGCACGTCGATCTGCTGTTCAACAACGCCGGCATCGGAGTCAGCGGGGAGGTCGCCGATCTCTCCCTGGAGCACTGGCAGAGAGTCATCGACGTCAACCTGCGCGGAGTGGTGCACGGAGTCGCCGCCGCCTACCCCGCGATGATCCGCCAGGGGCGGGGTCACATCGTCAACACCGCGTCCCTCGCGGGCCTCATTCCCGCCCCGCTGCTCACGCCGTACGCCATGACCAAGCACGGCGTGGTCGGCCTGAGCACCAGCCTGCGCGCCGAGGCGAAGAAGTACGGGGTGCGAGTGAGCGTCGTCTGCCCCGGTGTGATCGACACCCCTCTCCTCGACAAGCCCAACCCTCCCGACCTCCCCCCGGTGACGACAGCCCCGGACGGGCGGGCGCTCCTGAGCAGGACGATCGGAAGGGCGTACCCCCCGCAGTCCCTCGCCGAGAACGTGCTCGAGGGCGTCGCGCGCAACCGGCCGTTCATCGTCACGCCGCGCCACGCGCGCACTCCGTGGCGCATCTACAGGCTCTGGCCCAGGCTCGTGGTCGACTCGGCCCCCTGGCTCCTCAGGCGCGTCCTGCAAGAGCGGGGCACGGCTTCCACCTCACGCTGACCACGTCGTCCTCACGCGGAGCGGCCCGGCACGGCCTTCGGCGGAAACGCCG
>DATKIB010000140.1:0-3879 GCA_035509915.1 Acidimicrobiales bacterium | reverse complement strand
CCCTAATGGGGATCGACCACGTCGCTCTGTCAGTAAGTGAGGCTGGTCAAGCTGAGCCTCCGGCAGGTGAGCACTGTGAATCCCAGGGCCTCGAGCCCTAGGACTAGAACGTGCCCCTGCTGGGGTGAGGTCCCGTTGACGGCTGGTGGGATGTCGTGCCTAGAGCACTTGTCCATTAGGTGGCTGCTGGGGCCCTCGGGCTCGGTGTTGGTGCCAGTCGACAGAGGAGGAACCAGTGATATTTGTGGGTGTGGACTGGGCTGAAGCCCACCACGATGTGCTCGTGCAAGACGAGGCGGGCAAACGCCTCGGTGGTGGTCGCCTGCCCGAGGGAGTGGAGGGCATCGCCCGTTTCCATGAGCTCGTGGGGAACCACGTCGATGAACCAAGCGATGTGATCGTCGGCATCGAGACCGACCGGGGCTTGTTTGTTTCTGCCCTCGTCGGCGCTGGCTACCAGGTCTTCGCCGTGAACCCGATGTCGACGTCGCGCTATAGGGACCGGCACTCGACCTCGGGGGCCAAGTCTGACCCAGGCGACGCCAAGGTCCTGGCCGATATGGTGCGCACCGACCGCCACAACCACCGGGTAGTCGCAGCTGATAGTGGGACAGTCCAGGCGGTCAAGGTCTTGGCCCGGGCGCACCAGTCGATGACATGGTCAAAGGTGCGCCAAACCAACCTGTTGCGCTCCACACTGCGCGAGTTCTACCCGGCCGCCCTGGTCGCCTTTGACGACCTGGCCAGCGCAGATGCCCTCGAGGTGCTGCGGGTGGCTCCCACCCCCGAGCTCGGCCGTACCCTGTCGCGCTCCAAGATCGCCTCCGCTTTGCGCCGAGGCGGCCGCCAGCGCCGGGTCGACGAACGCGCAGAGGAGGTCCAAGCAGCGTTGCGTGCCGACCAGCTCACCGCCCCCGGGATGGTCTCAGCGGCCATGGGCGCCTCGGTGGCAGCCAGCGTGGCAGTGATCACCACAATGAGCGCCCAGATAGCCGAGCTGGCCAGAGAGCTGGAAGCGGGTTTTGAGCTGCACCCGGACGCCCAGGTGGTCCGTTCCCTGCCAGGACTGGGGACCATTCTCGGCGCCCGGGTGCTCGGCGAGTTCGGCGATGAGCCGGACCGCTATAGCACCGCCAAGTCTCGCAAAAACTATGCGGGTACGTCGCCCATTACACGGGCCTCGGGCACCAAGAAGGCTGTGCTCGCCCGTCACGTCCGCAACCGTCGCTTGGCTGATGCCATCTACCTTTGGGCCTTTGCCGCCCTCAATGCTTCGCCCGGCGCCCGTGCGCTTTACGACCAGCACCGAGCCACCGGTGGTAGCCACCACGCGGCACTACGAGCCCTCGGCAACCGCCTCGTGGGTATTTTGCACGGCTGCCTACACCACCACACGCTCTACGACGAGACGGTCGCGTGGGGGCATCGCAAAGGTAGATTTCCCCAAGCGGCTTGACAAGTTACGGTCGTGGGATGTCTAGTCCGGTGACATTCGTGACACCGTCAATAGTCGTCAGGGCGCAGCCGAGGTGGTCGGTCGGAGTCAGCGTGAGTCGGTGATTCCTGAGCCCGAGATCGCAGCAACAACTGCTCACAATGCGACGACGGTGCTGCGCCGGATCAGGACCCACTCACGAGAACCGCTGGCGCGGTGCCAAATTCAGACCTCGCTCTCCGGGAGCTCACTAGCGGCGGACAACTGCCTTGGGAGAACCCTACGCCATAAGATCGGCGAGCCGGTCAACTGTCTCCGTTGGTGCGCCATTGGAGCTCTGTCCGGATCCTTTGAATCAGAAGAGAATGTCTTGTTTGCCAAGCGGTGCGAACTCGGGCCAGTAGCGGGCGACCGGCGCGTCGAGGTCGAGCGCACCCCTCTCGGCAAGGTGCAACGCGCAAATCGTGAGGACACCCTTAGAGCTCGAGAACACCAGCGCGAGCGTGTCTTGCTCCCATGGACGCCCCGTCTCCCGGTTTGCGGTGCCCCCAAAGATCGACCACCTTGCGCCCTCCGACGTACACTGCCGTCGCAGCACCAAACTCCCCGTAGTCCTCGTAGTTCCTGACAAACCTATCCTGCACCGGCCCGAAGCCCAGGTCGACATCGCCGTGAACAGGGCTCAGACCAGGCCCCCCTGTGCGCCAGACGCTGCTGCGGTAATGGTGCGCATGACTTCGCCGCTCACGTCGTCGTAGTCGCCGCTGTTTTCGAACTCACCGAGCAGTCGAAAGCCGCCCATGATGAGGATCCGGTCGGCGAGCTGGATGACCTCGCGGAGGTCGCTCGAGATAAGCAGTACGGCCTTCCCCTGCTCAGCCAGCTCGCGGAGCAAGCGGTGCATTGCGTCCTTCGCCGCCACGTCGATACCTACGGTCGGCTCATCGAAGATAAGCACCTCGGCCTCGGCTGCGATCCACTTTGCCGCACTGACCTTCTGCTGGTTGCCACCGCTCAGGCTGGCCACGGGCTGCGACAGACGGTCCATCTTGACGTTCAGCCGGGCCAGGGGCTCCCGCACGAGGCGGCGAGCCCTCGGTTCGGTCAGCCATCCGATTATTCCCTCGACTCGCTGCCATACCGTTATGCTGACGTTCCTGCTGATCGAGTGCTGCAGAATTAGGCCCTCGCCTTTCCGGTCTTCGCTCACGTAGCCGAGGCGATGGTTCCGGAGCGCATCGAAAGGATTGCGGATCTTGACCGGCTGGGAGTCGATCCTCACTTCACCCCCCGTAATCTTCGCGAGCCCGACAAGAGAGCGCGCAAGCTCGGTACGCCCCGCCCCGACGAGGCCGTAAAGGCCGACGATCTCGCCCGCGTGGACCGACAAGTTCAGCCCGACGTGACCGAACTCGGTCGAAACGTTGGCGAGCCCCAGTCTGGCCCCTCCAACGTGACTGCTCTGGCGAGCGGACCCAGTCAGCACCTCGATGTTCCGCCCGACCATCGCGTGGATGATGTCTCGCTGGCTGACCTCCGCCAGCGGCTGACCGGTGACGACGTTACGGCCATCGCGCAAAACCGTCACGCGGTCGCAGAGGGTGTAGACCTCTTCAAGCTTGTGGCTCACGAACAAGATGCTCGTACCCCGGGCACGCAAGTTCCGCAGGATGTCGAAGAGGTGCCCGAACTCAGCTTCGGTGATCGAGGAGGTGGGCTCGTCGAGCAAGAGCACCTGGCAATCCTGTGCCAGGGCCTTGGCAATCTCCATCAGCTGTGCCTGCCCAGGGCTCAAGCGACCAGCCATAGCTAGCGGGTCGATGTCGAGCCCAACCTGGTCTAGCCAGGGACGGGCTTCCGCCACCATACGCCGGTAGTTGACAAAACCGCCGGTAACGGGCAATCGGCCAAGGAACAGGTTCTCGGCGACCGAGAACTTCGCGACCAGGTTTCGTTCCTGGTGGACGACGGAGACCCCACGTTCGACGGCCGCTTTCGGGCGGAGGAACTCGACCTGCTCACCCTTCAGCGTGAGCGTCCCCCGGTCCGGCTGCTGCACTCCGGTAGCGATGTTGATCATGGTGCTCTTTCCTGCACCGTTCTCTCCGATGAGGGCGTGGATCTCTCCGGCCTGAAGGGTCAACTCCGCACCGGAAAGCGCGACGATCCCCCCAAAGTTCTTCCAAACGTCACGCATGGCAAAGGTGGGCTGCCCTGAGGCCACGTTGGTTTCCGACGACGCCTGCGCGATCATGCCGTCGCCGCCGGAGCTCCGGACGTTCCCGGCGCCCCGCCACCGCGACGGGTGCCGTTCTGCTGACCGGGGCGCAGGACCACCTGACCGAGCCGACCGGCAAGTACCGCCGCGAAGATCAGCAGGCCCTCGGCCAACTCGACAGCGTCGGTATTGATATTGAGCACGATAAGGGCATCGTTTATAGCAG
>DATKIB010000139.1:0-6934 GCA_035509915.1 Acidimicrobiales bacterium | reverse complement strand
ACAGGTGAGACGCGCTTCCCGCTGGTCACACAGAACCTGCACCGCTACTTCTGGGCGCTCGCCCTCGTGCAGAACGTCATCCTCACCATCGACGCGGTCATGGCCTTCCGGCTCCCCGGTGACGGTGGGATCGGGGTGAGTATCGGCACCCTGGTGCTGGTCGTGAACGCCGTGCTGCTCTGGGGCTACTCGGCCTCCTGTCACGCGTGCCGTCACCTGTGTGGAGGTGGTGTGAACCGCTTCTCCAAGCACCCCGTACGTCATCGCCTCTGGGAGCTGCTCACCCCGCTCAACGCCAAGCACATGCAGATCGCCTGGCTCTCCCTGGCGTGGGTCGCCTTCGCCGACCTCTACGTGCGCCTGGTGGCGAGCGGTGTGATCTCCGACCCGAAGATCTTCTAGAACGAGAATGGACGAGGACAGGACGTAGACGTGCCTGACCACGAGACACACGACTACGACGTCGTTGTGATCGGCGCCGGCGGCGCCGGGCTGCGCGCCGCCATCGAGGCCAAAGAGCGCGGGCTGCGCACTGCCCTCGTGTGCAAGTCGCTGCTCGGCAAGGCGCACACCGTGATGGCCGAGGGCGGCGCCGCGGCGGCCATGGGCAACGTGTGGCCGGAGGACAACTGGCAGGTCCACTTCCGCGACACGATGCGTGGCGGGAAATTCCTCAACAACTGGAGGATGGCCCAGCTCCACGCGCAGGAGGCCCCCGATCGGATCTACGAGCTCGAGCGCTGGGGAGCCCTGTTCGACCGCACCAAGGACGGGCGGATCCTCCAGCGTGACTTCGGAGGACACCGCTACGCCCGGCTGGCGCACGTGGGCGACCGCACCGGGCTCGAGATGATCCGCACCCTCCAGCAGAGGGCGGTCGCGCTCGGCATCGAAGTGTTCATGGAGTGCAAGGTGCTTCGCCTGCTCGCCGACACCGAGGGCCGAGCGAGCGCAGCCGTGGGCTACTGGCGCGCGACGGGCGAGTTCGTCACGTTCTTCGCCAAGGCCTTCGTCGTCGCCACCGGCAGCATCGGCAGGTCGTGGATGTACACCTCGAACTCCTGGGAGTCCACGGGTGACGGCCACGCGATGGCGGCGTGGGCGGGAGCGGACGTGATCGACATGGAGTTCGTCCAGTTCCACCCGACTGGAATGGTGTGGCCTTTGTCGGTGCGCGGGCTGCTGGTCACCGAGAGCGTGCGCGGCGACGGGGGGGTGCTGCGCAACTCCGAGGGCCGGCGGTTCATGTTCGACTACATCCCGCCGATGTTCGCGCCCGACACCGCAGACACCGAGGAGGAAGCCGACCGCTGGTACGACGACCACATCAACAACCGACGTCCTCCCGAGTTGTTGCCGCGCGACGAGGTGGCGCGCTCGATCAACAGCGAGGTGAAGTCCGGCAGGGGCAGCCCCCACGGAGGGGTGCTGCTCGACATCGCCAGCCGCCGTAGCCCTGAGTACATCCGCCGCCGGCTCCCCTCGATGTACCACCAATTCAAGGAGCTGGCCGGCGTCGACATCACCGCCGAGCCGATGGAGGTGGGCCCCACCTGTCACTACGTCATGGGGGGAGTGCGCGTCGACGCCGAGACCCAGGCCACCACCGTGTCGGGGCTGTTCGCCGCCGGGGAGGTGGCCGCCGGACTGCACGGCGCCAACCGCCTCGGGGGGAACTCGCTCTCGGACCTCCTCGTGTTCGGCCGTCGCGCGGGGATGGCGGCATCAGATTTCGCCGTGGGGCGCAGCGGTGCTCCCTCGGCGTCGGAGGCCGAGGTGTCGCGAGTCTGCGAGGACGCCCTGGAGCCCTTCGGACGTGATGGCGGGGAGAGCGCCTACGACATCCACCGTGCCCTGCAGGAGACGATGCAGGACCTGGTCGGGATCATCCGCACCGAGTCCGAGCTCACCCAGGCCCTCGAGGAGCTCGACAAGCTCGACGACCGCGCGGCCAAGGTGTCGGTGACCGGCACGCCGGTCTACAACCCGGGCTGGAACCTGGCGACCGACCTGCCTGCGATGCTCACCGTGTCGAGGCTCGTGACCCGCGGGGCCATCGAACGGCGCGAGAGCCGCGGTGGCCAGACACGGGAGGATTACCCGAAGACCGACCCCGAGCTCGGGAAGGTGAACCTCGTGCAGCGCATCCGGGGCGACGGCACCTACACCCTCGACCGCGAGCCCCTCGGGGCCATGCCGTCCGAGCTCGCAGCCCTGCTCGAGGAGGACAGCCAGTGAGCACGCAAGCGGCCGAGCTCGCCGGGCCCGGAGCGGCACAATCGCCTGCCCCTGCTCCCGATTCCACCCTCACGATGAGGATCTGGCGCGGCGACCCTTCCGGGGGGGCGTTCGTCGATTACGAGATGCCCGCCGTTGAAGGGGAGGTCGTCCTCGACGTCGTCCACCGCATCCAGGCGGGACCCGCCCCCGACCTCGCCTGCCGGTGGAATTGCAAGGCGGGCAAGTGCGGCTCGTGCTCCGCAGAGATCAACGGGGTGCCCAGGCTGATGTGCATGACCCGGGTGGACGAGCTCCCCGTCGAGGAGCCGGTGGTGGTCACGCCCATGAGGACATTCCCGATCGTCCGCGACCTCGTCACAGACGTCAGCTTCAACTACGCGATGGCCCGAAAGGTGCCTCCTTTCTCACCGGAGCCCCCCGGGCCCGACGGCACCTACCGGATGATGCAGGTCGACATCGAGCGGGGCCAGGAATTCCGCAAGTGCATCGAGTGTTTCATGTGCCAGGACGTCTGCCACGTGATCAGGGACCACGAGGCGAACAAAGAGATCTACGCCGGGCCTCGCATGTTCATCAGGTACATGGAGCTCGAGTCCCACCCCCTCGACACCAACGACAGGCGCGAGCTGCTGCGCGAGCGCATGGGCCTCGGCCTCTGCAACATCACCAAGTGCTGCACTGAGGTGTGCCCCGAGTCGATCAAGATCACCGACAACGCCATCATCCCGCTGAAGGAGAGGGTGGTGGACTCCTCCTACGACCCGGTCGCATGGCTCGGACGCAAGATCCTGCGTCGCAGCAAGCGCTCGGCCGCCGATGCCGCGGAGGATGCTCCGGCCATCAGCGCTCCGACACGCGAGGATCAGGCCCAGTGGGGCCAGACCGCCCAGTGGGGACAGACCGCGTCGTCCTGACAGCCGCGACAGCCCAGGAGTAGCCTCGCAAAGAGGGAGCCCGCGGGGGCGCCCAGAAGGGGGAGGGTGATGACTCCAGGTGTGCTCGACGACCATGCGCTTCGTCGGTACCGCGAGCTCCTCGACGCAGAAGAGTCCGCCTTCGACGAATTGGAGCATGCCTACGAAGAGGGGGACCGTGCCCACTTCGAGGCCGACTTCGACGCCTGGCGCAGTGCCCTGGCTCGCAAGCTCACCTTCCTCGCCCGCATGGGGATCGAGGTCCCCTCACCAGCCGTCGCCTGAGTCTCTCGCGCTGGCATTCCACCGCCTGAGGCGGTGGGCCTCGACATCCGACAACGAGTCGGTGAGGGGCGAATTCAGTGAGGGGCGACCCTCGGAGATGACGCGATGACCCGGCGCGGGTGGGTGCTGTTCGTCGCGCTGGGGGTGATCTGGGGAATCCCCTACCTCTTGATCAGGGTGACAGTGCGCGAGATGAGTCCCGCGCTGCTCGTGCTCGTGCGCACCGGGGGCGGGGCGCTGCTGCTGGCGCCGTTCGTTGCCAGGCGCCGCATGCTCGCCCCGGTGCTGCGTCGCTGGAGGCCCTTGCTCGTCTACTCCTTCGTCGAGACAGGGGTGCCCTGGTTGTTGCTGTTCCAAGCGGAGCGCAGGCTGAGCAGCTCCTTGGCCGGGCTCCTCGTGGCCGCGGTGCCGATCGTCGGCGCCGTGCTCGCCCAGCTCACCGGCACCGACCGGCTCGACCGCCGGCGGGTCGCGGGGCTCGTGCTCGGCATGTGCGGCGTCGCCGCCCTCGTGGGGCTCGACGTCGGGCGCTCGAGCGCACTCTCGGCTCTCTCGCTGGCCGCGGTCGCCGTGGGCTACGCGCTGGGGCCCTGGATCGTCGGCAGGTACCTATCAGACCTCCCGGCCTTGAGTGTGGTCGCTTGCTCGCTGGCGATCTGCGCCGCCGTCTATGCGCCGGTCGCCGTATTCGAGCTCCCTTCGAGGCCACTGTCCGGCTCGGTGATCTGGTCCCTTGTCTGCCTCACCGTCCTGTGCACGGCTATCGCGTTCGTGTGCTTCTACGCGCTGATCGCCGAGATCGGCGCCCTGAGGTCGACGGTGATCACCTACGTCAACCCGGCCGTGGCGGTCGTCCTCGGGGTGGCGGTGCTCGGCGAGCCCTTCGGGCTGGGGACCGCCGTTGGTTTCGTGCTCATCCTCTCCGGGTCGTTCCTGGCGACGCGCCCGCTACGGGCCGCCAGCCCCAGCGCCGCGCAGCACGAGCCGGGCGCCGCGCGCGTCGAGCACGAGCTGCCGGCTGTCGGCGAGCCCTGAATTGCCTCTAGTGCACAGGGAGGGACGGCGGGAAGACGTCCTTCACGTACTCGTCGACCTTCTCCACGGGCAGGCGGCTGTGCACCGCGAGGAGGTAGATCGCAAGGCTGAAGATGCCCAGGGTGAGCAGGTCCCACCACAGCGGTAGATCGCCGTGGCCACCGACGAGCACGTTCTTGAACACCCCACCGACTCCGAAGAGCCCGCCCGTCCCGAAGCTGCCGAAGTACGAGATGAGGGTCATCCCGATCAAGTACGGGAAGATCCACACGGCCGCACCCCAGTCGAGCTTGGGCGTGTGGTCGTTCAAGTGCAGGGCCGAGGAGAGGGCCATCAAGATGTACCCGACCAGGAGCACGGCCATGAGAAGCGAGACCGTGTTCCATCCCGACCAGAAGACGATGAAGTTGGCGAGGACGAAGGACAGCGGGGCGATGATTCCCGCCGCGGGCAACCGGTAGGAGCGGGTCAGTTCGGGCTTGCTCTTTCGAAGGGCGCCCAGCGCGAGCGGAGCGCCGGCGTACATGAGGACCGATGCCCCGGTGACGATGTCGACAAGCGAGGCCCAGCTCGAGAACGGCAGGAGAAACAGCATGCCGATGACCGCCGTGACGATCACGCCGAACACCGGGATCCTTGTTCTCGCAGTGGTCGACTCGAACTGCTTGGGCACGTAGCCGTTCTTGCTCAGTCCGAAGCTGAGCCGGGAGGCCGAGGTGAGATAGATGAGCCCTGTGCCACCGGGGGAGACCACGGCGTCTACACGCAGGATCCACGCAAGCCATCCGAGAGCAGCCACCTTTGCGATCGTATAGAACGGTCCCGCCTCCAGTGCTCTGTCCTTGGCGAAATTCGCCCAGGTGTGGAAGTTGGCGATGGTCGCCGGGTTGAGCGCCGCGATGAAGGCGAACTGCAAGAGGATGTAGATCGTCGCGCCGATGAGGATGGAGCCGATCACAGCGCGAGGCAGGTCGCGTTGAGGGCGCGCGCTCTCCCCGCCGAGCTGCACCGCCTGCTCGAAGCCAAGCAACGCGAAGACGATGCCTGCTCCGGGCAACGCGACCATGATGCCCTTCGCCGAGGCGCTGAAGCCTCCCGGGAGGAAGAACCCGCCCCCGGCGGTGAAGTTGCCGCCGTGGAAGTGGGTGGCCAGCAGGGTGACGATCACCAAGACCGGGATGACCACCTTCCACGAGGTGATCGTGGTGTTGGCGTGCACGAGCCAGCGGATCCCCACCAGGTTGATCACGACGAAGACAAACATGAGCACAGCCGCGGCGGCGATCCCGTCGCCGCTGAGCGTCCCCTTCGTCGCCCCATGGGCAGGCGACTTGTACCAGCTGTTCGCCCAGGACACCGTCGAGAAGTACTGGATGGTCGTGAGCACCTCGATCGGTGCCACCGTCGCGGCCTGGATATAGGCGAACCACCCGAACGTGCCGCCTGCCAGGCTGCCGAACGCGTAGTGCGGAAAGCGGCTCGTGCCGCCCGTCACCGGGAAGATCCCGCCGAGCTCCGCGTGCACGAGCGCCAGCAGGATCACGATCCCCGACGCGATGACCCACCCGAGGAGGGCGGACGGGCCGGCGTAGGTGAGCGCGACCAGCGAGCCGAACAACCACCCCGACCCGATGATCGATCCCTCCGAGGCCCACATGAGTCCCAGGAGGCCCACCTCGCGCTTCAGGCCGTCGGCATCGAGCCTTGGCTGTGGCTGATGGACAGCGGTCCCGGTCGCTACTCCCATCTCTGGCCGCCCTTCCAGCAGATGTCGATCAGACAGGGCGCAAGAGCAGGTCGGCCACCGCGGCGCGCTCGGAGCCCAGTTCCTCGGTGGTCGTCTCTATGCGCTGTTGCGCGAAGTCGCTGTGGGCGAGCCCTTCCTCAACGTGCCAGCTCCTGCCGTCGGAGACGACGGGGAACCCGAAGACGAGGCCCTCTGGAGCGCCGTACTCGCCGTGAGAGACCACCGCCACCGAGGCGAAGTCTCCCTCGGGGGTGGCCGAGACCAGGCTGCGGACCGAACCGACCACCGCGTTGGCGGCAGAGGCGGCGGACGAAGCGCCCCTCGCCTTGATAATCGCCGCGCCTCGCTGTTGGACGGTCGGGATAAAGGTGTTTTGTAACCAGTTCTCGTCCGGAATCACGGTGGGCACCGGTTTGCCGCTGATCTTGGCGTTGTAGAAGTCAGGATATTGGGTTGCCGAATGATTGCCCCAGATCGCGAGGTTGGTGACCTCTTTCACGTGAGTGCCCGACTTGCCCGCCAACTGCGATTTTGCCCGGTTTTCGTCGAGTCGGGTCATGGCAAACCAGCGTTCAGATGGTACGCCTTTTGCATTGTTCATCGCGATCAGGCAATTAGTGTTACAGGGATTTCCAACCACGAGGACACGAACATCGGCGGCGGCGGTTTTTTCGATGGCACGCCCTTGACCGGTAAAAATTTTACCGTTGAT
>DATKIB010000138.1:0-43470 GCA_035509915.1 Acidimicrobiales bacterium | reverse complement strand
CGCCACAGCGTTCGACCACGAGGGCTGGTACCACACCGGAGACGTCGGCGTCCTGGACGACGACGGTTACCTGACCATCACCGACCGGATCTCCGACGTCATCATTCGCGGGGGCGAGAACGTGAGCGCCCAGGAGATCGAGGAGCTCGTGCTCGGTCTCGACGCCGTGGCCGAGGTGGCCGTCGTCGCCGAGCCCGACGCGCGCCTGGGAGAGCGCGCCGCCGCCATGGTGCGGTTGCGGTCCGGTGCTGCGCTCCCCACGCTGGAGCAGGTGCAGGCCCGCCTGGCCGCTGCCGGGTTGGCGCGCCAGAAATGGCCCGAGTCCATCTACGAGGTCACCGACTTCCCCCGCACCGCCTCGGGGAAGGTGCAGAAATTCCTGCTCCGCCAGCAACTTCGCGAGACCGCTGCCCCGCCGACAGGAGAGTGACTTGCCACCCATCACCGCTGAACGCTTCGCCATCGTCACCGGAGGCGGCTCGGGCATCGGCCGGGCCATCGCCGAGCGGCTGGCCGCCGAAGGCCACGCAGTGGCCATCTTCGACCGTGACCAGGAGTCGGCGACGTCCGTCGCCGAGAAGATCTCGGCGTCCGGCGCCACCGCCGTAGCGCTCACCGTGGACGTCACGGACCGTCCGCGGATCGACGCCGCCGTTGCCGAGGTACGCGAAAGGCTCGGGCCGGCCACCGTGCTCGTGAACAGCGCCGGCCTCGACGGCTTCGATCGATTCCTTTCGATCACCGAGGACACCTGGGACAGGATCCTGGCGGTGAACCTCACCGGCACGTTCCACTGCTGCCAGGCGGTCGTGCCCGGCATGATCGAGGCCGGTTGGGGCCGGATCGTGAACATCTCCTCTTCGAGCGCGCACAGCGGCCAGCCGCTAATGACCCACTACGTGGCGGCCAAGGCGGGCGTCATCGGGTTCACCAAGGCGCTGGCCCTCGAGCTCGGGCCGAAGGGCATCACGGTGAACACGATCCCGCCCGGCTTCATCGACACCCCGATGCTCAGGGCCGCCGAGGCCAAAGGGTTGCTCGGCAACGGCCTCGAGTACCACGCGAGCCAGACCCCGGTGCGCCGCGCGGGGCGTCCCGAGGACATCGCCGCCGCCTGTGCATTCCTCGTGCGGGACGAGGCGAGCTACATCACCGGGCAGGTCATCGGCGTGAACGGCGGGCGGAACACCTGAGGTGTCACGGATCGATCCGCTGCCCCCCAAGCAGTGGCCCGAGGAGATGCGCGAAGCGCTCGCCGGGCTGCGCCCCGCCAACGCCCGTCTCCCTCTGCCGCGCCGAGAAGGCCGGGCGAAGGGTCTGAACGTCCTCGGCACGATGGCGCGCCATCCCGAGTTGGCGCGCGCCTTCTTCGGCTTCAACGGGCATGTGCTCTACGCGACGACGCTCTCGGAGCGTCAGCGTGAGCTCGTCGTGCTGAGGGTGGCGGCCCTGCGCGACTCCGAGTACGAGTGGGCCCAGCACGCCGCCTTGGCCCACGACGCCGGTATCGACGCCGGCGAGGTCGCGCGCGTCTCGGAAGGTCCGGACGCCCCGGGGTGGGCGCCACTCGAGCAGGCGATGCTGCGCGCCGTCGACGAGCTCGTGCTCGAGGGCACCGTCACGGACGACACGTGGAAGGCTCTCGGCGCGGAGCTGAGCACCGAACAGCTCATGGACCTGGTGTTCACCGTGGGTACCTACGTCCTTCTGGCCATGGCCTTCAACGCATTCGGGCTCGAGCTGGACGAATGAGCATCCCCTCCCTCCTCGAGGCCTCGGCGACCGGGTTCGCCGGGCGCGAGGCGATCGTGGACGGAGAGACCAGGCTCACCTACGAAGGGCTCGCCGAGCAGGCCCGCGCCGTCGGCGCCGCGCTCGTGTCCTCGGGGATCGAGCCGGGGGACCGGGTAGCGATCTGGGCGTTCAACTGCCTCGAGTGGGTCGCCTCGGCCCTGGGGGCGTGGGAGGCCGGTGCCGTCGTCGTCCCCGTCAACACGCGCTTCAAGGGGAAGGAAGCGGCCGACATCCTCGTCCGCAGCGGCGCTCGGCTGCTCGTGACGGTCACGGACTTCCTGGGCGTCGACTACGTCGAGCTCTTGCGCTCGGCCGGCGTGGCGTTGCCCTCACTCGAGACCGTCGTGGTGGCCAGTGGGCCCGGCACCGACGGAGCCGAGTCCTGGGCGGGCTTTCTCGCCCGAGCCGGCGAGGGGGAGCGCGCCGAGACGCAACGCCGAAGCCGCACGCTCGGGCCCGACGACGCGTCGGACATCCTGTTCACGTCCGGCACGACCGGTGCTCCCAAGGGTGTCGTGCAGACCCACGGACGCACCTTGCGCGTCGCCACGGACTGGGTGGCGATGACCGGGTTGCGCGCCGGTGACCGGTACCTCATGGTGAATCCCTACTTCCACATGTTCGGGCTCAAGGCCGGGATCCTGGCCTGCGTGGCGGCGGGGGCGACCATGCTCCCTGAGCCCGTCTTCGACGTCGGCCGGGTGCTAGGCCGCGTCGAAGCGGAGCAGGTGACGGTGTTGCCGGGGCCGCCCACGCTGTACCAGTCGATACTCGACCATCCCGGGCGGGCCGAGCACGACCTCTCCAGCCTGCGCGTGGCGGTCACCGGCGCGGCCGACATCCCCGTGGAGCTGATCCGGCGCGTCCGCCTGGAGCTGCCCTTCTCGCTCGTGATCACCGGCTACGGGCTGACAGAGGCCGGCACGGCGTCCGCCACCTCGCCCGAGGACGACGCGGAGACCGTGGCGACCACCGTGGGCCGGCCACGTCCCGGCTTCGAGCTGTGCGTCGTGGACGACGAGGGCCACGAGATGACTGGCGGCCGTCCCGGGGAGATCCTCCTGCGCGGGGGCAGCGTCATGTCGCACTACCTCGACGATCCCGAGGCGACGGCAGAGGCCTTCACCTCCGACGGCTGGCTCCGCACGGGGGACCTCGGCGCGCTGGACCAGGCGGGCTGCCTGCGCATAGTCGGGCGTTCGAAGGACATGTTCACCGTCGGCGGGTTCAACGTGTACCCGGCCGAGGTCGAGAACTACCTGCTCGAGCACGAGGCCGTGGGGCAGGTGGCCGTGATCGGGGTCCCCGACGAGCGCCTGGGCGAGGTCCCGATGGCCTTCGTCGTGCCTCGACCCGGGGCGGCGGCGAGCCCGCAGGAGCTCACCGAGTGGGCCCGGGGCCGCATGGCCAATTACAAGGTGCCCCGGGCGTTCGAGATGGTCGACGAGCTGCCTTTGACCGCCACGGGCAAGGTGCACAAGGTGGCCCTGCGCGAGCGAGTCGCCGCCGACCGGACCGCGGCGCTGCCCGAGTGAGCACGGAGCCTTCCGAGGGGCTGTCGTCACTCGGGCAGCTGAGGGTGGTGGAGCTCGGGGTGTGGGTGGCGGCGCCGGCGGCTGCCAGCCTGCTCGCCGACTGGGGAGCGGACGTCGTGAAGATCGAGTCACCCGCCGGCGACCCGATGCGCTACGTATTCGGCTCGCTCGGCATAGACGGCGACCTGCCCAACCCCGCCTTCGCGCTGGACAACCGCGGCAAGCGAAGCGTGGTCCTCGACCTGCGCGACGATCAGCAGCGCTCGCGCCTCGAGGAGCTGCTCGCCTGGGCGGACGTCTTCGTGACCAACCTCCGTCCAGACGCCTTGGACAAGTTGGGCCTCGAGCCGCAGTCCACGCTGCTGCGGCATCCTCGTCTCGTCTACTGCAGCGTGAGCGGCTACGGCCTGCGCGGGGACGACCGCAACCGCCCGAGCTACGACATCGGCGCCTTCTGGGCGCGTTCGGGGCTCTCCGCGCAGATGGCGGACGGCGAGGGCAATCCTCTCAACGCGAGAGGGGGGATCGGCGACCACATCACCGCCCTCGCCGCATTGGCGGGGATCCTCGGAGCGGTGCTCGAGCAGCGCGACAGCGGCCGTGGGCGGGTGGTCGAGGTGTCGCTGCTTCGCACCGGCGCCTACGTGCTCGGTTGGGACCTCGGCCTCCAGCTGGCTCTCGGCAAGGTGTCCGGGGCCGAGCCGCGGCACCGCAACCAGGCCCCCCTCATGAACCCCTACCGCGCGGCGGACGGGAAGTGGTTCTTCTTCACAGGTCTCGAGGCCGACCGCCACATAGCGCCCGTATGCAGGGCTCTGGGCCGGGCCGACCTGCTCGAGGACCCGCACTTCGCCGATGCAGCGGCCATCCGCCGGAATCGCGCCGAGGTCATCGCCGTCTTCGACGAGATCGTCGCCACACGCCCGCTTCACGAATGGGCGGCGCGCTTCGACGCCGAGGGCGTGTGGTGGGCGCCCGCTCAGACCCCGGCGCAGGTCGTGGAGGACCCGCAGCTCCTGGGCAACGAAGGGCTCGTCGAGGTGGACGGCGGAGCGTTGCGCGCTGTGAACGGTCCCGTGAGCTTCTCCGGCTCGCGACCCCCCGCAGCGCGCGTGCCGCATCTCGGCGAGCACACCGCCGAGGTCCTCGCCGAACTGGCCGGCGATGCCGGGCGTCCCACGGCGAGCACATGAATTGCACTGGAATAGATATAGCTGAGTGATCGAGAATCGGTGAGTGAAGGAGCGTCGACGGGTAGAGAACTGCCCGACTACGAGCGCTCCCGGGCTCGTGCCAGCAGGCCGCGGGCGATCACGAGACGCTGGATCTCGTTGGTGCCCTCGCCGATGATCATGAGCGGCGCGTCGCGGTAGTAGCGCTCCACCGGCATCTCGGTGGTGTAGCCCATCCCGCCGTGGATGCGCATGGCGTCGGTCGCGAGCTCGAGAGCCGTCTCGCTGGCGAACAGCTTGGCCATGCCTGCCTCCACGTCACAGCGAAGCCCCGCGCTCTTGCGCTCAGCCGCGTTCTGTGTGAGCAGGCGCGCAGCCTCGAGCCGCGTGGCCATGTCGGCGATCTTCAGCGCGATCGCCTGGTGCTCGGCGATGGGCTTGCCGAAGGTCGTGCGCTGCTGGGCGTAGGCGAGCGCCGCGTCGAAGGCGGCCCGGGCCACCCCGACTGCGCGCGCCGCGATGTTGATCCGCCCGACCTCCAGCACGCCGAGGATCTGAGCAAGCCCCCGACCTGGCTCGCCGACGAGGTTGGCGACGGGCACCCGGTGGTCGACGTATGACATCTCCACGGTCTCCACGCCTCGGTACCCGAGCTTGCCCACGTGCTTGGAGACCGATATCCCCCCGAAGCTCCCACCGGGCTCCTTCTCGACGACGAGCGCGGAGATCCCCTCCTCGGTGCGCACAGCCAGCGCGACGATGCCTGCACGCTCGCCGTTGGTCACCCAGGCCTTGGTGCCGTTTATCACGTACTCGTCGCCGTCGCGCACGGCCTTGCAAGAGATGTTGCGGGTGTCGCTGCCGGCGTCGGGCTCCGACAGCGAGAGCGCGCCGCGTCTCTCGCCGGAAGCCATCGAAGGGAGCCACCGTCGCTTCTGCTCCTCCGTGCCGTGCTGCACGAGCAGGGTCGCCACCATGGTGTGCGTGTTGACTATGCCGGTCAGGCTCATCCAGCCGTAGGCCAGCTCTTCGATCAATCCGACGTAGGTCAGGAGGTCGAGCCCTAGCCCTCCGTAGGCCTCGGGGATGGTCACGCCGAAGAGCCCGAGGCCCCGCATCCGGTCCACGATCTCGGCCGGGAAGCGGTCCTCGCGCTCGAGCTCACCGGCGACCGGCACGACCTCTCGGGCGACGAACCGGCGAACCGTCTCGAGCATCTCCCGGCGTACCTCGTCGCCACCCTGGTCCATGGGGGAACGCATTGGAGAAGCGTACAGCCAGGTTGTGTTGACAGCGATCTCACTCAAGAGAAGAATGTTCTCATGCCTGTCAGCCCGATGCACCGGGGGCTCGAACGCGCCGCCGAGCGCTTCGGGGACCGTGCAGCCGTGCTCGCCGGCGACCGGAGCTGGTCCTTCGCCGAGCTCGATCGGACGGCCGGCTCCCTGGCCGCTCACCTGGCGAGCCGAGGGGTCGGCGCCGGCGACCGCGTGGTCGTGCTGATGGCCAACCGCGTCGAGTTCGTCGTGTCGGTGGAGGCGATCAGCAAGCTCGGGGCGGCCGCAGTGCTCGTGAGCCCGGCCTGGAAGTCGCT
The DNA here is from genome assembly GCA_035509915.1 of Acidimicrobiales bacterium. Lineage (GTDB taxonomy): Bacteria > Actinomycetota > Acidimicrobiia > Acidimicrobiales > UBA8190 > Bog-564. Next base: position 37,375 of record DATKIB010000138.1, on the reverse strand, counting down.
CGAGGTCGGCCAGGCCCTCGCGTTGGCCCACCCGCTGCATGCGGTGGCCGACGCCGAGGGAGTCTCGGTGCTGAGCGGGTTGCTCGCCCCCGATCGCGTCACAGACGTGGACGACGAAGCGGTGGAAGCGGAGCTCGCTCGGAGCACGCCGGCGCCTCGCAGCGCCGAGCCCGCAGGCGACGCCGAGTCCGTGCTGGTGTTCAGCTCGGGCACGACCGGGCTGCCCAAGGCTGTGCGTCACACGCACGACTCGATCGGGCATGCCACCGCCCACTGGTGCGCGGCCCTGGGGCTCGGGGCCGAAGACAGGTTCCAGGTGGCGACGCCACCCTCGCACATCCTCGGGCTGCTCAACCTGCTCGCGGCGCTCTCTGCCGGCGCCACGGTAAGGCTGCACCGTCGCTTCGACCTCGACGTGGTGCTCTCTTGCATCGAGCGCGACCGGATGACCCTCGAGATGGCGGTCGCGCCGATAGCGCTGGCCATGGCAAACCACCCACACCTCGAGCGCTACGACCTCTCCTCGTTGCGCTACATCATGTGGGGGGCGACACCGGTGACCGCGCACGTCGCCGAGCGCGTCACCGCGCGCACGGGCGTGCGTTTCCTCCCCGCGTACGGGGCCAGTGAGCTGCCGGTCATAGCGGCCAACCCTGTCGACCGGCCCGACCAGTGGCGCCTCGACTCCGCCGGCCTCGCGCCGGTCGGGGTCGAGCTGCGCGTGGCCGACATCGACACTGGCGCCGTGCTCCCCCCCGGGGGCATCGGTGAGATCCAGGTGCGAAGCCCCTCGCGCATGGCCGGTTACCTGCCCGACAGCGACACCGCCGAGGCGTTGGCCGACGGCTGGTACCGCACCGGTGACGTCGGATGGCTGGAGCCCGAGGGCTGGGTTCATCTCACCGACCGGCTCAAGGAGATGATCAAGGTCAACGGGTTCCAGGTGGCTCCCGCGGAGATCGAGGCGGTGCTGCACACGCACCGCGCGGTGCTCGACTGCGCCGTCTTCGGCATCGCCGACGAGCGCGCGGGGGAGGTGCCGGTCGCCGCCGTGCAGCTCGATCCGGGCGTGCCGGTCGCAGACGGCGAGCTGCAGCGCTTGGTGGCCGACACCCTCGCCGGCTACAAGCAGCTTCGGTACGTCCTCGTCGTGGACGCCGTACCCCGGCTGCCCTCGGGAAAGGTCCTGCGCCGGACGCTTCGCGACGAGTGGGCGCCTGCGCTCGTGAGCGCCGAGGCGGGCACCTGAAATGGACGTGCGACTCTCGCCCGAGCAGGAGGCGCTTCGCACCTCTGCCGCCAGCGTGGTCGACAAGCTCGGTCCGCGTTCGGTGCCGGACCTGGACGACTCAGCGCGCGTCGCCAGGCTCGAAGCTGCGGTGGACGAGTCGGGCTGGCGCGATCTGCGCGCGCGGGGTGAAGGCGGCGGGCCGGTGGCGTCGGGAGTGGAGGTGGCGGTGGTGGCCGAGGAGCTCGGCCGGGGCCTGGCGGACGTCTCCTTCCTGGGTCCCACCCTCGCGGCAGACCTGCGACGCCGTGCCGGTGCCTCGCCGGCAGGGGTCACCGAGACTGTGCTGCTCGACCCGACACTGTCCTCATTGTGCGTGGCGATGGACGAGCAGTCGTCCGAGGGGGTCGCCGTCGACGCGGGCGGCGCCGCCTCTGCGCTCCTGCTGCTCTCGCACACCTCGCCGGAGGATCACGTGCTCGTCAGCCTGCCGATCTGCCGTGCCCCCGTGCAGCTGGACCTGACTCGGATCGCCGCCGTGCCCGAGGCATCGGCCAGCATCCAGCAGCTGGGCGCAGGTACTGGGGCGCTCGGCGACGACGACCTCGCAGCCTGGCTGGCTCTGGGCCTGGCCATCGGCTGCGCAGACCTCGTGGGTGTGATGCGTGGCGCCACAGAGCTCGCGCGCGCCTACGCAGGTGTGCGCCGGCAGTACGACGCCCCGATCGGTGCCTTCCAGGCCGTCCAGCACATGCTGGCCGACGCCTTCGTCGCTCTCGAAGGTTCGCGAAGCGTCGCCCTGCACGCGGCCTGGGCTGTCGACGCCCTCCCGGCGCAAGAGGCGCTGGCAGCCGCCGCGCTCGCCAAGGTGTACTGCGCGCGTTCGGCCAAGAGTGTCTGTGAGACGGCGGTGCAGGTGCACGGCGGCATCGGCAACACGTGGGACTGCCTTGCCCATGTGTATCTCCGCCGAGCACTTCTTTCGAGCGACCTCTTCGGTGCCGAAGGAGCGAACATCGGGCGCGTCCTCGCCAATCACGGCATACGCGGCGGGCAAGGGGATGGTGATGGAGTTCGGTGACGCGCCGGCGGAGCGCGAGTTCCGCCTTCGCCTGCGCGCCTGGATTGTCGAGAACAATCCGGGCCTGCCGGCTTCCTCGACGGACGACGACTACTGGGCCGGCCAGGCCGCCTGGCACCGTTCGTTGTACGACGCGGGGTTCTTCGGTATGTCATGGCCCACATCCGTCGGCGGACAGGGGCTCGCGAGCGTGTACGACGTGATCGTCGACGAGGAGCTCGCGGCCGCCGGTGCTCCTCCACGTCCTAGCGTCGGATATCTGGTCCGCGGCATCCTCGAGCACGGCGACGAGCGGACCAGGAAGCGGTTCCTCCCCGGCATCGTCAACGGACGCGACCGCTGGTGCCAGGGGTTCAGCGAGCCAGAGGCCGGCTCCGACCTGGCATCGCTGCACACCCGCGCCGAACTCGAAGGTGACGAGTACGTCGTCCACGGGCACAAGGTGTGGACGAGCAATTCCGACGACGCCGAATGGTGCCTGCTCCTGGCGCGCACGGACCACCACGTGCCCCAGCACCAGGGAATCTCCGCCTTCGCCCTCCCGATGCGCCAACCCGGCGTGCAGCAGCGGCCCCTGCGAATGATCAACGGGATCACCAAGGAGTTCGGCGAGGTGCTGCTCGACGGAGCGCGGGTGCCGGCGGGGAACATGATCGGCGGGCCCGGCGAGGGTTGGGCCTTGGCCATGACCGTCGTCTCGCACGAGCGTGAACCCGGTGAGCTCGGCTACGTGGCCCGGTACGTCAAGCTCGTGAACGAGCTCGTGGCCCGTGTACGCAAGGAGCCCGACGCATACGGTCCCGAGCAGATGCGCCAGCTCGGCTGGGCGATCGTCGAGGCGGAGATGCTGCGGCTCCACGTGCGCCGGCGACTATCGGACCGGCTCGACGGCATTTCGCACGGTCCCGAGGGTTCGGTCGACAAGCTGCTCATGACCGAAGTGGAACAGGCGGTCGGCCACGCCGCGCTGGCGGTCGGCGGCAGCGGAGTGGGCTCCGGCGACGACACGTGGCTGAAGGTCTACCTGTACAGCAGGGCGCAGAGCGTCATGGGCGGGACGTCGCAGATCCAGCGCAACCTGGTGGCCAGGCGCATCCTCGGGTTGGGGGCCAGATGAGCGTCTACGAAGTCGGGCCGCACATCGAGGTCGAGGTCGATGGCCCAGTTCGCGTCGTGCGCCTCGACAGGCCCGAGCAGCTGAACGCCACCAACCACGCGCTCCACAAGGGACTGGCCGAGCTGTTCCCACAGGTCGACGCAGACGAGGGCGCCCGGGCCGTGGTGCTCACCGGCAACGGCCGGGCCTTCTCGGCAGGCGGGGACTTCGGCTACCTCGACGAGCTCGCCCGTGACTCCGAGCTGAGGGGCCAGACGCTCGTGCACGGCCGCCAGATCGTGACCGGCATGGTGGGTTGCCGGGTGCCGGTGATCGCTGCCGTCAACGGTCCGGCCGTCGGGCTCGGCTGCAGCCTGGTGGCGCTCTCCGACATCGTGTTCATGGCCGAGAGCGCCCATCTCGCCGATCCCCACGTGCTCTTGGGGCTGGTGGCCGCGGACGGAGGGCCCGTCACCTGGCCGCTGCTCACCAGCCTGCAGCTCGCCAAGGAGTACGCCCTCACCGGGGACCGCATCCCGGCCCGCCGGGCGGCCGAGATCGGCCTGGTCAACCACGTGTGCCCCGATGACGAGGTCTTCGAGCAGGCTCTCGCCTGCGCGAAGCGGATCGCGAAGCTGCCGCGCCGCGCGGTGGAGGACACCAAGCGAGTGCTCAACCTCCACCTCGAGCGAGCCGTGTTGGCGACCCTCGACTTCGCCTTGGCGGCGGAGGACCGGTCGTTCGTCTCGCCCGAGCTGCGTGCAAACCTCGATCGGCTCCTCAGCGAGCGGAGCGAGCGCGGCGGCGCGCCGGTAGCAGGGAGCTAGTTCGATCATGGTCACGAGTTAAGGAAGGCAAGGTAAGACATGGCGCATTTCGAGAAGCCGGCGGAAGGAAGCTGGACCGAGCACTACCCCGAGCTCGGGACGGCACTCGTGTCCTACGAGGACTCGATCACCCCCGAGCACTACGAGCTCGAGCGGCGGGCGATCTTCGCGCGCACGTGGCTCAACGTGGGCAGGGAGGAGCAGCTGCCGCGCGCCGGGAGCTACTTCACCAAGGAGCTTTCGGCGGCGGGGACGTCGGTCGTGGTGGTGCGCGGCACCGATGGGGAGGTGCGGGCCTTCCACAACATCTGCCGGCACCGCGGCAACAAGCTCGTGTGGACCGACTACCCCCGAGAGGAGACGGCCGGTGTCTGCCGGCAGTTCACCTGCAAGTACCACGGGTGGCGCTACGACCTCCAAGGAGCGTGCACCTTCGTCCAGCAGGAGCCCGAGTTCTTCGACATGGACAAGTCCCAATTCGGCCTGGCGGCGGTGCAGTGCGAGATCTGGGAAGGGTTCATCTTCGTCAACCTCGACCCGGACAATCGGCTGTCGGTGGCGGAGTACCTCGGGGACCTTGCAGCGGGGATCGTTGGGTACCCGTTCGACAAGATGACAGAGGTCTACAAGTACCGCGCGGAGGTCGGTTCCAACTGGAAGCTCTTCATCGACGCCTTCGCCGAGTTCTACCACGCACCGGTGTTGCACGCGAGGCAGGCCACGGCCGAGGAGTCGCGCAAGCTGCAAGGGCGCGGGTACGAGGCATTGGCATACAAGATCGACGGGCCCCACGGCCTCGTGTCGTCGTGGGGTGGCATGTCACCGCCCAAGGATCCCGGCATGGTGAAGCCGATCGAGCAGGTGCTGCGCAGCGGGCTGTTCGGTCCCTGGGACCGTCCGGACATCGAGGGCCTGAACCCCTTGCCTGCGGGGCTGAACCCGGCGAGCCACGAGTCGTGGGGAATCGACTCGTTCGTCTTCTTCCCCAACTTCATGCTGCTCGTCTGGGCGCCAGGTTGGTACCTCACGTACCACTACTGGCCGACCTCGTTCCACTCGCACATCTTCGAGGGGGCGCTCTACTTCGTGCCGCCCCGCAACGCCACCGAGCGCCTTCGTCAGGAGCTCGCCGCCGTCACGTTCAAGGAGTACGCCCTACAAGACGGCAACACGCTCGAGGCGACGCAGATGATGCTCGAGTCCCGGGCCGTCACGACGTTCCCCTTGAACGACCAGGAGATACTGCTCCGGCACCTCCACAAGACGGCACGCGACTACGTGGCCGCCTACGAGCAGGACCCCTCGACCCCGTACACGCCGGTGAAGGTGCCGGCGGTGTCCTGAACCGGGAGCGCGTGATGCCAGTACTGCCCGCCGAATTCGCCGACCTCGAGCCCTTCGCCGAATGGTCGCTCGAGACGGAAGCCGAGCGCTACGCCAAGCGGCTCTCCTCGAACATGGTCGAGCTCCAGGCCTTCTACGACGCCGCGTTCGGCCGGATGGAGGCGGCGCTCGCGTACCTGGACCGTTTGGAGCTGAAGGAGCTGCCCGAAGAGGCCAAGCGGTTGCTCTGGCTCTACTACTCGTTGGTGAACGCGTCGTTCCCGGTCGAGGTGTGGCGCCAGGCTCGGGTGCCCGACAGCGGGGCCGCCAGCCTGGACATGGTCGTAGAACCCGCTGTCTGAAGCTGCCCAAGTACGCTTTGAACCGTGAGCACGAGCGAACCAGCCCGCGATTCTTCGAGTTCTGATGCGCGCAGCTGGCGCGAGCAAGCGGTCGCGCGGTCCCTCGACTCTGCGCGGACCAAGGCCGAGAACCGTGTACAGCGCTTCATGGAGGCTGCCCTGGAGCTGATCGACACGGGCAACGGCAAGGACTTCACCGTCCAGGAGGTGGTGGAGCGCTCCGGACAGTCGTTGCGCAGCTTCTACCAGCATTTCGACGGCAAGCACGAGCTGTTGCTGGCACTGTTCGAGGAGTCCATCCTCACCACTGTCGAGTTTCTGTCGGAGAAAGTCGCGGGGGAGCGCGACCCACTTCGGCGTCTCCACCGCTTCGCGATCGAGTACCACCGTGCCTGCTGCCGTCCGGCGGGCAAGGGCACCTCCGCACGAAAGGGCCTCCCACCGGTGATGGGGGAGTTCGCCCAGCAACTCCTGACGGAGCACCCGAAGGAGGCTGCGGTGGCCTTCGAGCCGCTCGTGTCGATGTTCGGCGAATTGCTCGACGAGGCGATCGCCGCCGGCGCCGTGCGGACCGACCTTCCCTCGCGCAGGCTGACCGGGGTGGTCCTCGAGGCGATCATGTTCGACGCCTTCTCCTCGACGATCGGTGGGACGTCCACCCGTGGCGACGATCAGCGCGCGGCCGAAGAGCTCTGGGACCTTCTCCTCCACGGCATCGCGTCGAGCGGCTGAGACCGCTTGCTCTTTCTGCTGGGCCTCTGAGTCAGGTCGTGTCGCTCGGGCCGTGGTAGACCTGCCCGCCCTTCATCACAAAGCGCACGTCCTCGGTCACCGAGATGTCTGCCAGCGGGTCGCCCGGCACGCCGACGATGTCGGCGAGGAGCCCTGCCTCGAGCCGGCCACGGTCGTCCACGCCGATCAGCTCCGCAGACACGGTGGTGGCCGCTCGCAGCGCTTGTAGTGCGGTCATGCCCCGGTCGACCAGGGCCAATAGCTCCTTGGCGTTGTGCCCGTGCGGGATGGCCGGGGCGTCGGTGCCGCAGGCGATCTTGGCTCCGCGGGCGATGGCCTTGCGGATCGTCTCCTTCGCGCGGGGGAAGACCTCGGCCGCTTTGGCCTGGAGCTCGGGCGCGGCGTGCGAGGTGTCCATGCCGTCGGCCAGATAGGTCGTGGGCACGAGGAAGCGGCCCCGCTCGATGAGCAGGTCCAGCGTCTCGTCGCTCATGAGCGACCCGTGCTCGATGCAGTCGATGCCCGCCTCGATCGCCGCCCGGATGCCGTCATCGCCGTGGGCGTGCGCGGCCACCTTGAGCCCGGCGCGGTGCGCCTCGTCGGCGATGGCGCTCAGCTCCTCGTCGGAGTACTGCTGGGCGCCGGCCGGCCCCGTGTGGGACATGACCCCACCCGATGCGCACACCTTTATCAACTCGGCGCCGTGCTTGATCTGGTACCGGACAGCCTTTCTGACCTCTGCGACCCCGTCGGCGATCCCTTCCTCGATGCTGAGCGGCATGATGTGGGGCGCGAAGGCCTGGAACATGGTCGGGTCCAGATGTCCGCCGGTGGGGGTGATGGCGTGCCCGGCGGGGACCACTCTCGGGCCTTCGAACCAGCCCCGGTCGATGGCCTTCTTGAGGGCCACGTCGAGGAGAATTCCTCCGGTCTGCACGAAGAGCCCGAGGTTCCGCACGGTGCTGAAGCCGGCCCGCAGGGTCCGCCGCGCGTTGGCCACGGAGCGCAACGCGCGAAGCGCCGGGTCGTCCTGCACCGCGTTGAGGGGGCTGCGATGGTCGGGGCCCCCGAGCAGCAGGTTGACCTCCATGTCCATGAGCCCCGGCAGCAGGGTCAGGTCGCCGAGCTCCAAGGTGAACGTCTCGTCCGGCACGGAGGCAGGCATCAGCTCGGCGATGCGCTCGCCGACCACGAGGACGTCGCCGGGCTCGAGAAGCTCGCCCTTGGAGATGTCGAGCATCCGGGCGCTGCGGAGCCTGATCGCCTCGGGCCTGCGTGAAGGGCTCATGCTGCGCTCCCGGACGATGACCTAGACGACGAGGACGACATGAGGCTCCTCTCGCTCACGATCCCAGCACGGGCACGATGTGGGCCAGCTCGACGGTGGTGCGTATGCCCGGCTCAGCCGCGCAGACGGCGGGGACCGAGTTGACGGCGCGATTGGCGGTGAAACCCGGCGAAGTCTCACCCATGTGCTCGAGGGGAACGTCGAAGCGGATCCCGACGTCCATGGGCACGTCGCCGGCGACGTAGAGCCGCCAACCGGTGGGGCGCAGCTCCCATGCGGGCTCGAGGTCGTCGGTGCAGAACCACGTCGCCGTGAAGCCGACCAACGGCAGGCCGGCGCGCAGGCCGGACACCACCATGCGTTGGGCGGCCACCGTCCCCGCTTCGATGGTGCCGGCGGCGATGGTGGTGGTGCGCCGGGCGCATGCAACCTCGCCGCTGCCCTCGATCGCGTCGAGAGGGAGGCCGACGCGCTCTGCGACCACGCGCAGGGACGGACCGAAGCTCTTCGCACCGTATGACCAGCGAGCCGGGTCGAAGCTCGACGGGTCGGCGCCGAACCCCATCAGGTCGAAGAGCAGCTCAGGCGAATTGCGCTGAGACAGGTCGGCGTACTCCTCGATGACGAGCTCGTCGAGCCGACGCTGCATGGAGGCGAGCACGAGCGGCACTGCCTCGGTGACGAAGCCGGGGCTGCTGCCCGTGCTGTGGATGGAGCTGCTCCCGCGCCGGCAGGCCGCCTCCACGCGCTCGCGTACATGAGGGTCCATGCTGGGCGGGTGGTGGAATTCGCCGCGGGTGGTCACGACGTTCGTGCCCGACTCGAGCACGCGGCACAGAGCGTCGACGTCGCATCCCTGGGGCATGTAGAGGAGGCAGTCCGCCTCGAGGGCGAGAATCTCGTCGAGCGAGCGCGTTGCTCGCACCCCGATGGGGCCCACGCCGCTGAGCTCCCCCGCGTCGCGCCCCTCCTTGTCGTCCCCATGGACGACCACTCCCACGAGCGTCATCCGGGGGTGCTCGATGACCGCCCGGAGCGCGCGGGTGCCGATGTTCCCCGTGGCCCACTGCACCACCCGGTAGCCGCGGTCGGTCGTCACTGGACGGTGGGCTCGCCCTTGGCCAACGACGACTTGTAGAGCACGTTGGCGGCGAGGCGCACGTGGGCCGCGTCCATGAGCTTGCCGTCGCGCCCGATCGCGCCCACGCCTTCTGCCTCGGAGCTGCGGTAGATCTTCATGGACTCCTCCGCCTCGGCGACCTCTTGCTCGGTCGGGGAGAACACCTCGTTGGCGATGGCCACCTGGTCGGGATGTATGGCCCACTTGCCGTCGAAGCCGAGCAGGCTGGCGTGCAGCGCAGCCCGCCGGTACCCCTCGGGATCCTTGTACGCGGGGTAGGGAGCGTCGATGGCCTCTATGCCCGCCGCCCTGGCGGCGGCGAGCACCTGCACCCGGGCGAAGTGCCAGAAGTCGCCGGGGTACTCGCCCAGGGGGTCGAAATTCCCGTCCACCCGAGCCCGCAACGAGGCGGAGAGGTCGCCGGCGCCGAAGATGACGGCCTCGAGCCGGTCGCTCGAGCGGGCGATCTCGGCAGCATTTGTGAGCCCCTCGGCTTCTTCGATCAGGACCTCGAGCGCTATGCGCTTGGACAGGCCGAGCTTGTCCTCGAGCTGGGTGAGCAGCACGTCGACCCACCAGACGTCGCGCGCCGAGCGAGCCTTGGGGACTATGACCACGTCGAGCGCCTCGCGCGCGCCGCTCACGATCTCTGTGAGGTCGTCGTGGCACCAGGGCGTGTCGATGCCGTTGATCCGCACGGCCCGCAACGTGCGACCCCAATCGAGGCCGGTGAGAGCACGGACCGCGATGCTGCGGGCGCCCTCCTTGGCCGATGGTGCGCAGGCGTCCTCGAGGTCCAAGAAGACGAGATCGGCGCCCCGGCTGGCCGCCTTTTCGCACATGCGCTCGCTGCTCGCAGGAGTGGCCAGCTCCGAGCGCCGCGCACGGGGTCGGCGCGTTGCTTCGTCCTTGGCCATCAGTCGACCCACGGCATCAGATGGTGCCAGCTTCCCGTAGGGCAGCCAGCCTCTCGGCGTCGATGCCCAGGAGCTCACCGAAGACCGCTTCGTTGTCGGCGCCGAGGCCGCGGCCGAGATGGTCGATGCGACCGGGTGTGTCGCTCAGCAGCGCCACCGGCGCCTGCACCGTGACGGGGCCGAGATCGGGGTCCTCGACCTTCACGTAGGTGCCGCGCGCGTGCAGGTGCTCGTCGGCCAGCAGCTGGGCCGCGTCGTAGACGGGGGCGGCGGCCGCCTCGGCCGCCTCCAGGATCGCCATGGCCTGCTCGAGGGTTTGCTGGCCGACCCAGTCGGCCACCACCTTGTCGACCTCGAGGGCGCGGGCCTGGCGCAGGGCGGGGTCGACGTAGTCGGGGTTCTCGGCGAGGTCGGGCCGGCCCACCACGCGGAACACGCGCAGTGCGATGTTGGGCGAGGCCCCGGAGATCGCCAGCCACTTGCCGTCGGCGGTCTGGTACGCGTTGCGGGGGGCGCTTGCGTCCAGGCGGTTGCCGACGCGGCGGGGGACGGTCCCGAGCTGGTCGTAGGTCAAGGTGGCCGACTCGATGAGACGGGCGAGGGGCTCGATCAGGTTGACGTCCACCAGCTGTCCTTCGCCGCCGCGCACGTCGCGGTGGTACAGGGCGATCATCACGGCGTAGGTGGCCGCCAGCCCCGCCACTCCGTCGGCGAGCATGAAGGGCGGCAGCGTGGGCGGCCCGTCGGGCTGGCCGGTCAGGTGGGCGAACCCGCTCATGGCCTCGGCCAGGGTGCCGAAGCCGGGACGGTCGCTCTTGGGGCCGCCGCGTCCGTAGCCGCTGATGTGGAGCACCACGAGCCGCGGGTGGGCCCGGTGCAGCGACTCGTAGTCGAGCCCCCAGCGCACGAGGGCGCTGGGACGGTTGGCGACGATCAACACGTCGCTCACGTCCAGCAGACGGTGGAAGATCTCCTGGCCGTCGGCCTGTCGCAGGTCGAGCGTCACGCAGCGCTTGTTGCGGCTGATGCTCTTCCAGACAAGCCCGATTTCGTCCTTGCGCTCACCCCAGCTGCGCATCGGGTCGCCGGCACCGGGCTGCTCGACCTTTATGACGTCGGCGCCGAACTCGCCGAAGGCGGTGGCCACCACCGGACCTGCGGCCAACGTTGCGGTGTCTACGACCCGCAGGCCGTGCAGGGGTCCGCGCGCCTCAGGCACGGGCAGCCGGCCCCGGCCGAGGCAGACCCAGGTTCTCGCGCAGGCTCTCCCCGGTGTACCCGCGGCGGAACAGTCCTCGGCGCTGCAGCTCGGGGACCACCATCCGCACCACGTCCTCGTACGCGCCCGGGCTGTGGGTGGCGGCTATCACGAAGCCGTCGCAGGCCCCCGCCTCCATCCAGTGCGCCATCTGGTCGGCGACCTCGGACCCGGTGCCGACGAACCGGGGGCCTTGCAGCAGCGTGGCGCGGTGACCGGCGAGGTCGGCGAGCGTCACCTTGTCACCGATGTGGGTTCGCAGGTTCTGCACGAGGCCCCGGATCCCCGACACGGACTCCACGAGCTCGTCGGTGATGGGATCGTCGAGGGCCATGCCCGAGAAGTCGTAGTTCATGAGCTCCGAGAGCAAGGTGAGCGACGCCAGAGGGTCCACCAGCTCGTTCAAGAAGAGCTGCTCGCGCTCCTCGGCGTGGGCCTGGGACTCGCCCACCACCGTGTACGCCATCGGCAGCATCTTCACCGACTCGGGGTCGCGCCCGAAAGCCGCGATCCGCTCCTTCTGGTCCTTGTAGTGCGAGCCGGCGATTTCGATGTCGGGGTCGCCTGTGAAGATGAGCTCTGCCCAACGCGCTGCGAAGTCGCGGCCGCGCCCCGAGGACCCGGCTTGCAAGAGGACCGGGCGGCCCTGCGGGCAGCGGGGCACGGTGAGGGGGCCGCGCACGCTGAACCACTTGCCCTCGAAGCCGAGCTCGTGCACCTTGGCCGGATCGGCGAACGTGCCGGCTGTCCGGTCGAGCACAAGGGCGTCGTCCTCCCAGGTGTCCCACAGGCGCGTCGTCGCCTCGAGGAACTCGTCTGCTCGGTCGTAGCGCTCGTCGTGGCCCAGGTGCTCGGTGAAGCCGTAGTTCTGGGCTTCGCTGTCGTTGACCGACGTCACGACGTTCCAGGCGGCTCGGCCGCCGCTCAGGTGGTCGAGGGTGGCGAACGTACGGGCCACGTGGAATGGGGTGTAGTAGGTGGTCGAGTAGGTGGCGCCGAGCCCGATGTGCTCGGTGACCGCGGTGATGATCCCGAGCACCACGCTGAGGTCGAGCTTGATCGGCCTGGCCCCGAGCCTGACGGCCTCGCCCACCGACCCGCCGTAGATGCCGGGCATGGCCAGCCGGTCGTCGAAGAACATCATGTCGAAGCAGCCCTCTTCGAGGACGCGCCCCAACTTGGCGTAGTAGCTGGCGGTGAGGAACCCGTGCTCTGTGGCCGGGTGGCGCCAGGACCCCGCGTAGACCGTGGTGCTGCCGGCCTGCATGAATCCCACCAGCGACATCTGTCGTTTCGCCACTAGATACCTCCGGTCAGCGGGCGGGCGCGGTCGTCCGGGGCGACGTGATCAGTTGCCCGTCGACGCGAGCGCCCGACGGGCACGCTGGCGGAAGCCCTCGAGCTTCTCGTCCGCTGTCCGCGCCCGTGTGCTTCGGGCCATCACCGACACGTCGTGGCCTGCCGCCTTGCGGCGCAGAGCACCGACGGTCGCCTCCTCCTTCGGCACGTGGGCAAAGGGGTCGAAGGAGTACCACCGCATGGCGTTGCGGTGAGTCATCTTCGCGACGTCGTCCTGGGGCACGTCGTTGGCGGCGAGCACGCGGCTCAGCTCCTCAGGGGCGTCGGGCCACATCGAATCGGAGTGCGGGTAGTCCGCCTCCCAGGCGATGTTGTCGATGCCTATGCGGTCTCGCAGGACCACGCCCACGGGGTCGCTGATGAAGCAGGTCAGGAAGTGCTCGCGGAAGACCTCGCTCGGCAGGCGGCCACCGAAGTCCTGGAGAGTCCAGGCGCGGTGCATCTCGAACGTGCGGTCGACACGTTCGAGGAAATACGGGACCCAACCAGTGCCGCCTTCTGAGAGGGCGATGCGCAGGTCGCCAAAGTTCTTGAGCACGCGGGACCACAGCAGGTCCGCCGCAGCCGACTGGATGTTCATCGGCTGCAGAGTGATCATCACGTCCGGCGGGGAGTCGACCGCGGGAATCGACAGCCGGCCGGACGAGCCGAGGTGGATGGAGAGGACAGTCGACGTGTCGCAGCACGCGCGCCAGACAGGGTCCCAGTACTCGCTGTGGAAGCTCGGGTACCCCAGTGCTGCGGGGTTCTCGGTGAAGCTGAGCGAGTGGCAGCCCTTCTTCGCCACACGCCGGATCTCCTCGGCCGTGCTCTCGGCGTCCCAGATGATCGGCACGGCCATCGGGATGAAACGCCCCGGGTAAGCGGCGCACCATTGGTCGATATGCCAGTCGTTGTAGGCGCGTACGAGCGCCGCGGACAGCTCGGCGTCCTCCGACGCGAACACCCGCGCGGTGAAGGTCGGGAAGGACGGGAAGTTCATCGAAGCGAGCACGCCGCCGGCGTCCATGTCCTTCACGCGCTCGTGCACGTCGTAGCAGCCGGGCCGGACCTCGTCGAGGCTCTGCGGCTCGAGCCCGTATTCCTCCTTGGGGCGCCCGGCCACCGCGTTGAGCGCGGCGGTCTCGATCACGGCCTTGCCGAACACCCAGACGTCGTTGCCCTCCTCGTTGCGGACCAGCTTCGGGGCGCGATCCAGGTACTTGGCGTCGAGGTGGTTGACGAAGAGGTCGGGGGGCTCGATGAGGTGGTCGTCGACGCTTATGAGGATGAGGTCCTCGATCCGGCTCATCGGCTCCTCCCCGAGAACACCATTATCATTTTCCAAGAGTGAAGATATCACAGGCCCTCTCGGCTGTGCCTGCCCGCCTGGGGCAGGCGGTGGGCGACGGCGGCCCTCGCGAGCCAGGCGTCGAACCCGGGGGAGGACTCCCACTCAGACTCGAGCAGGAAGAGGGCGGGCGCCGGGCAGCTGCAGCCGATCTCGGTGAGGACCGGCTTTAGCGTGAGCTCCCCGGCCATGGCATGTACCGGGGAGCCGCCGAGCATCAGCGCCACCGCATCCTTGCCGCCGAGCTCGCCCGCTGAGAACTGGTCCATGAAGCACTTGAGCAAACCGGTGTAGGTCGCCTTGTAGGTGGGCGAGGCCCACACGACGAGCTCGGCGTCGCGCACAGTTCGCTTGGCCGTCTCCACCTCGGGGTCGCCGAAGCCGAGCAGCCGCGCACCGAGCTCTGCTAGCTCGAGGGTCGCCGCCGGCGCCGATCCGGTCAGCCGCTCGGCGACCATCTCCGCCGCCCGGCGCGTGCGCGAGGCGGGCTTGGGGTTCCCCACGACCACCACGACGTTCACGAGGGCACCATGCTGTCCTTCTAACACCAGCCGGGGACGGGCTGGCGAAATTCCGCCCGGCGGTCGATCCTGTAGGCGACAGAGGAGGCGGACATGGGGTGGGACTTCGAGACCGAGCCCGAGTTCCAAGCGAAGCTCGACTGGGCCGACGAATTCGTGCGGGAGGAGGTCGAGCCGCTCGACCTGGTTTGGGGTGGTCTCGAGTTCACCCCCTTGGATGGCGCAAGGCGCAAGGCCGTCGAGCCCTTGAAGGAGGAGGTACGGAGCCAGGGCCTGTGGGCGACGCACCTGGGTCCCGAGCTCGGCGGCCAGGGTTACGGCCAGCTGAAGCTGTCTCTGCTCAACGAGATACTGGGCCGCTCGTCATGGGCGCCCATCGTGTTCGGCTGCCAGGCGCCCGACACCGGCAACGCCGAGATCATCGCCCATTACGGCACGCCCGAGCAGAAGGAGCGCTACCTGCGGCCGCTGCTCGACGGCGAGCTGTTCTCCTGCTACTCGATGACCGAGCCTCACGCCGGGGCCGATCCCACACTGTTCGAGACCCGGGCCGTCAGGGACGGCGACGAGTGGGTCATAAACGGATGGAAATTCTTCTCCTCCAACGCCTCGACTGCCTCGTTCCTGATCGTCATGGCCGTGACCAATCCCGACGTGAGCGCCTACCAGGGCATGTCCATGTTCCTCGTGCCGAGCGACACCCCGGGCATCGACATCGTGCGCAACGTAGGGCTCGGCTCCGAGCACGAGGGCGGAGGGTCCCACGCCCTCATCCACTACGAAGACGTCCATGTCCCAGCCGACGCGCTGCTCGGCGGGGAGGGCCAGGCCTTCGCCATCGCGCAGACCCGCCTCGGCGGCGGGCGCATCCATCACGCCATGCGCACCATCGGCATGGCTCGCAGCGCCCTCGACATGATGTGCGAGCGGGCGCTCAGCCGCCACACCCAGGGATCCCTGCTCGCCGACAAGCAATTCGTGCAGGGCTACATCGCCGATTCCTACGCCCAGCTCGTGCAGTTCCGACTGTTCGTCCTCTACACGGCCTGGTCGATCGACAAGCACAACGACTATCGCAAGGTCCGAAAGGACATCGCCGCCGTCAAGGTCCTCATGCCCGGCGTCCTTCACGACATCGCCTGGCGGGCGATGCAGGTGCACGGGGCCCTCGGGGTCAGCAACGAGATGCCGTTCTCGAGGATGATGCTCGGGTCGAGCATCCTCGGTCTGGCCGACGGCCCTACCGAGGTCCACAAGGTGACGATCGCCCGCCAGGTCCTGCGCGACTACTCCGCCAGCGACGACCTGTGGCCGACGAGGCACCTCCCCAAGCTCCGGCAGGCCGCGCGCGCCAAGTACGCCGAGTACCTCGAGCACGAGGTGGGCAACCTGTGATCGACGAGCAACGGCTGGCCATGTGGATGGACTCCGCCGGCCTTCCCGGCACGGGAGCGGCGGTCGAGTGCCGTTACATCTCGGGCGGCTCGCAGAACGAGATCTACGAGGTGCGCCGCGGCGATCTGCACGGTGCGCTGCGCATCCCTCCTCCCGCCGCTCCGCCGACCCGAGACGAGGGGATCCTTCGCGAGTGGCGCATCATCGAGGCCCTCGACGGCACCGACGTACCGCATACGGCTGCGATCGCCGCGTGCGCGGACGCCTCGGTGCTCGGGCGCGCGTTCTATCTCATGGGCTTCGTGGAGGGCTGGTCGCCGATGGGGATCGAGCGCGGCAAGTGGCCCGCTCCCTTCGACACCGACCTCGAGGCCCGCAAGGGACTCGCCTACCAGTTGGTGGAGGGCATCGGGCTGCTGTCCAGAGTGGACTGGAAGGCGAAGGGGCTCTCGGACCTCGGACGCCCGGAGGGATTCCACGAACGCCAGGTCGACCGCTGGAGCGCGTTCTTGGAGCGGATCAAGGGGCGTGACCTGCCGGGTTTCGAGGTCGCGGCGGCGTGGCTGCGAAAGCACAGGCCGATCGACTACGTGCCGGGGATCATGCACGGCGACTACCAGTTCGCCAACGTCATGTTCCGCCAAGGCGCTCCTGCGCGTCTTGCGGCGATCGTCGACTGGGAGATGGGGACGGTCGGCGATCCCAAGCTCGACCTCGGCTGGGTGGTCCAGAGCTGGCCCGACGACACCATGGCGCCCGGTGCGGCCGAGTCGAGCTATGTGGACCTCTACGCCATGCCGTCGCGCGACGAGCTGCTCGCCCACTACGCGGAGGTGTCGGGGCGCCAGGTCGACGACATCGATTACTACGTCGTCCTCGCCAAGTGGAAGCTCGCAGTCGTTCTCGAGCAGGGCTTCCAGCGCGCCGGTGACGACGAGAAGCTCCAGGCGTTCGGCCCCATCGTGCTGCAGCTCATGCGCGAGGCGGCCGAGCTGGCCGACACGTCCGGCTACGCAACGATGAGCTGAGATGCGCGCGGCGCTGTGCCGGTCCTACGGCCCGCCCGAGAGCGTCACCGTGGAGGACGTGCCGTCACCGGTCCTCGGCGCGGGCCAGGCGCGGGTGAGAGTGGCTGCGGCTGCGGTCAACTTCCCCGACGTGCTGCTCGTGGCGGGGGAGTACCAGATCAAGGTGCCGCCGCCCTTCGTCCCAGGGAGCGAGCTGGCGGGCGAGGTGGTCGAGGTGGCCGCCGACACCGCCGCCCCCACCGTGGGCCAGCGCGTCTTCGGCAGCACGATGGTGGGGGCCTTCGCCGAGGAGGCGGTCGTCGACGCCACCTCGCTCGTGCCCGTGCCTGATGGGATCGCCTTCGACGTGGCGGCGGCCTTCGGGGTCGCCCACCGCACCGCCTATCACGTGCTTCGATCCGTGGCGCGCCTCGAGCGCGGTGAACAGCTCGTCGTGCTCGGTGCCGGCGGAGGGGTGGGGCTCGCCGCCGTGCAGCTGGGCGCGCTCCTAGGGGGCCAGGTCACAGCCGTCGCGTCGAGCACCCAGAAGCTCGAGGTGGCTGCGCGCTTCGGCGCAACCAATCTCGTGGATCACAGCCCAGGCGAGCTGCGCCAGGCCCTTCGCGATGCGCTGCCGGATGGCGCCGACGTGGTGGTCGACCCGGTGGGCGGGGCGCTGGCCGAGCCGGCGCTGCGGTCACTGCGCTACGGCGGGCGGTTCGTGACCGTCGGCTACGCGTCGGGCGAGATCCCGCGAATCCCGCTCAACCTGGTGCTGCTCAAGGGAGTGCACGTCCTCGGCTTCCAGTTCGCCGACTTCGCCGCCCACATGACAGTCGAGCTTCTGCGTAACGAGGCGGAGCTGCTCGAGCTGCTCGAGGCGGGGCGAGCCTTCCCCCACGTGGGTGCCACCTTCGCCTTGGAGGAGGCACCCGAAGCACTGCGCTTCGTGGCCGACGGGCGCGCCGTAGGCAAGGTCGTGCTCGAGGTCGCAGGCCGCTAGGCCTGTGCCTCGCCTGCTCGGCGCCTCCCCGCGTAGACCCACAGCGACAATCCACCGAGCAGCCCGGCCAGCACCAGGACGACGGCGAGGGGCACGGCGTGACCGGATGCCGCGTCGACCACGGGAATCACCCCGATGCCCTGGCGCGCAGTAGGCGAAGTGGGCGTCGACGGAGACGAGGACGGTGGCGCCGAGGATGTGGGACCAGTCGGGGTTGGGGTGGTCTGTTGGAAGCTATCGGGGGAGAAGGAGGAGAACGTAGGCAGGAGCAAGCCTGTACTGCCCAAGCCCCCACCGTCCGAGGAGGTGTCCTGCGAGGAGATCGACGTGGCATCCGAGGACCCGGCGTTGGTCGTGGTCTGCGAGGAAGGCACGACGTCGAGCGAGTCGCTCCCGGGCTGGTCGAACACGACACGGTCGGTGGCGCTAGTGGGCACGATCGCGACCGCCAGCGTCCCTCCCGACACAGCGGAGCCCACTGCGAACTGGTAGACGGTGCTGCTTGCGTGGGTGGTGGCTCCCGCGCGAATCGTCGGCTGGGTGCAGGCGTAGGCGGGCGCGTCGGAGCTCGGCCCGCCCTGGTCGGCCTTGATCGTCGGTTTCACGAGCGGGCACGCCTGGAGGGTGCTGCTGGGCGTGGCGTCGGGCTTGCCCGAGGCCACGGTGGCGACCGTCAAGGTCAAGGTGCTGGCGCTGTCGCCGTCCGGCAGGGCGTAGACCACGGCGGCGTAGGCAACCGCAGCGCCGTTCACGTCGGACTGGACGAGGAGACCCTTGGGCGGCACGTCGGGTGACGCAGGGTTCATGCCGCCTGCGTTGGTGGTCGTCCACCATCCCTGCTCCTGTGGAGCCTGGGCTGCCGCGGAGGCACTCCAGCCGAGGAGCAGCCCGGCGGCCACGACTGCCACGGGCAGCACCCGCCTCACTTGCGGGCCTCCCCGAAGAAGACGGCTCTCGCGATGTCGTCGCGCTCGAGGAGGTCCGCCGTGCGGCCCTCGAAACGCACCTCACCCTTCTCCAAGAACACCGCGCGCCTGCAGAGCGCGGCGGCGATATTGAGGCTCTGCTCGACGATCACCACCGTGATCCCGGCCTCGTTGAGCCGCTGCACGATCTCGAGCAGCTCTCCGACCACCACCGGGGCGAGTCCCAGCGACAGCTCGTCCACACACAGCAGCTGCGGCTCGAGCAGCAGGGCCTTCGCGAGAGCAAGCTGCTGTTGCTCCCCGCCCGAGAGGCTCCCCGCTTGGCGCGACAGGCAGTTGGCCAGGGCCGGGAACGTGGCGAGGACCCGCTGCTTTCGGTCCTCGAACACCTGACGCTGTCGCCGCAGGGCGAGGCCCTGCATCTCGAGGTTCTCCTGCACGGACATGTCGCCGAACACCGCACGGCCCCCGGGAACCAGCACCAGGCCATGCCCGCTGAGCGCCTCGGCGGGTGTGGAAGTGATGTCTCTTCCTCCGAAGAGGATCGAGCCTCGATCGGGGCGCTCTAGACCGGAGATCACCCGCAGGAGGGTGGACTTGCCGGCCCCGTTCGTACCGAGCAGGGCCAGGGCCTCGCCTCTGCGGACGTCCATGGAGATGCCGAAGAGCACCTGGAGCTGACCGTAGGAGAAGTCGACGCCGCGCACGTCGAGCAGCACCTCACCGTCGCCATCGGAGACAATGGTGCGTTCCAAGCGCGCTGTGTCGTCCCAAACCGCCATCAGAAGCTCGGGAAGAAGTTGGGGTTCACGACCTCCCAGCAGTTGCAGCCGCCGGCCGTCGTGTACGTGTCCTGCCGCCAGAACTGGCCGCCTGTGGTCGTCCCGGGGGCGGTGAAGTTGTTCGGCCCCTGGGGATAGGAGAAGTCGATCGAGCCGGCGCGCTGGAGACCCGCCCCCAGCGCGGCCTGCGAGAACACCGGGGCGTCGTCGACCGCCGCCTGGAGCATCCACAATTGGTCGCAGGCGTTGCCGATGGCGGCTGCCTCCTTGTCGACCGGCGAGAGGCCGACGCTCTGCATGATGGCGTTGCACTTCTGGGTCCCGGCGGTCGGGTTGGAGGCCAGCGATGGCACGTTGTTCTCACCGTTGCGGCTGGCAGTGATGCCCATCGCGCCGTCCAAGTTCTGCGGGTTGGGCGACTCGGTGCCGTTGTTGATCTCGAAGAGCGCGTCGTCGGCCAGGCCCCACTTGGGGTGGAACCCCTGTGACTGGGCGGTGTTGGTGAAGCTGGCCATGTCTCCCAGCTCGAACACCTCGGTCATGTTGGTGACGCCGGCGTTCCTGAACTGCACGATGGCGTTCTCTTCGTCGCTGGGACTGGCGAACACCTGTGGGCAGCCCATGTCGTAGCTCGAGATCTCCGACGCACCGACCCCTGCCTGGGCTAGCCAGGAGAACTCCTCGTTCACGATGTCGGGGTAGCAGTTGCGGTAGATCACGCCGAGCTTCTTGAACCCGTTGGCAGGATCGAAGAAGCCGAGCTGCTTCAGTCCGAACACCGAGTCCTTGTAGGAGTTGTCCAATGTGCCCAGGCTGAAGAGGTACGGATAGTCCTTGCGGACCTGGCCGGCGTCGAGCTGGTAGCCCTCGAAGTACGGGATGTGGTTCTGCGCGTAGCAGTCGAGCCCAGGGGCGTAATTGGCGTAGGCACCCGGGTCGGCGACAGCGAACACATTGGCTTGGGAGATGGTGAGACACAGCTGCTGCAAACCGCCCTGGTCGACCGGGTTGCCGTTGTAGAACTGGGCCACCAGCTTCCGGCAGTCCAAGCCGCCGCCGGCGTTGATGTTGTTGATCACGGCCTGGAAGGCCGCCTGCTGGTTGGCTGGGGAGGCGATGCCGAAGGTGCTGTCCGCAGCGGGGCCGGCGATGTCCACGATGATGATCGCGATGTTTATCTGCGTGGCGGTCACCCCGGGGACGTTGCCCGACGGAGACACGCAGTGTCCCGAAGATGATCCCGTACCAGAACCTCCGCCCGATGCGCCGGTCGCACCGCCCGCGCTGCCGCCAGCGGAGCCGCCCGCGGAGCCACCGGCACCGGAGGTGCCGCCCACGCCGCCGACACCCGCCGCCCCCGGCGCGCCGCCTGTGCCTGCTGTGGCGCCCGGAGTAGTGCCGCCACGAGTCGATCCCCCGCTGCCGCCTGTAGATCCGAGGCCGTAGGTCGCAGCCGACTGTGAGCCAGCGGGTACGACAGCCCACGTCAACGCCGCAATAGTCATCGCAGCAGCAGTGACCGACGCCACCTTCTGGTACGAAGGGGCCCGGCCGAACCAACGGCGGAACACTTGGAAGGGTGTCATGGGTCCTTCCTCCACGTTTCGTAGTTCGTCGTGCACGGTGTCGACATTGCTCAGTACCCTCCCCTGGCGCCCGCGCTGAGGACCTCGGCCGAGCCCGAGCGGATGATGGCCGCTTCCTCTGTGCCCAGGTAGCTCGCCACCACCCGCGGGTTGTGACGGATCTCCTCGGGGCTACCCTCACCGATCACCGCGCCGGCCTCGAGGGCGTACATCCGATCGCACAGACCCATGAGCAGAGGCATGTCGTGCTCCACGATCAAGATGGCGCAGTCGAGCTCCTCACGGATGTCCTTGACCAAAGGCCCGAACGCCTCGGCCTCGCGCTGAGCGACTCCTGCCGTGGGCTCGTCGAGCAGCAACAGCTTCGGCACGGTGGCCACCTGCGCGGCTAGGTCGCAGATGCGCCGCGTCCCGGTGGAGAGCTCCGATACCTGCGAGTCGGCCCAGGCGCCCAGGCCGAAACGCTCCACGATCGCTCGCGCTTCGCGAAGGAGCTGTCGCTCGTTGGTCCGCACCCACGGGGCGGCGAGCATCGCCGAGAGGGTCCCCACCCGGTTGCGCCGCCCGAGGGCCACCTCGATGGTCTCGGTCACCGTGAGGCCGGGGAAGAGGCTGGCGTCCTGGAAGCTGCGCGCCACGCCGTAGGCGGCCCGGAAGTCCGGGGCGAGGTCCGCCACCTCGTGGCCGAAGATCTTCACCGAGCCTCCGTCGGGGGACTGCAGACCGGAGATCACGTTCATGAGCGTCGTCTTGCCCGCACCGTTGGTCCCGATGAGGCCCACTATCTCGCCGGCTCGCACGCAGATGTCGGGCTCGTCGAGGGCCAGCACGCCCCCGAAGTGGACCCTCACCCCCTCGACTTCGAGGGCCAAGGCCCCCTCGGCCGCCTGTTCGGTCGCCGCCACCGCCGGGGCGGAGCGTGCGAGGACGACGGGCGCAACCTCGGGCGCGCCGGGTACCTCTGGTACCTCGGGCGCGCCGGGTACCTCTGGCACCTCGGGCGCGGTCACGCGCGCGCGCCGATCGAGGATCCGCTGCCACACGCCCAGCGCCGCGCCCGAGATGCCCGTCGGCACCTGAAGCAGCACCGCGAGCTGGCCGACACCTCCGAGGAGCAGGCCGAAGGCCAGGCTCTGGCCGAAGCTGCCGAACAGCGAAGAGAGCGATGGCCCGGCGAAGAAGGTCACGGCGTAGAGCAGGACCGCCGCCGCCACGGCGCCGCCCAGCGAACCGAGCCCGCCGATCACCGGGATGGCGATGAGCCCGAGCGACAGGTCCGCGGGGAATTGCGAGGCTGCCACGGACTTCCAGGCGTCCGCCCACAACACTCCGGCAGCGCCCGCGAAGAAACCGGATACCGCCAGCGTCGCGAGCTTCACCGATGCCGGCGTGAGCCCGAACGCGGCGCTGGCACGCTCGTTGTCGCGCACCGCGATGATGGCCCGTCCCGGCATCGAGCGCCGCAGGGCGGCGCACGTCGCGACGGCAAGAACCAACACCACCAGCGCCACGTAGTAGATGGACAGCGGAGAGCTGGGCGTGCCGAGCTTGGGACCCCACGAGGGTGGGGAGAGGGTCGTCCCGTAGGCCTGCGCCGAACCGAACCAACTCTGATGGAACAGCCAGTCGTCGGCTATGACGGCGAAGCCGAGCGTCGTCACCGCCAGCGTCAGGCCGGGCACCCGCAGGGCGGGAAGCCCCACGACGACCATGACCCCCGCGCAGACGACCCCCACGACGATCAGCAGCGCAGGGAGGGACCAATTGTGCGCGGCCCAGCGTGCCATCAGGTACGCGCCGAGCCCGACCACCGCGAAGTGTCCCAGGCTGACCTGACCGCCCCATCCGAGCAGCACCGTGAGCGCCACGCCGAGAACGGCGTAGACGAGTACGAGCGACAGCGTGAATTCGTGCCCGACTGTGTGGAAGTAGGGAAGCTGTGGCCAGACGATGGCCAGGACCAGAGCGATCGCGCCTAGCACGGCCCACTGGGAGCGGACCAGAGGCGACGAGCGCAGGACTTTGGGTACGCGCAGCACGGGCCGGTGCTCCACCACGACGCCGGAGACAGCGAACACCCGGCCGATGGCGCGTCCTCTTATGAACAGGATGAGCATCACGGCGCCGAACACGGCCAGCTCGCCGTCCGTCCCGTTGGAGGTCGTCGCCCCCACGATCTGACTGATGAGGCCCAGGATGATCCCGCCACCCAGTGCGGCCGGCAGCGAAACGAAGGCACCGAAGGCAGCGGCTCCCAAGGTGACCATCAGCAGGTATGGCCCTAGGGCGGCCACGTTGAAGTTCGACTGGGTCGGTGCCTGCAGCACAGCGGAGATTGCCGACAGGCCGCCGGCGATCAGCCAGGTGACGGTGCTCACCCGGTTGACCGATATGCCGCACAGCCGCGCCGCGTCGGGGTTGTTGGCTGCGGCCCGGATCTGCTTTCCCATGACCGAGTAGCGCATGAATGCGGCCAGCGCGATGACGAGAAGCGGTACGAGAATCGCGGTGAGGACCCAGCTCCCTGTGAACAGGACCCCGCCGAACTGGGCGTGGGAGGCGAACGGCTGGGGGTAGACGGAGGCTCGGCTCGGGTCGGGGTTGAGCGCGGGGATATAGGTCAGAGCCAGCAAGACCTGCGAAGCGGCGAGCGACACGAGCAGCAACCGGACGGGCGAGCTCCCGCGCCGGCGGAGCGGCGCCACCATGAACCGTTCCACGACCCCACCGGTTGCAACGCCGACGGCGATGGCGACGAGGAACGCCACCCACCAGTTCCAGTGCACGTCGAGCACCCACTTCTCGAGGAGCAGGGCCGAGAGGGTACCGAGCTGGGCGTGGGCGAGGTTGAGGAAGCGGTTCGACTTGTAGACGAGCACGAGGCCGACTGCGAGCAGCCCGATGGTGAGGCCGTTGAGCAAACCCAGCACCAAGGTGGCGAGGCTCATGGCGTGCTCGTGCCGGCGAAGGTCTGCGTCACGTCCCCTCCCTCTTTCGCCGCCAGCGGTCGGAAGCCGCCTTCTCGCTGACGACCGCCGAGAACGTTGCTTCCAGCGTGGAAAACGTTCCTTTCAAGACAATCTTGCTACCCCGACGCCGCCGCCCCGCCCGGCCACCCCTAAGAAAGTAAACGTTCCCTTCACCACAAACTTGCGGCCCGGTGCGGGCCGCCCGAGACCCATACCGAAGGGTCCGGGTAGTGCGCCCCGGATGAGGAAACCTCCTGGTCAACGGGCGTCTGTGGACGACCTTGCGAACCTGGGTCCGCCGCACGGTGCCCTACCTCAGCCTCCAGCTGCGACGCGCCTCGCCCGAGAAGGTCTCCTGGCCCCGGCGCAGAGCCGCGGAGGAGGTCCCGAGCTGCAGGAAGACGTTCCCGAGACTGGCGGCCTGGTCGGGGGAGAGGCTCCGGGCTGCCCACAGGGTCCGCAAGCTCGCCTGCACGGCGGCGGGCGGCTGAGAGGCGATAGTCGTTGCCAGCAGGCGTGCCGACTCCATGAGGTCGGGGCCCGCCACGACCTCGCTCACCAGCCCCGACTCGCGAGCAGTGACGGCCGACATGCGCTCGGACGCCCCGAGCAGCGTCATGCGGACGAGGTCGCTGAAGGCCATCCGGCCCGTCAGCAAGATGGGCTCGAACGAAGCCGTCATCCCGTAGGTCACGTGCGGGTCGAAGAACGTGGCGTGCTCGGCGGCGATCACGATGTCGCTCTCGCCGAGGAGGTAGAAAGCACCGCCGCAGGCCATGCCGTTGACGGCGGCGACGACCGGCTTCCACAGCCCTCGCGTCTTGGGCCCGATCCGGCGTCCGGGATCGTCGTAGGTGTACGGATCGAATTCCGTGTCAACCGGGATGTCGTTGCGATCGATGCCCACGCAGAACGCCTGGGTACCGCTTCCCGTGAGCACGACCACACGCACGCTGTCCTCGTGCCGCAGGTACTGCCACACCTCGGCGAGCTCGTCCTGCATGCGCTCGTCGAAGGCATTGAGCACGTCGGGCCGGTCGAGCGTGAGCGTGGCGACGCCTTCGGCGACCTCCAGTACGAGGGTTTGGAGCTCCGGCTGGCTCAACTCTCCGCGCGCACCTTGTCTTTCACGGCAGGGACGATAGGCGGGGCATCGCGCCAGTTGGGAATGCCCGAGTCCTCCTTTGCGACGGGATAGCCGTCGTCGTTGACCTGCGCCCAGTGCGAGTGGTTGAGCTCGTGCAGGGTGAAGCATGCGTTGAGGGCGTTGTAGAAGCCCATGTTGTCGACGGACTGGTTGACCGACTCCTTGATGAGGAGCGAGGTCATCGTCGGGAGCTGGGCGATGCGCCGGGCGAAGTCCACGGTGTGCTCGGCCAGCTCGCCTGCCGGGAAGATCTTGCTGACCATGCCGAGCGCGTGGGCCTCTTCAGCGTCGATGGAGTCACCTGTAAGAAGCAGCTCCTTGGCCTTGCGGGGCCCTAGCTCCCACGGGTGGGCGAAGTACTCCACGCCGCACATGCCGAGACGAGAGCCGACCACGTCCGCGAACCGCGTCCCCTCGGCGCACACGATGAGGTCGCACGCCCACAGCAGCATCAGCCCCGCCGCGTAGATGTCCCCATGGGCTTGGCCGATGGTGATCTTGCGCAGGTTGCGCCACCGTCTCGTGTTCTCGAAGAAGTAGTGCCATTCCTGGAGCATGAGCGCCTCGGCACCCTTGCGGGTCGCGCCG
This sequence comes from Acidimicrobiales bacterium, assembly GCA_035509915.1. Taxonomy (GTDB): domain Bacteria; phylum Actinomycetota; class Acidimicrobiia; order Acidimicrobiales; family UBA8190; genus Bog-564. Next base: position 11,530 of record DATKIB010000138.1, on the reverse strand, counting down.
TTGAGCCGGCGAGTGGGGTGCTGGTCGGGCCCGGGGGTCATCTCGGCCATCGAGAGCTTGGAACCCATGTCGTGGCCGGACGAGAAGAGGGGTCCTGTTCCGCCGAGGATCACCACTCGGACCTGGTCGTCAGCCTCGGCGTGGAGAAACGCCTCGTGCAGCTCCACGAGCAGCCCGCGGTTCTGGGCATTGCGCGCGTCAGGACGGTTGAGGAGGATCCGCGCGATCTTCCCGTCCTCGAGCGTCTCGTAGAGGAGAAATTTGTAATCGGGCATCCACGGCTCCTTCTGAACCTCGATCGCGCCTCGTTGGCGCGGAAAGCTAGCTTTCTCCTTGGGCGACGGCGACGTCAATGTCGGCAGCCGGCCCTCGGCGAAGATCGACCGCTGCTGGGAGGTCGGTCGACACGGTGAGCTTGGTCCCGTAGAAGCTGAGCAGTCCGCGGATGGGTGCGCTCTCCGGGTAGGGATCCTCGTACGACCAGGCGACGTCGGTCAGTTCGTCGCCGTCCACGATGGCCGACCAGTACGATGCGGTCCCCTTGTACGGGCAGTAGGTGGTGGTCGTGCTCGCGGTGAGCACACCTTGGACTACGTGGCGTCGGTCGACGTACAGGCGGGGCGCCAAGGTCGTCTCGTGCAACACGAGAGTGTTGGTGGTGTCTACCAACACTGTGGTGCCCAGCTCCACCCGCAGGCGCCGGTGGGCGCGGAGGCAGTCGATGCGGTGGTACGGGTTGCGCGGGTGCCCGAATACCTGCTCGTCTTCCTCGTACCAGGCGTCGAGCGTCTCCCAGGGGACTCGGACATAGCCGGGCACCTCGCTCAGAGGCTGTGCAGCCACTTCGCCCACGTCACCTTCGGGAAAGCCGTAGAAGGGTGGTTGCCCCGGAGCGTGTACCAGCACGACCCGCTCGCTGTCTACGACGGCTGTCCCGTCGCGCAGCCCCCGTACCCGGCGAGGGAAGGGCTCTACGTACACGATCCCCGCCGGCACGGGCGCGCTGAAGCGGCCGGCCGGGTCGGCCCCGAGCGGGCCGCGCCCGGTGGTCAGGCTCACAGCGCTCGCACCTCGTCCACTGGTCGGTGTCCGGCCTCGAAGGCACGCACCATGGCGTCGACGCTGAAGGAGGCGAGCAGCCCGCCGTCCTCGGAGTGCACCCGGCACTCGGAATGGGTCATGCCGCCCCCGGCGAACGTGGACAGGTGGTGATAGAGCATCCACTCGTCAGCGCGCACCTCGTCGTGGAACGAGAGAGCGATCGCGTTGATAGCGGTGGAGATGCTGCGGTGAGCCTGGTCCTGGCCTATGCCGGGATGCGGGCGCAAGGCGGCGGCGATCGACATGTGCCCCGTGAACTGAGCGAGGAGTCCAGCGTGCAGCGGGGGGTCGTCGGGCAACGAACCGAAGCGCACCCAGGCGTCGAGCACAGGAGGGCCCACCGCCGCACCGGAGTCGCCCGTGTAGGCGCCCTCCACCACCCGGACGTCACGGCCGGTGACCGACATGTCGAGCGGCTCGCTCTCGTAGGGGCCGGGCACGTCGGGCGCGCCAGGCGCGTGGTGGATGAGGTCGGGCGCGGTCACGTCCAGGAGGATCGTCCCGGCCGCGCAGCGATCGTCACCCTGGCCGACCGTCACCGACGCCGCTGTGAACGTCCTTCCGTTGGCGTGCTCGCAGAGCTCCAGCCAGAGCGGCGCGGCCGTGTCCGCCGGTCGGAAGAACACCATGTGCACAGACACCGCCCGCCGCCCCGGGTACCGGCGGGAGGCCGCCACGACGGCCTGGCCGAGCATCTGGCTGCCTTCGACCACGGGCCGCACGTTGTGCCCGCGGACGACGCTCTTGTACCGCCCTTCCCGCTCGGGGCGGACGTCGAGCACGTCGACAAGGTCGGAGGCATCCCCCCAGACCGGAGATTGGTCCACGGTCATGTCGCGCAGGTCGGGGCGGCTCGGTCATCGTGACGAGGCCGCCGGCGCGCTACATCCTGCCGCAGAGGAATCGGGCTACATCCGTCGCCGGCGGGTACGAGCCGGTCAGGCCCGAGCTCATGTAGCCCGCATCGGTGACGAGGACGATCCCGTTGACCGCCGCAGCCGCGTCGCTGCAGAGGAAGACGAGCGGATAAGCCTGCTCCATCGGCGTCGACGCCTCGATCCCGAGCTCCGCCCGGTAGTCGGACCCGAAGCCGAGCCACATCTCCTCGTTGGCCCGGGCGAGCGGCGTGTCGGTCGGCCCGGGGCAGATGGCGTTGATCCGGATGCCGCGTCCGAGCATTCCGAACGCCCGCGACGACACGTACGCGCAGATGGCCTGCTTGCTGAACATGTAGTCGGACATGTAGTAGGCCTCGTCACGGTGGTCTTCGATCCAGCGGGCGGCCGAGTCGAAGTCTGGCGTGTCGAGGTACTCCTTGAGCTGTGGGAGGTTCGCCTCCCAAGCGAGGCCGGCCGCAGACGATATGAACCCGATAGCAGACCCCTTCGGCAACATCTTTCCGGCCAACATCCGATCGATCATGTGGCGGTGTCCGATGAAGTTGATCTTCTCGATCCCCGGCGTGCCGTCGGCTACGCCCGCGCACGAGAAGAGGGCGTGCACGGGCCCGCCACACTCGTCGACGGCTGCGTCGATCGACGACTGGTCGGCCATGTTCACCTTGATGGTCTTGGCGCCGGCGAGTGACGGCTCGGCGATGTCCATCACGACCACTTCCGCGCCGGCGTCTTGAGCTAGCTCGGCAGTGGCAGCCCCCATCCCAGTGGCGCCGCCCACGACCAGCACACGCTTGCCCTTGTAGCTGAACGCATCGAAAATCCCCATGACGCCTCCTCCTCCTCTATCCGGTTGGATCGATCATGCGATGACGCCGCGGACCTTCAGGTCCACGATGGTGTCCCAGTCGAGCCCGAGGTCGGCGAGGATCTCGTCGCCGTGCTCGTTGAACTCAGGCGCCCTTCTCGGCGCCGCCGGGGACCCGTCGAACTGCACCGGTGCGGCTACGAGCTGGAAGGCCATGCCTGCTGCGGTGGTGCACGGCTGGACGTATCCGTTGGCCTCCGACTGCCGGTCAGCCGCCGTCTCGAGAGTGTTCTGGACGACGGCCCACTGACCGGTGAAGTTCTCGAGCTTCTCTCGCCATTCGTCGAGGGTGTGCTCTGCGAACGCGTCGCGCAGGATCGCGGCAGCCTCGCCCGCGTTGGCCAGCAGCGACTCGTGGTCCGCGAAGCGCGGGTCTCTCGCCAGCTCTGGTCGCCCGATCACCTCGCACATCGACGGCCAGTACTTGCCGGCCTGCAGGCACGTCAGGGCGACCCAGCGACCGTCCTTGGCCTGGTAGTTGCCGGTAAGCGGGTTCCCGGAACTGCCGCCGGGCGGCGGTGCCCACGGCATGTCGTGCAGGAGCGACAGGCTGATGGTCTGGCCCATCGCCCACATGCCCGTCGACAGCAGGGACACGTCGACGGTGGTGGCCTCGCCGGTCCGCTCGCGGTGGAAGAGCGCCCCCATGATGCCGCCCGCGATCGTCATCGCGCCGATGGAGTCGCCGAACCCGGGTCCGGGCGGGACCGGCACGTGCCCGTACTCGGGTCGCATGATCGACGTGGCCACCGCGGCCCGGCACCAGAAGGCGAGCGAGTCATAGGAGCCCTTGTCGGCGTCCGGTCCCCGCTCGCCCTGCCCGGTGCCACATGTGTAGATGATCTTGGGGTTCTGAGCTCTGATGTCCTCGAGCTCGATCTTGAGCTTCCTGCGCACGCGCGGCAGCTTGTTGGTGAGAAAGACATCGCTCGTGGCCACCAGCTTGTAGAGCACCTCGAGGCCTTCCGGCGAGGCGAGGTCGAGCCCGAGGCTCTTCTTTCCCCTGTTGGAGTGCTCGAGCAGCACGTGCACGTCGCCCCCGAGCAGCGCTATGCCGCTCGAGGCCAGCCCCCGCATGGCGTCGCCGCGCTCGACGTGCTCGATCTTGATCACCTCGGCGCCCCAGTCGGACAGGAGCGCAGAGGCAGCCGGCACGAAGGTCTGTTCGGCGACTTCCAGGATGCGCACACCTTCCATCACCGCGGTCATGAGTCGCCTCCTGGGTCGAGGTGGATGCTAGCCATGCGACGCCGGCCGGGACGACGGGCCTCGGGGAACCTCCCGGAAGGGCCGATCGCTGTCGAGGGCGAGCTCCCGGGGCATGCCGAGCACGCGCTCGCTTATCACGTTGCGCGCCATTTCGGTCGTCCCGCCGCCGATGCAGCCGGTCTGGCGCATCAGGAAGTCGGTGCCCCGGTCGGCGACCGACGCGTCCTCATCCGTCCACACCACCCCCGAGGTGCCCGCCAGCTCGAAGGCGATGGTCCGGACGCGCGCCGAGGTGACCCCCTTGAACAACCGCAGCATCGCCGCCGATTGGTCCGGAACGAGGCCGCTGCGGATGCCTCGTCCGATGCGTTCCTGCAGCCGGTCACCGACGACGTCGAGCGTCCTCGCCTCCCCGATGAGCTCTTGGGCGCTCGGATCGTCCAACCGACCCGTGTCGTGGGCCACGCTGACGAGCGATGGCGCGCCCACGTTCCGGTTGACGCCTGCCGGAACGGTGGCGAAGGGCGAGTCGTAGAACATGCGCTCGTGGAACATCCAGCGCACGCCGACTGTCCATCCATCGTCGACCGGGCCTATGCGGTCGCCGTCTGGGACGATCACATCGGTGAGGAATTCCTGGCAAAAATCCTTGGACCCGTTGAGCATCTCGATGCGGTGGATGTCGATCCCCGGTTGCCTCAGCGGCAGCATGAAGACGGTGAGCCCTCGATGCTTGGGGACGTCCCAGTTGGTCCTGGCAAGACAGAGGCCCCAGTCCGACCACCAGGCCCCCGTGGTCCAGATCTTGGACCCGTTGAGCACCCATTGCTCGCCGTCCCGCAGCGCTGTCGTGGTCGCGCCCGCCACGTCGGATCCACCTCCGGGTTCGGACAGCAGCTGCATCCACAGCTCCTCGCCGCCGAGGATGAGCGGCACGTGGCGCCGCTTCTGCTCCTCGGTGCCGAACTCGAGCAGGACCGCGAGGCAGGGGGAAAAGGTTGGTACCTGGATCCGCGATGGGTATTCGTAGCCGGCCAGCGCCTGGTTCAACGCCAGTTGGTGCGCGCGAGTGAGACCCTGGCCGCCGTACTCCTCGGGTACGCAGATTCCGGCAAGCCCGGCCTCCAACAGCATGCGCTGCACCTCGCGCTCACGGGCGACCTGGGCGAGCTCCTCCTCGTCTGTCAGATGCGTCCGGAACGGGCCCTCGTAGCTGGCAGATTCGACAGGCCGGAGATTGGCGGTGACCCACGCACGCGCGCGTCGCTCGAAGCTTCCGACGTCCTCCGTCTCGTGCTTGCTATCGGCGCTTCCCGAGCTCAACGCACCTCCTCCCGCTCGGCCAGCAAGGTCGCGACCCGCCGGCGGTGGTCGGCTGGCGTGCCGAACAATGCCCTGTTGAGCGTCACACGCCGTAGGAAGAGGTGGAGGTCGTGCTCGTAGGTGACGCCGATGCCCCCGTGCATCTGGACGCAGTCTTGGAGGAGGTCCGCGCCGTACTCGCCGATGTAGGCCGAGGCGACGCTGACGAGCTCGGCGGCATCTGTCTGGTCGGCGTCGACCGCCGCTGCGGCGGTATCCGCGATGGCGTGGCTGGCCTCGAGCCACGTCTTCATGTCGGCGAACCGGTGCTTGAGCTCCTGATAGGAAGCGAGCGGCCGGCCGAAGGAGTACCGGTCGAAGGCCCAGGAGACCGTCATGTCGAAGGCGGCCTGCATGGCACCCACCGACTCGGCCCCGGCCAGCACCAGGGCCTGCTGCAGCTGGCGCTCCACCTGCTCGTGGGCGCCGCCCACCTCTCCGACGACGGCGTCGAGCGGGACACGCGCCCGGTCGAAGTGCGCCACCCAGAAGCGCCGGGTGAGGTCGACGGAGTGCATGGGCTTCAACGACATGCCCGGCGTGCCGGCGGGAACGAGGACCTGGGTGAGTCCTTCGCCGGTGCGTCCGGTGACGAGAAGGTGACCGGCCTGGGCGGCCGACTCGACGGGGCGTTTGGTACCGCCGAGGACGACCTCGTCCCCGTCAACCCGCATCTCGAGGGTCGTGCCCTCGGGCAAGTGGCCGTGGGGGCGGGCTTCTGTGAAGCACCAGGACGCCACCACGGACCCTTCCAGCACCTCCTTCAAAGCGGCATCGTGGCGGACGGGGTCCTCGGCGCTCAGCGCCGCAGCCACCACGTTGCAGGAGAGAAACGGTCCGGGCGCCGCGTGCCGGCCGAGCTCGTAGGCCAGCAGCGTGGCGTCGACGAGCCCGTGGCCGCTGACGCTTCCCCCGCCCGCCTCCTCGCTCACGAGCAGCGACGTCCATCCGAGCTCCGCGCCCTGCCGCCAGTACTCCTCCTCGTATCCGGCAGGGTGCTGGCGCAGCTCGCGCAGCTGGTCGACGGGGACGCTGTCGGAGAGGAACTTGGCCGTCGTGTCCCGGAGGGACTGCTGGTCAGCGGTGAGCTCTAGCAGCATGAACGGAGACGCAGAATCCGAGGCGGCGGCCAAGTGACGGATTCGGTCTCAACCTCACGTCCTCCCTGGCCCGAGTGGTGGGCGACCGTATCTGATATTGACGTCGTAGTCAAACTCTGGCTACCTTTCGGCGGATGGAGCTGGAGGGACGCGCTGCGATCGTCACCGGCGGTGCGGGCGGCCTCGGCTCGGCGACGGTGCGCCACTTGGTCGAGATCGCGATGCGCGTCGTCGTCTTCGACCGCGACGGCGAGCGCGCCACTTCACTGGCCAAGGAGCTCGGCGACTACGTGGTCGGCGTGAGCGGCGATACCACCGAGGACACCGACGCCGGCGCGGCCATCGAAGTCGCGCGCTCGCTCGGCCCGTTGTCGCTGCTCGTCAACGTGGCGGGTGGGGGGGTGGGGGGCGGCCGGACGGTCGCCCGTGACGGCTCCCCGCACGACAAGGCATCTTTTGCCGCGACGATGGAGATGAACGCGCTGGGCACCTTCAACATGACGCGCCTCGTGGCGTCTGCGATGGCAGCCAACGAGCCGGACGAGCACGGCCAGCGAGGTGTGGTGGTCAACACCGCTTCCATCGCCGGCCTGGAGGGCCAGACGGGCCAGGTCGCCTACGCCTCGGCCAAGGCGGCCATCTTGGGCATGACCCTGCCGATGGCGCGTGACCTGGCGCCCCTCGGGATCCGCGTCTGTGCCATCGCACCGGGGACGATGGGCACCCCGGTGATGCTGGGCGTCCCCGAGAAGATGCGCGAGAAGCTCGAGCAAGACATCGTCTTCCCGAGAAGAATGGGACGGCCAGAGGAGTTCGCCTTGCTCGTCGAGTCGATCGCCCGGAACCCTTATCTGAACGGCGAGAACATCCGGCTGGACGGAGCGCTGCGCTTCCCGCCGAAATAAGCTCTCACTCACTTGACTGATCTCCGAGGGTCTTGACTTCGATATCGATATTGGTATCGTGAGTCGGCGTGGCGGGAGCTGCGTACGGCAGCCCGGGGGGAGGGGAGCGTCAGGGGTGAAGCGGTGCTGCAGTACGTAATAGCCGGCCTCGCGCTCGGCTCCATCTACGCCATCGCCTCGGCGGGGCTGGTGGTCACCTTCGAATCCGCAGGGATCCTCAACTTCGCGTTCGGGTCGATGGCCTACGTGGTCGCCCGCTTCTACTACTGGTTCAACTCTCAGCACGGCTGGTCGACGGTCGCCGCCGGGCTCATGTCGATCCTCGTGGTCGCGCCACTGCTCGGCGTCGTCCTGTACAGCGTGCTGTTCCGTTTCGTCCGGGACAAGTCGACTTTGGTCAAGTTGGTGACCACCATCGGTCTGTCGGTCGCACTGCCGCCGCTCGCGGACTTCTTGCTCGGCACGCAGACCATCGAGAGCGCGCCCGGCCTCGCACTTCAGAGCGACCAGCCGTTCCACGTCTTCGGCACGGCGGTCACCACGGACCAGGTGGTCACCTACGGGTTCCTGCTCTTCATCCTGGCCGTCGGCACTCTGGTGCTTCGCGCCACGGGTGTGGGCCTGCGCGTGCGGGCAGTCGTCGACTCCGAGGCGCTCTCCTCGCTGTCGGGGACCAGCCCCGGCCGCGTGGCCGTCGGCGTGTGGGCTGTGAGCTCCACGATGGCGGGCATCGCCGGGATCCTCGTGGCGCCGGCCGTCGGCCTCGACACCGTGGGCATGACGACCCTCATGGTCGCCGCCTTCGCCGCAGTGGTGGCGGCGCGCATGCGCTCGCTCCCGGTCGCGATCGTGGTGGCGGTCGCCATGGGGGTCGTCACCGACGTGATCCAGAAGTACCTGCCGCCCAACAGCGCCTTCACCGCCGACATCGTCCCGAGCGTCCCGTTCGCGGTGATGCTCGTGTTTCTGATCGTCTACGTCGTGCGCGCCGGCCCCATCGTCGAGCACAGCTCCGCCGGTGGCCCGCTGGACCACGCCATCCGCCCGGCAGGAGACAGCGCGCTACGAGCAGGGACCGACCTCGGGCCGGTCAGCCGTCGTTCGACGGCCCTGTCGGCCGTGCCGATCCTGGTGGTCGCCGCCCTGCCGCTCTTCTTCCGCGGGTCCGCCTACTGGCTGGGGCTCGTCGCCCTGGGGTCCTGTTACGCCGTGACGTTCCTCACCTTCACCGTGGTGACCGGCGAGGGGGGAATGCTCTGGCTCTCGCAGATCGTGTTCGCCGGCGCCGGCGCGCTCGCCACCGCGCAGTTCGTAACGGTCTGGCACGTCCCGGTGCTGCTCGCCCTCGTGCTCGGCGGCGTGGTCGCCGCCGTGGTCGGTGCGGTGATGGGGCTGCTCACCATTCGCCTGGGCGAGTTGTACGTAGGTCTGGGCACGCTGACCTTCGGGTTGCTTGCCGAGACCCTCATCTTCGATCGCAACCGGTTCCTCCAGGGAGGCCTCGGTGTCGCGCTGAGCCCGCCGAAGTTCGCAGGCAGCGAGATGGTCTTCTCGTACCTCGCCTTGGGTGTGTTCGCCGTGTTCGCCATGCTGATCGTCAACCTGCGGCGGTCCACGAGCGGCATCGCCCTGCGTGCGGTGCGCGACAGCGAGCCGGCCTCGAGGACCCTGGGGCTCAGCGTGCTGCGCGTCAAGGTGATCGTCGGCGCTCTCGGAGCCTTCGTCGCGGCTGTGGGTGGTGGCTTCCTCGCCATCGATGTCGGGGTCGCTCAGCCCCAGTCCTACGACACCTTCGCAGGCCTGGTTTGGCTCGCCGTGGTCGTGACCGTCGGCGTGCGCTCCATCACGGCCGCAGCGTTGAGTGGCATGGCCTTCGCGCTGCTCCCGGGCGTGTTCCAGACCTACGTTCCAGCGCGTTGGGGCGAGGTCCCTGCGGTGCTGTTCGGGCTCGGGGCGGTCGGGGTGGCGCGCAACCCCGAAGGGGCGCTCCTGCACACCGGCCAGCAGGTTCGGGGGTTGCTCGACAGGCTTCTGCCGCGTTCGGGCCCGCTCGCCCTGGGCGCCGAGGCGCGGGCTCACGGATCGACCGGGGCGACGGGGGAAGCGAGCGCGGCGCAACCGGCACCGGTCACCCGCCCGGCGGCCCCTGCGGTCGAGGCCCGGCGATGACCACCGACCTCACCATCGTCGGCGAGACGCGCCGGGCGGCTGGCCCAGCTGGCACGCCCCGCCTGGCCTGCCGGGACGTCACGGTGCGCTTCGGGGGCGTGAGGGCGGTCGACGGGGTCGACCTCGACGTGCCTGCTGGCGCCATCGTCGGACTGGTCGGGCCGAACGGGGCCGGGAAGAGCACGCTTTTCGGGGTGGTGTCGGGGCTCCTGCGGCCCACGTCGGGCCAGGTGCTGCTCGACGGGGAGGACGTCACCCGAAGCCGGCCGCAGCGACGAGCCGAGCGCGGACTGGCCCGGACCTTCCAGCACCCCGAGCTGTTCGGCGGCCTGACCGTGCGCGAGCACCTGGTGCTCGCCCATCGCGCCAAGCACGCCCGGCGAAGGGTGTGGTCGGACCTGTTTACCTTGGGGAGCCTCCACCGGACCGATCCGCGGGAGCGCAGTCATGTGGACGAGCTCCTCGAGTTGCTCGATCTGAGCGACATCGCGCAGCGTCCTGCTGTCGGACTGCCCCTGGGCATGGCGCGGCTGCTCGAGCTCGCCCGCGCGCTGGCGACCTCGCCCACCGTGCTGCTGCTCGACGAACCCTCGTCCGGGCTCGACACGTCGGACACGGCGCGCCTCGAGACCACGTTGCGCAAGGTGGCTGCCGAACGCGGCATATCGGTCCTACTCGTAGAGCACGACGTCGAGCTCGTGATGCGGCTTTGCAGCACGGTCAACGTGCTCGACTTCGGTCAGCTGATCGCCTCCGGTACCCCGGCAGCCGTGCGTGCCGACGAAGCGGTGCGAGCCGCCTATCTGGGCAAGTCGCCCCCGAGTGACGAGCCGGGTATGCCTGCTGGCGAGCCGGCCGGGGAAGAGAAGAACGCGAACGCCGGCCCAGTCACCGCCAGCCCCACCTCCAGTGGAGCGCCCGCGTCCGGCGGATCTCTCTCCACCGCAGGACAGTCGAGCCAAGGTTCACCTTTGCTGCGCGTCCGCGACCTCTGCGTCCGCTACGGCGGGGCCTCTGCACTGTCGGGAGTTTCGTTCGAATTGGCGGCGGGAGAGACCCTGGCCGTCCTAGGCGCCAACGGCGCCGGCAAGAGCAGCTTGGCCCGGGCGCTGTCCGGCCTCGTCCGCCCGGCGGGCGGGACCATCGAGCTCGACGGTGAAGACGTCTGCCGTTGGCCCGTGCACCGCATCCGCCGCGCCGGCGTCATCCACCTCCCCGAGGGCCGCGGCGTGTTCCGGACGCTCTCGGTGACCGACAACCTGAAGATGGCGGCCGCCGCCCTCCCGGCCGGCCAGGCGCGGCGGCAGGCTGTCGAGCTCGCCTTCGGGATCTTCCCGGCCCTGGGTCGCCTCCGCAGGCAGCCCGCCGGCCTCCTTTCGGGCGGAGAGCAACAGATGCTCTCGCTGGCGAGGGCGCTCGCCACCTCCCCCACTCTCCTGGTGGCCGACGAGATGTCCCTCGGGCTCGCACCGATCTTGGTCGACCTCGTGTTCGACGGCTTGGTACGGGCAAGGGAAGCGGGTGTGACGGTGGTCATGGTCGAGCAATATGTCCACCGAGCGCTCTCGTTCGCCGACCGCTGTCTCGTGCTCCAGCGCGGCGAGATCGCCTGGGCAGGGCGAGCCGCAGTCGCCAAGGACGAGGTCCTTCGCCACTACCTCGGCGAGGGCTTGATAACAGCAAGTTGATCTGGATCGAAACGAACCACTGTCAGAGGAAGGCAACCAACATGTACAAGAGCAAGAGGATGTTCCTGGTCATCGTGGTGGCAATGGGGATTGTGGCTGCCACATCGGTGTCGAGCGCGGCGAAGAGCGATCCGAAGAGCAACTCCACCATCACCGTCGGCGTGTTGACGGATCTCACCGGCCCGGGGGCGTCGGGCAACAAGACCACGCAGATGGGTGTCCAGGCGGGTGT
>DATKIB010000137.1:0-2359 GCA_035509915.1 Acidimicrobiales bacterium | reverse complement strand
CGTCGCTCCTTCCCGGTTTCCTCGAGCGTTACGCCGACCAGCTCACCCCCGAGCACCAGGAGGTGTGCCGCGTCTTCGCCGAGCACATCCCGGCGTACGTGAGCCTGCGCGACGGCCCCCGCACGGCGACGCACGGCGACTTCCGCCTCGACAACTTCTTGTTCGAGCCGAACAACCCGGAACCGGTCGTCGTCGACTGGCAGACCGCGGTCTGGACCGGCGCTGCCTACGACGTCGCCTACTTCGTCGGGGGTTGCCTCACGACCCAGGACCGGCGCGCCCACCAGGACGACCTGTTGGCCCACTATCACGACAAGCTCTGCCGCCTCGGAGTGCGCGACTACCCGCTCGAGCAGCTCCGTGCCGACGTCCGGGTCGAGAGCTTCGCCGGCATCCTCATGGCCATCGTCGCCTCCATGGTCGTCGAGCGCACCGACCGCGGCGATCTCATGTTCCTCACCAGCACCATGCGCCACGCGCAGCACGCGATTGACGAAGACGCCCCGGCGCTCCTGCTCGCCGCCCGATGACCGAGCTTCTCGTCCTCTGCACGGGCAACGCCGCGCGCTCGGTGATGGCCGGCTTCATGCTCGATGCCTTGTGGAACGGCCGCCCTGATCCGCTGCACGTCGTGACGGCGGGCACCCATGTGATCGACGGGCAGCCGATGGGCATGCGTACCCGCACCGCCTTGACGCGGATCCCCGAGCTGGAGGACGCGGACTTCCACCGGCACCGCAGCCGCCAGGTCCACGGCGTCGACCTGGTCCACGCCGAGCTGGTCGTCGTGATGGAGGCGGACCACGTCCGTTTCGTGCGCCGGCGCTTTCCCGACGCGGCCGCCAAGACCGCCACCATCCGGCGCCTGTGCCGCGACCTGCCCCCCGCACCGCCGGCACTCGGTGAACGGGTTGCGGCGCTCGGTCTCGGCGCCGTGGAGGTGGCCGACACCGAGGACGTGCTCGACCCGGCCGGGCACGAGGGTGACGTCTACGCAGCGTGCGCCGACGAGCTGTGGGCGTTGTGCCGTCAACTCGTGGAGCTCTTGTAGGGGTCCACCCGCCGAAGGCGGACTTCGGTTTTCCAGACTGCCCACGTCAAGTCCTGCGCATTCGGAACGGTTTGAGCACACCGTTGTGCGCACGCGTCCGGATCGAGCAATTCGTCCTGCTCAATTCGATCGGATTGAGCAGGATTTCGCATAGCCATTCCCGGCGGAATCAAGCGGTCCGCGCAACAACTCGGACGGTCAGCCATGTTGGGCTGACGATTCGAGGAGGTTGCATTGGGACGCAAACGGGTTCTTTCTGAGGCAGAGGCAGCCCTGGCCCGCCAGCTGCGAAAGCAGGGGTGGTCCCTTCCTCAGATCGGGGCGGAGTTCGGCAAGACTCACGAAACGATCCGCCGCTACGTGGGTCCGGGTCGCCTCGAGCGCCCGACCCTGGTTCCCCGCGACAGCTGGGAGCCCGCCCCGGGACGGCTGATTCGAGCCGATCGCGAAGAGATCAGCCGCGGCCTGAGAGCCGGAGAGACGCTGAGCGCGATCGCGAGGCGTCTCGGGCGGACCACCTCGACGATCTCGCGTGAGGTGGCAGCTAACGGTGGGCGGGCGGCCTATCGAGGCTGGGCGGCGCACTCGAGGGCCTGGCAGCGGGCTCGGCGCCCCAAACCCTGCAAGCTCGACCATCCGCCGCTGCTCGAACAGGTCGAGGAGTGGTTGCTCGAGTGGTGGTCGCCCGACGAGATCTCGCAGCGCTTGCGCATCGAGTTCGCCGACGATCCCATGATGCAGGTGAGCCACGAGACCATCTATCAGTCCCTCTACGTGCAAGGACGCGGTGAGCTGCGCAGGGAGCTGGCCCGCTGCCTGCGGACCGGTCGCACCAGCCGACGCTCCCACGACCGCGCCGCCCGATCCAACCAGGGCAGGATCCCCGGCATGGTCAACATCGCCGAGCGGCCCCCCGAGGCCGACGACCGGCGCGTGCCCGGACACTGGGAGGGCGACCTGATCGTCGGCAAGGACGGCCGATCCGTGGTGGGCACGCTCGTCGAGCGCTCCACTCGCTACGCGCTCTTGTTGCACCTGCCTCACGGAAAAGACGCCCACAGCGTCGAGGCAGCCATGCAAAAGGCCATCGCCAAGCTCCCGGGCGAGCTCTTTCGGACCATCACCTGGGACCAGGGCAAGGAGATGGCCCGCCACGCCACCTTCAGCATCGACACGGGCATCAAGATCTATTTCTGCGACCCGCACAGTCCATGGCAGCGCGGCTCCAACGAGAACACCAACGGGTTGCTCCGCCAGTACATGCCCAAGGGCACCGATCTCTCCGTCCTCAGCGAGGTCGACCTCGAT
>DATKIB010000136.1:0-2410 GCA_035509915.1 Acidimicrobiales bacterium | reverse complement strand
GCCAGTGCCGTGACACCGCCCGGACTGTTGGCCTCACCGACCGGGGAGTGCTCGCCCCAGGTTTCAAGGCCGACATCAACGTCATCGACTTCGAGCATCTCTCCGCCCGCCGGCCCGAGATGAGCTACGACCTGCCCGCCGGCGGCAAGCGCCTTCTCCAGCGGGCGAGCGGCTACCTCCATACCTTCGTGAGCGGAGTGGAGACCTACCGCGACGGCGAGGCGACCGTGGCGCTGCCGGGGCGGCTCGTGCGGTCCTCGGTGGCCGCGGGGACAGGTACCACTCAATAGACGCGACCCCAACGTCCTTAGGGCTTGACTAGCAGCAGATCACCGAGGACGGCGTCCACGGTGGGAGCCGAGCCCATCTCCTCGGCGATGAGACGCGCCTGATCCCTATAGGTGGAGTCGCTCAAGACCTCGCGGACCTGCTCGGAGATCCGAGGGGCATCGTCCCGAGAGAGTTGACGGTGTCGCCCCATAGGCTCCTCCGTCTCGACTTCAACGCTCGTCCCCGCGCCTGTCGCTGCGATCCGCCGCGCATTGTCGAACTGGTCGGCGAAGAGTGGCACCATGACGAGAGGCACGCCTGCGGCGAGGGCGCCGAGCACGGTGCCCGACCCTCCATGGCACACCACGACGTCGGCTTCGCCCATGACCCGTGCCTGGTCGACCCACTGCTCGACGTGGACGTTGGAGGGCACCTGGCCGAGGCCCGAAGGGTCGAGCTTGCGCCCGACGGTCAGCAGGACGCGCGCTTCGAGGCCACGCATGGCCTCCAGGGCCGCTCGGTAGACCTCCAGGGCAATCGACATGTGGCCGAGGACTGTCCCGAAGGTCAAGTAGACGAGGGGCGCGTCGGATCCGTTCCACCAGTCAGGTAACGGGCTGAGGGTGGAGGCGCCTGCTTCACGGAACCTGACTGTGACAGGGAAGGTGGACGGGTCGAGCGAGGTCGGGAAGCGGCTCAGGTAGGGCGCGCCCAATAAGTCCTCTGCCAGGCCCTCCTGCTGCTCCCCTAGAGCGGGCGCTGCGGCGGCGATCGCAGCCGCTTCGAGCTCGGCCAGCGATATGGCGACCTGTGCGACCCGGATCTCCCGGCGCGAGGCCACGATGGCGGAGGAGTACTCGCACGGGTCTCGAAGCACGACGTCGGGCCGGTATTCGGCGAAGGCCTCGTCCATTTTCGGCAACATGGCCCGCGTCGCGAGCCGGCCGAAGAGCTCCCTGCTGGCGAGGATCGAGGCCTCTTGGCGGGGGACGACGGGCAGCAGCTCCCTGATGGGCGCCACCTCCTCCTCGGGCGGCTGGGCTCCGGGGAAGAACGGGAGGCCCAGTCCCTCGACCATCTCCCTCATCTCGGGAGGGGCGACCACCAGCACCTCTTCACCGCGGCGCCTGGCGGCCGTCAGGAACGGCGCGAGCGGGTTCAGATGGCCCGCGCCGCCGAGGGAGCAAGCGGCGAGGAGGTGCACTCGAGGAGGTTAGGGCCGCACCCGGGCTCGCGAGCGGGTCCGACAGCCCTGCGGCATGCTGTTGCGCGCACGGAAGGGGACGGACATTGTCGTTCGTAAACACGGAGCAGGCAGAGTTTTGGTCTGAGCGCGCGCAGAGCTGGTTCGAATTCGAAGACCTGCTCAACGAGGTGGCTGGGCCTCCGGGCCGGTTGGCCATGGACCGCCTCGGGCTGCTCCCCGGGCAGAAGGTCCTCGACCTGGGGTGCGGGACGGGTGGGACGACGATGGAGCTTGCATCTCGGGTCGGCCCGGAGGGCGAGGTCGTCGGTGCCGACATCGCGGCAGAGATGCTCGTGCGGGCGAAGCAGCGTGCGCAGCAAGCCGGCGCTTCCAACGTCAGCTTCATCCAGGCCGATGTTCAGGTGCACGACCTCGGTGAGGGTCGCTTCGACGCGGCGTTCTCGCGCTTCGGGGTCATGTTCTTCGCAGATCCCGTGGCCGCGTTCGCAAACGTGCGCAAGGCGCTGAAGCCCGAGGGGACGCTGTCGTTCGTCTGCTGGCAGGGCGTGTTCGAGAACGAGTGGATGCTGCTCCCGGGGGCGGCCGTGATGGGTGTCATAGGGTCTCTCCCACCGCTGCCGGGCCCCGAGGAGCCGGGGCCGTTCTCACTGGCGGAGCCCGACCGGGTTCGGGCCGTGCTCGAGGGCGCGGGATTCGTGTCGGTCGACGTCGCTTCGCGCTCGGACACGTTCGCGATCGAGGAACCGCGCATAGAAGTGTTCGCCCGCAGCGCCATGCAAGTGGGTGCGCTCCGAGAGGCCTTGAAGGACGCCGACGACGAGACCCGCTCACGATCCCTCGCCGCCATCGAAGAGGCCATCCGCTCGCGCCTTGCCGGCGGTGAGGCAAAGGTCTCGAGGGGAGTCCACCTGGTGGTGGGCCACGCCGGCTGAG
>DATKIB010000135.1:0-19632 GCA_035509915.1 Acidimicrobiales bacterium | reverse complement strand
CGCTACGGGCCCCTGTTGCCGGTGTCGGACCCAGCGCCCATCGATCTGGGCGCAGGCTTCACCCCGCTCGTGCGGGCCGACCGCCTCGCCGCCGAGCTAGGTCTCGGCGAGCTCTGGATCAAGAACGACACCGTCAACCCGACGGGCTCGTTCAAGGACAGGGTGGTGTCAGTCGCCCTCACCAAGGCGAGGGAGCTCGGGTTCAAGATCGCCGCGTGCGCGTCGACCGGCAACCTCGCCAACTCGGTGGCCGCGCACGCAGCGCACGCTGGGATGGTGTCCGTGGTGTTCATCCCCAAGGACCTCGAGCGCGCCAAGATCGTCACGACCGGCGTGTACGGCGGCCACCTGATCGCGGTCGAGGGCACCTACGACGACGTCAACCGCCTGTGCGCCGAGCTCGCCAGCGAGCACCCCGGCTGGGCGTTCGTCAACGTCAACGTGCGTACCTACTACGCCGAGGGTTCAAAGACCCTGGCGTTCGAGGTGGCCGAGCAGCTCGACTGGCGTGCTCCGGACCACGTGGTCGTGCCCGTGGCGTCGGGCAGCCAGCTCGTCAAGGTCGCGAAGGGCTTCCGGGAGCTCCACCAGGTCGGCCTGCTCGAGGACGAGCCTCACGTTCGCGTCTCGGGGGCCCAGGCCGCCGGTTGCTCCCCGGTGGCCACCGCCTTCGCGGACGGTGCCGACGCCATCAGGCCGGTGCGCCCTGACACGATCGCCAAGTCGCTCGCCATCGGCAACCCGGCGGACGGGTGGTATGCCCTGCGCGAGGTGCGTGACAGCGGGGGATCCCTGGATGTGGCCACCGACGACGAGATCGTCGAGGCGATCCGCCTGCTCGCGCGCACCGAGGGGATCTTCGCCGAGACCGCCGGCGGAGTGACGATCGCCGTCCTCGCCAAGCTCGCCGCCCAGGGCGTGGTCCGCAGGGACGAACGGGTGGTGGCCTATGTGACCGGGCACGGCCTCAAGACCGTCGAAGCTCTCACCGAGATCGGGCCGACCGCCACGATCGCCCCCAGCCTCGACGCCTTCGCCGCCGCCGTGGAGATCGAGCGGGACCTCGGTCCGAGAGGGGCTTCCCTGCCGTGAGCGTCACCGTTCGGGTGCCAGCCCAGCTGCGCACGCTGACCGGCGGCGCCGGTGAGCTCGCCGTCGAAGGGAGCACGGTTGGCGAGGTGCTCGAGGCCCTCGACACAGCCCATCCCGGCTTCGCCGACCGCCTCTTCGACACCGACGGAAGCATTCGCCGCTTCGTGAACGTCTTTCTCGCCGACGAGGACGTGCGGTTCCTCAAGGGCCTCGACACCCCGGTGGCGGCCGGACAGACAGTGTCGATAGTCCCGGCCGTGGCCGGCGGCTGACCCGGGCCGTCCACCCGGCCGGGGGCCCCGCGCCTTTCGGACCTCCCCTCTGCCTCCTCCTATTCGCCGCTCTTGCACCCTCCCGGCCGGCGTGGTTTGCTGTTAGCACTCGAACCGATAGAGTGCTAACAGAGCCACTCGGGCTTCGGGTCCCGGTCGCCGGGCCCCCTCACCCGACCCGGCCCGCCCCTAGTAGGCGGCGTCCGCCACAGAGCCACGGAGGATCACCAAAATGCCCAAACTGATCGCCTTCGACGAGGAAGCCCGAAGGGCCCTCGAGGACGGGATGAACAAGCTCGCCGACGCCGTACGCGTCACCCTCGGCCCCAAGGGCCGCAACGTCGTGCTGGAGAAGAAGTGGGGCGCGCCGACCATCACCAACGACGGCGTCTCCATCGCCAAGGAGATCGATCTAGAGGACCCCTGGGAGAAGATCGGGGCCGAGCTGGTGAAGGAGGTCGCCAAGAAGACCGACGACGTGGCCGGCGACGGCACCACCACGGCCACGGTGCTGGCGTGGGCGATGGTCCACGAGGGGCTTCGCAACGTCGCCGCCGGCGCCAACCCCATGTCGTTGAAGCGTGGCATCGAGTCCGCGGTAGAGACCACTGTCGACTCCCTCAAGTCCATCTCGCGCGAGACCGAGACGAAGTCCCAGATCTCGCAGGTGGCCGCCATCTCGGCCGCCGACGACGAGATCGGGGAGATGATCTCCGAGGCCATCGACAAGGTCGGCAAGGACGGGGTCATCACTGTCGAGGAGTCCCAGACCTTCGGCATGGAGATGGACCTCGTCGAGGGCATGCGCTTCGACAAGGGCTACATCTCCCCTTACTTCGTCACCGACCCCGAGCGCATGGAGGCGGTCCTCGAGGACCCCTACGTCATGCTCGTCGGCCACAAGATCTCCGCTGTGCGCGACCTGCTGCCAGTGCTCGAGAAGGTGATGCAGGGCGGCAAGCCGCTCGTGATCGTCGCCGAGGACGTCGAGGGCGAGGCGCTCGCCACGCTCGTGGTGAACAAGATCCGGGGCACCTTCAAGTCGGTTGCGGTGAAGGCCCCCGGTTTCGGTGAGCGCCGCAAGGCGATGCTCCAGGACATGGCCATCCTCACCGGCGGCCAGGTCGTCACCGAGGAAGTCGGCCTCAAGCTCGAGAACGTCGGACTGGACCTTCTCGGCAGGGCCCGCAAGGTGGTCGTCACGAAGGACGAGACGACCGTGGTCGAGGGCGCCGGCTCCGAGTCCGACATCAAGGGCCGGATCAACCAGATCAAGACCGAGATCGAGAACACCGACTCCGACTACGACCGCGAGAAGCTCCAGGAGCGCCTGGCCAAGCTCTCCGGCGGCGTGGCCGTGATCAAGGTGGGTGCCGCCACCGAGGTGGAGCTCAAGGAGAAGAAGCACCGCATCGAGGACGCCGTGTCGACGACCAAGGCGGCCATCGAGGAGGGAGTGGTGCCCGGAGGCGGTGTCGCGCTGCTGCGTGCTCAGCAGGCCATCCTCGATGCAGCCCAGAAGCTCGAGGGCGACGAGGCCACCGGCGCCCGCATCGTGGCCCGCGCCGTCGAGGAGCCGCTGAAGCAGATCGCCGTCAACTGCGGTCTCGAAGGCGGGGTCGTGGTCGACAAGGTCCGCAACCTGAAGAAGGCGTCCGAGGGCCTGAACGCGGCCACCGGCGAGTACGAGGACCTGTTCGACGCAGGTGTGATCGACGCCGCCAAGGTGACCCGCTCGGCCCTCCAGAACGCTGCTTCTATCGCCGCGCTGTTCCTCACCACCGAGGCCGTCATCGTGGACAAGCCGGAGAAGGAGTCGATGCCCGCCATGCCAGGCGGGGGCATGGACGACTTCTAGACACCTCTCAGTCGAACGGACCCGGGGCGCATCTGAGGTGTGAAGCCTCGGACGGGGGGTCGGGAGGATCCGGATGGTTGCGTAGCTTCCGGAGGATCGTCCGACCCTCCTAGTCCGAGGCGAGCCGAGCGGGTGTCAAACTGGGAACGTGACTCGCTCCCTCGCTCCGAGCGTGGGTTGGGGGGTGCTCCACCTCTTTATGAGGGTGGGCCCCTCGACGGACGCCGAGGCGGCCCTGCGTGCGATGAAGACGGCGCGCGAAGCAGGAGACCAGGTGGTGACCGCCGCGCTGCTCGGGCACAAGGCGGACGTGGGCGTGATGGCGCTCGGGCCGGACCTCTGGCGGCTGCGCGCCCTCCAGACGGCCTTGCGCCTCGCGGGCCTCGAGGCCGCGGCCTCGTACGTCTCTCTCACCGAGCTCTCCGAGTACGCGGAGGGCCTCCCGGAGGAGATGAAGCAGGCGAGGCTGTACCCGACGCTGCCCCCCGAGGGCAAGCCGGCGTTCTGCTTCTACCCGATGTCCAAGCGCCGGGTCCGGGGGGACAACTGGTACTCGCTCGGCTTCGAGGAGCGAAAGGAGCTGATGCTCGGCCACGGATCGGTGGGGCGCGAGTTCCGCGGCCGGATCCTCCAGCTGATCACGGGGTCGACCGGGCTAGACGACTTCGAGTGGGGGGTGACCCTCTTCGGAGCCCACCCCGACGACCTGAAGGAGTGCGTCTACCGGATGCGCTTCGACGAGGCCTCGACGCGCTTCGCGGAGTTCGGACCGTTTTGGACGGGGATGGTCGCGGAGCCCGAGACCGTCCTCGAGAGCGTCCTGTCGGGATAGAGGGCCGGAGAGGACGGAGATGATCGAGGTGCGGGTGAAGCTCACCTTCCCCGAGGAGCTCGTGCGCGAGCCCTTCCTCGCCCGCCTCGCCCGAGACCACGGCGTGGAGCCGAACATCCGCCGGGCGGACGTCTCCGAGCACGAGGGGTGGATCGTCTGCGAGGTCGGCGGTGAGCCTGCCAAGGTCGAGAACGCGCTCAAGTGGCTCCGCTCGGAGGGGGTGAGGGTGGACCTGCTCGGCGACGTCGTGGAGGGCTGAGACACTCCCGTCGCACCCCATTGCGTCCCATCCGTAGGCCATTGCATCCGTATCGGTAGGTACGGGTTTTTTACCCAACGATCACCGGTCTGTCGCTCGTTGTTCGCGATCCGTTTACCTTCCGTCGTTAGCTTCAGCCGCGATGTGCGTAGGCCGGACCGAGTTAGAACCACCCGAACGGAGGTAAGTTCCCCGTGATTTCAGCTCCTCTGAGCCCCAGGCAGCGCTCCCGCAGATCAACACGAGCGCTCCCGGTCGCCATAGTCGGCTTCAGCGTCGTACTGATGGCCCTCAGCCCGTTGGTGGCGAGTGCAAAGACCAAGTCCAAGGCACCCAAGGACCCTTACGCGAGAACCGACCTGCACGCACCTGCGGGAACGTTGACAGGGGCCGGGTCCACCTTCGACCAGCCGTTCTTCACGAAGGCGTTCTTCCTCTACAACCAGCAGGAGCCCGGCGTGACCGTTAATTACGCGGCGATCGGCTCCGGTGGCGGCATCCAGCAGTTCCAGGCCCAGACGGTGAATTTCGGAGCCACGGACGTCCCCATGTCCCCCTTGGACATCTCGAAGGCGACTGGTGGCCAGGTCCTCCAAGTGCCGGTGGCCCTGGGCGGCGTCTCGATCTCCTACAACGTGCCGGGTGTGCGCTCCGGGTTGGAGCTCACCTCGAAGGTGCTGACCGACATCTTCTTGGGCAATGTGAAGACCTGGAACGACCCAGAGATAAAGAGGCTGAACCCTAAGGCGAAGCTCCCGAGCAACCCGATCGAGACCGTCCACCGAGCCGATGGCAGCGGGACGACTTACATATTCACGAACTACCTCGGCACGGTCTCCCCCGCCTGGGCTTCGGGTCCCGGCACGGGCAAGTCCGTCAGCTGGCCCAATGGGGTCGGAGAGCAGGGCAACTCGGGTGTCGCAGGCTTTATCAAGACCACCCCCTACACCATCGGGTACGTCGAGCTCGCCTATGCCATTCAGAACGGGTTCACCTACGCCAAGATCAAGAACGCAGCAGGCAAGTTCGTCTCGCCGTCGCTGGCATCGGTGGCGGCCGACGCGGCTCAGAAGCCGAATATCACATCCGTCGACTTCTCGATCGTGGACCAGCTCGGGGCCGCCAGCTACCCCATCTCCGGCTACAGCTGGGCGCTCGTCTACCAGCTTCAGAAGAACCAGGCCTTGGGGACGACGTTGGTCGATATCCTCGACTGGCTGACCCACGCCGGCCAGGTACAGGCGGCCTCGCTCGACTACGTGCCGCTGCCGGCGAACATCCAGCAGCTAGCACGCTCCACCCTGCTCCAGGTGACGGGCCCCGACGGTAAGACCCAGCTCCTCACGATCTCGTAGTGTCCGTTACGACCGCGGTTCCCTCGCGCCCGGGCACTTCGAAGGGGCTTCGCCGCCTCCTCGAAGTGCCCGACGGCGCGTACCGCGGCGCGCTGGCGGCGGTGGCGGCGCTCTTCGCGATCCTGCTCCTCGCTTTCGTGACCTCGATGGTGATCCAGTCGAGATCGGCATTCGCTCATTTCGGGCTTTCCTTCCTCACGAGCACGAAGTGGGACCCGGTACACGTACATTTCGGCGCTCTCACGTTCTTGGTCGGGACCTTGGAGACCACGTTCATCGCGATGTTGATCGCGATCCCGATCGGCCTTGGTTGCGCTCTCGCACTTGCTTTTGCTGTTCCCCGTCGTCTCCAAGTGCCTCTCGGGTCGGCCGTCGAGCTTCTCGCCGCGGTGCCGAGCGTCGTCTACGGCTTGTGGGGTCTGCTCGTGCTCGGGCCCTGGATGCGTCAGTACATCGAGCCCGCCCTCGCGCACATCACGTCAGGCCACTTCCCCTTTGGCGGCGCGCAGATCGGCACGGGTCTCCTGCTCGCGGGCGTCATCCTCGCGGTAATGGTCCTTCCCACCATGGTGGCGATCTCTCGCGACGTGCTCATGGCGGTGCCGGAGACCGATATCGAGGGAGCCTTCGCGCTTGGTGCGACGCGTTGGCAGGTCATGCGCAAGGTGGTGGTGCCTAGCGCGCGTACGGGCATCGTCGGGGCCACCACCCTCGCCACCGGTCGGGCCCTCGGCGAGACGATCGCGGTGACGATGGTCATCGGCAACACTCCGGCGCTCGCCCATTCACTGTTCTCGACATCGGCCACGATGGCCTCGGTGATCGCCAACCAGTTCACCGAGGCTACGGAGCCGTACCACCTCGCATCGCTGATCGCCGTGGGGGTGCTGTTGCTGGCCGTGTCGGTCCTGGTGAATCTCGCTGCCCGGCTGGCGGTGCGCTCGGTCAGCCGTCACCGTGCCATCGGAGTCGGGCTTCTGTGACGATCATGGCCGTCGACCCCGTCGTCGCCCGCCGGGCGGAGATCCAGCAGATCGCGCAGGGTACAGCCGCTCGCCGCCAGCTCCTCTCGCGCATCGGCGTCATTGTGTGCAGAGCGTGTCTCGTAATAGCTCTTATTCCCCTCGCGGCGCTGCTCGTCTACGTCGTAATCCGGGGTGCCTCGGCGTGGAACTGGGCGTTCTTCTCGCACCTGCCTCACCCGGCGGGGATCCCCGGCGGGGGGATCTCGAACGCCATCGTCGGCTCTGTCGTCATCGACGCCATCGCAGCCGCCGGGGCTATCCCCTTCGGGATCGCAGCAGGCCTGTTCCTCGCGCAGTCAGACGGGCGCGTCGCCGGTGCCCTGCGCCTGGCGGCCGACGTGATGTCCGGGGTCCCTTCGATCGTCGTCGCCATATTTGCCTACGTGGCCCTCGTGAGTCCCCATGTGGGGAGCCTGGGGCACTTCTCGGGGGTGGCTGCCAGCTTCGCCATCGGCATCCTCATGCTGCCGATCATCATGCGGGCGAGCGAGACAGCGATCCGGGCAGTGCCCCCCGTGCTGTCGGAGGCCGGCCTCGCCCTCGGGGCGCGCAAAGCGACCGTGGCCCGAAGAATTGTCTTGCCCACGGCTCTGCCAGGCTTGATCACCGCCGTGTTACTGGCGGTTGCGCGAGGAGCAGGGGAGACGGCGCCGCTGCTGTTCACAGCGATCGGTAGCCAGTACATGTCGTGGTCGCCTTTGAAGCCCATGAACGTAGTTCCTCTGGTCATTTACCAGAACGGCATACAGGCATACCCCGACATTGTGAAGATCGCCTGGGGTAGCGCCCTATTCCTGGTGGTGGCGGTGCTTGCGCTGAGCGTGGGCAGCAGGCTGGTCGCGGCACGACTTAGGAGAGTGAGACATGACTGACCCGACGACCGCTCCGCCAGTCCAAGCGGTCACGACCACCCCCGCGGGGGCGGTGACGCCAACCCCCATTGAGGCGGTCACGCCCACCTCAGCCCGCGGCGAGCACGTCATGCACAACGCCGCGATGACCCTCGGTGATGTGTCGGTGGCCTTCTCGGGCAAGCTGGCGGTGCGCGACGTGTCCTTCGATGTGCCCATGAACCAGGTGACGGCCATGATCGGGCCGTCGGGATCGGGCAAGACGACCCTCCTGCGCGCGCTGAACCGGTTGCACGACCTGACCCGGGGCGCCACCGTGTCGGGGCAGGTGAAGCTCGGAGGCCTAGACGTGTACGGGCCCACGATGCGTCCGATGCTGCTGCGCTCGAGGGTGGGCATGGTGTTCCAGCGCCCGAACCCCTTCCCGACGATGAGCATCTACGACAACGTGGTCTCCGGTCTGCGCTTCAACGGGGTGCGCCGCAAGTCGCTGCTGGACGAGGCCGCCGAGTCTGCACTGATCGCGGCCGCTCTTTGGGACAGCGCCAGGGGCCGACTGCGAGCTCACGCCAGCACTCTTTCGGGCGGCGAGCAGCAGCGCCTGTGCATAGCGAGGGCGTTGGCGGTGGAGCCCGAGGTCCTGCTCATGGACGAGCCCACCTCGTCTCTGGACCCGAGTGCCACCAAGCGCATCGAGGAGCTCATCGGCGAGCTGAAGGACCGGGTGACCATACTCATCGTCACCCACAACATGCAGCAAGCGGCCCGTGTATCTGACCACTGCGCTTTCCTGCTGATGGGCGAGGACAAGGCAGGTGAGCTGATAGAGGTCGGTGCGACCTCGAAGCTGTTCAGCGAGCCTTCCGACCCGCGCACCGAGGACTACGTCAACGGGCGCTTCGGCTGATCACGCGCTGAGTGACCGAGCTCTTCTCGACGCTCACCGCCGTGGAAGTCCACGACGAACCGCTGCGAATCCTGGTGGTAGAGGACGAAGAGTCCTACCGCGAGGCGCTCTCGGCCGCGCTGTCCAAGGAGGGCTACGCGGTCGAGCTCGCTGCCGACGGCAGCGAGGGACTGCGGCTGTTCGCGGAGAACCCCCCGGACCTGGTGCTCCTCGACGTCCTCCTGCCCGGCGTGCCCGGCACGGAGGTGTGCCGGCGGATGCGCGTCCTGGCGCAGGTGCCGGTGATCATGGTGAGCGCCCTCGACTCCGAGGTCGACGTGGTTCTCGGGTTGGAGCTCGGCGCGGCGGACTACATCACCAAGCCCTACCACCTGCGCGAACTGATCGCCCGGATCCAGGCGGTCCTGCGCCGGGTGTCCCCGCCTCCGGTGGGCCTGCTGGCGTCGCCCCACGACACCACCTCGCCGGACCCAGAGGTGGTGGTCGCCGGCCCAGTTCGAGTCGACTTCGCCCGGCGTGAGGTCACCGCATCGCGCCGCAACGTGCACCTGAGCCGTCGCGAGTTCGACCTGCTCGCCCTCCTTCTGTCTCCACCGGGGCAGGTGCGCACCCGCGACGAGCTGATCGACCGATTGTGGTCGGGGCGTGACCTGGCCGACACGCGCACTCTCGACACCCACATCCGGCGATTGCGAGTCAAGCTCGAACGCGATCCCGCCGACCCGCAGTACCTCGTCACGGTCCGCGGCGTGGGCTTTCGTTTCGACTCCGAAGGCCGTGGCGAGCGCGACAGCGAGGAGAGCTGAGCCCGTTACAAGCGGATCGACGTGCCGACGCCGAAGGTCATCAGGGTTCGGCCGGCGCTCTGCAGTCTCTTAGGCGCCGGGGCGGTCCTCGCCGCGCCACATCGGCTGGCGGGGTCGGTCGAACAGCACGTCGAGGTGCTCGCCGCGAATAGCCGCGAAGACGTGGGGCCCCCATCGCTCCGCGCCGGCCAATGGCTGGGGGAGCTTGTCCTCGGAGAACCATCCCACCTCCGAGGTCTCGAGGGGATGGGGCCGCAGCTCGCCGCCGGTCGCCCTGCAGTGGAACACGAGAGAGTACAGCGGGACCCGGGTGAAGCCGAGGCGCAGACCGTCGAGGACCGCGATCAGTCGCACCACCTCGGCGTGCACGCCGGTCTCCTCGAGCACCTCCTTCACCACGACCTCGGCGGCGGAGTACCCGACGTCGGCCCAACCCGTGGGATAGAGCCACACCCCCGAGTCGGCCCTGCGCACGAGCAGCAGCTGACCCTTCTCGTTGCCGACGGCCGCTCCCACCGCCACCTTCGGGGTGACGTAGCCAGGGACACCCTCCCCGACCGCCTTCAGCCACTCCTCGACGAGCTCTTCGGCGTCCTCGACGCCACCGGCGCCCTCGGTGGCGGCCACGGATATGTCGGCGGCGACCTTGAGCACCTCCTCGAACCGCTCGCGCTCGTAGAGGCTCTGGGTGAAGCCGAGACCCGTGCGGGCGATGGCCGCCAGGGATTCGCTCCACCGAAGGAGCTGGCGGGCGGTCACAGGCGTGTCCACTGGGTGCGACGCTAATGCCTTCGGAACACCGGCCGCAGCGTCGCGCTGGTGGGTGGTGCCGCCCCCGTTGCTCGGTGGGACAGAATGGCCAGGTGAGCATCAAGGCGGACTGCCGGCACTACATAATGCAGACCAACGAGCGCGGAGAGAAGCTCGAGCGCTGCCGGGTCGACGCGAACGAGCAGCTCCCGTTCGCCTGTCCCGAGGGCTGCGTGTTCTACGAGCCGCGCAAGGTGTCGTCAGCGGGCTGGGACATCGGAGGCCGCAAGGACCGCGAGGACCCCGACCGCTGACCGAGGCGGTCCCTCACCCTCGGCCCGTCACCCTCACCCCGGCCGACGTTCACCGACGAGGCTCCCGAAGAAGATTGCTCAGACGGCCTCGTCGCGAGCGGAGACGAGGGCGGAGCGGCGGGGGGCGCGCACCGTTCGCACCGGTCGGAGCCTGTCGCCGAGGCCCCCGGCCTGCCAGAAGTCGAGGACGGCCTCGGCGTTCGCCCTGCCGGCGTCTATCAATGCCTCGGTGCCAGAGAAGTCGTCGTAGCGCGATACCGGCTCGGAGTCGACGGTGAACACCACGACCTCGACCCCCTCGGGCAGGCGCGCCAGCTCGCGCACGAAGCGTGTGTGCACGGCGATGAAGAACGCAGTGAGCACCGCCTCGACAGGCCTGCGGTAG
The DNA here is from genome assembly GCA_035509915.1 of Acidimicrobiales bacterium. Taxonomy (GTDB): domain Bacteria; phylum Actinomycetota; class Acidimicrobiia; order Acidimicrobiales; family UBA8190; genus Bog-564. Next base: position 8,926 of record DATKIB010000135.1, on the reverse strand, counting down.
CGGTTGGGCGTGTAGTGAAGGGGCCCGCACAGCAACACGAAGATCCGCTCTGCGCCCTCGGACATGGCACGCCCGATCGGCACGTTGTCGACGACACCGCCGTCGATGAACGACTCCCCGTCGATCTCCACAGGCGGTAGGAGCGCGGGCAGAGCCGCCGAGGCGAGGATGCGATCGGGGGCGGGCCCCGAGGCGAACCAGCGGGTGTGGCCGTCGTGCAGCGAGGTCGCCACCACTTCGAGGTGCACCACCGCCTGCTCCATCTGCTCGAAGGTGATGCCCTCCTCGATGACCTTTCGGAGTGCGGTGTTCGGGTGCACGGACTCGCGTTGCTGGAAGTAGCGCAGCGCGGTGGGGACGCGGCTTTGGGGGAAGATGTCGTCTCGGGTCAGCCTGCGCCAGATGGCGGCCAGGCGCTCCACCCCCTCCTCGGTCGGGTCGCCCGCGTAGCCCGCGGCGTTGATGGCGCCCACCGAGGCGCCGTACACGGCGTCGGCCGTGATCCCCCTCGCCACGAGGGCCTGGGCCATGCCGATCTGCGCCGCCCCCCTGGAGCTGCCCCCGGCGAAGACGAAAGCCGTGCGAGGCCGGCGCCTCGTGCCGATGCCCCGAAGCTGCCGTGCGAGCCACCGCCTCGGGGCTCCGGGGGCGACGAACACGCCGCCGGGGAGACGTCCCTCTTCGGGCGCCGGTTGCCCGGGGTCCCCCGGGGGGCTCGAGGGTTTCTCAGGTGCTGCCATCGCGGCCCTTCTCCCCCGGGGAGCTGCGCCCCGAAGCTCGCACGGCCTGGTCAGGCTGCCGCCCGCCGTTTTGCGCGCCACGCAAGGCGCGAGCTGCCCGGTCCCTTCCGATGGCCCAGCGCACGGAGATCACCCCTAGGCCCACTATTAGCACGACGAAGATCGCGAAGACCGCATAGAAGGCGGCGCCCACGCTCCGACCATAATCCGCGGGGCTCAGAGGTCCTGCGCATAGGCAGGCTCGGTCAGCGAGCCGTTCATCCAGGCGAGCAGCACAAGGCGGAGGAGGAAGTCCATGTCGGAGCCATGGACGACGACGACAACGCCGCGATGCGAAGCCTGGGGGACGGCGAGCCGGGTCTGCCTGTGCGCTGGGCCTCTCAGGAAGCGTCACACCCCCGGCGCATGATGGCGCGGTGAGCACGACCGCCACCGCCGCCAACGCCAGAGCCGACGTCGGCGCCTGCGAGGGCGGCTGCGAGGACAGCATCGCCACCTCGGACAGCACAGCCACCCCAGAGGAGGTCCTCGCGCGCCTGCGCGGCGACGGTGAGGGGCGGCCGGTCGTGGATCCGGGGCTCGCCTGGGGGCTTCGCGACTGGCTCGAGGACTCGCTCGCCCCGGCGGCCGCGGCGCTCCCGGACGAGCTCCCGGCGCTGCGCGTCACCAAGGAGGTACTCGACCAGGTCCTCGTCTGCGAAGCGCACGCGGCCAGCCGAGCCGACGCCGCGCGCGTCGTCACGTTCGAGATGTCCCGGGGCGCGCTGGTCGGCGCGCTGTTCCGGCAGTGGGTGACCGTCGGGCGATTCAGCGAGCCGTTCGAGGACGCCCTCGGCGCGGTCGGTTGCACCGACGAGGCGGTAGCCGGCTTCGTCTCCTCCCTCGAGCGCGCAGACCGCGGCCGGTTGGCTCGCGAGGTTCGTGCGCACGCGACGGCGATCGAGTCCTCGTGGCCGCTGTTCAGCCCCGCATGGCTCGCCCGGACCCGCGAGCGCCTCGAGGTGCCGCTGGCGGGAGGACGGATCGTGCTCGGGGGGACAGTGGACCTCGCCCTCGGCGCGCCTTGCACCGGGCGCGCATCGGTCTGCCTGGTCGAGCTCCAGTCGGGCGCCCGCCGCATCGAGCACCGCCCCGACCTCCACTACCTCGCCCTGCTCGAGACGCTGCGCAGCGGCGCTCCTCCGTTCCGAATCGCCACCTACTACTCGGCCACCGGGGAGCTGGAAGCCGAGGAGGCCGGTGAGGACGTGCTGCTCGGGGCGCTCGAGCGGGCCCTCGCCGGCACGCAGCGCCTTTGTCGGCTGGCGTCAGGGGCTCCGACCGACCCTGCTCGGGACCCGATGTGCGCGTGGTGCGCAGCGACCGCGCACGGTCGGGAGACCGGCCTGTGATCGGGTTCGCCTTGCCGAGCTCGGCCGCGCTCACCGAGCTCCTCCTCGAGCCCGCGCGAGTACGGCTTGAGACGGCCGAGCTCAGCGGGCTGCGGATCCGGCTGCTCGGCGAGCTGCCGCGCTTGGCGGAAAAGCTGCCGCCGGGGGAGCGGCTCCAGCTCGGCACCTACGAGCTGCTCCTAGCTCGCCGGCACCCCGAAGGCTGCGGGCTCGTGCGCGGGGGATTCGTCCCGTCGCCTGTGCGCGCGAGGAGGGCGATCGGGCTCTTGGCCGTCGAACGGTGCGTGAGGGGACGGGTCTCGGCCCCCCAGACGGCGGTGGCCGAGGTGCTGGCCTCCGGCATCGAAGAGCTCGCGGACGACGCGCTGCGCGTCGGTGGTGGGAGGCCCAGGTGGTGGGCGCGTTGGTACGCGAGCCTCGGTCCGGGCGGCCGTGCGATCGTGCAGGCGGAGGCGGCGACCTGGGCCACCCAGCTGTGGACCGCCCTGGAATGGCACCGTTTCGAGAGGCCCCCGGTGGTGGGAGGGCGCGACGACTACTGGGACTGCCCCGGGCGCCGGCGGCTGTTGGTGCGCTCGAGGGCCGAGGTGAGGGCGCTAGCGCACGGGCGCAGCGTGCTGCTCGTGGTGGGGTCGGGCTGCCCCGGGCCGGGCTGGCGCGCCGAGCTCGCCAATCGCGCCCTCGTTCTCGCGATGGCCCGAGGCGAGCGCTCGGTACCGGCGCGGGTCGTGGGGCTCTGGCCGGCGAGCGGCACCGTGCGGACGTGCGAGGTCGGGATCGACGCGCTGTCCGAGGCGGCCGACGAGCTCGTGTCGGCCGCCGCTGTGTGGGTCGAGGCCCGGGTGCGCGCTCGCAGGGAGGAGGCCGGGGCGCAGTTGCGTGGCCCGTCGGGGAGCCCGTTGGTGGACCCTGTCGTCGGGTCGCGTGTCGACGCCGCGTAGCCGGCGGTCCCGAGCTACCGCCTCAGGCTCTCGCGGATTACCGCTACGGCTACGGGCTAGAGCTACGGCTACGGGCTAGAGCTACGGCTACGGGTTAGGGCTGACAGGCTAGGGCTGACAGGCTAGGGCTGCGGGCTGCCGGCTAGCGGGCTGATGCGCCCGGGCCACCACGACGTCACGGCCCGACAAGCAGCTCGCGCACGGCCGACTCGGCCTCGCCGATCACGAGCACGAGCACCTCGTCGCCCTTGGACAAAAAGGTGTCGCCGCGAGGGACCACGAGCCGGTCGTTGCGGACCACCGCCACCACCGTGGCGTCGCGGGGAAGGCCCAGGTCGCGCAGCGCCACTCCGTCGGCGGGCGAACCGTCGGCAAGGGTCACCTCGACGAGGTTGGCGGTGCCGCCCTCGAATTGCAGCAGGCGCACCAACGAGCCCACGGACACGGCCTCTTCCACGAGAGCGGTGATGAGCTGGGGAGTGGACACCGACACGTCGACTCCCCATGACCGATCGAACAACCACTGGTTGTCAGGATTGTTGATGCGCGCGATGACACGGGGTACCGCGAATTCCTGTTTCGCGAGCAGCGATATCACGAGGTTGTCCTCGTCGTCGCCGGTCGCGGCCACCACCACGTCGACGTCCGCCATTCCTGCGGCGACGAGCGAGCTCACCTCGCAGGCGTCGGCGGCGACGATGTGGACGTCCATCTCCGCAGCGAGGCGTCCGGCCAGGTCTGGGTCCTTCTCGATGAGGAGCACGTCGTGCCCGTTCGAGTACAGGTCCCTGGCTATGGAGGTGCCCACGTTGCCGGCCCCGGCGATGGCGACCTTCACCGCGGATCCGCCAGCGCGTCCGGGTCGACCACAGGCGCTACCGACCCCAGGAGCTTGTCCAGCTCGGGCACCGAGTCCTTCATCACGGCGAGGTGCAGCACGTCGCCCTCCTGTCCCACAAGGCTCGCCGTGTCGAGCCGTGGGCTTCCCGATCGCGTCACTGCGACCAGGCGCGCTCGGCCAGACATTCCGAGGTTGCGCAGCTGCTTGCCCGCCCACGCCTCGGGGAGCTGGCGCTCGAGCAGCACGAGACTTCCCGTCGTGTCGGACCATTCGCCCACCACGGTCTCCGGCAGGAGGCGGCGCAATACCTGGTCGATCGTCCACGTCACCGTTGCCACCGTCGGGATCCCGAGCTTCTGGTAGATCTCGGCCCTGCGCGGGTCGTAGATCCGGGCTACGACGTTGGGGATCCCGTAGGCCTCCCGGGCGATACGGGCGGTCAAGATGTTGGAGTTGTCCCCGCTCGTCACGGCTGCGAGCGCCCCGGCCTCGCCCGCCCCAGCCTCGTCGAGCGACCTGCGGTCGAAGCCCGACCCGACGACGGTCTTGCCGGGCCATCCCGGCGGGATGCGGCGGAAGGCACCCACCTGCTTGTCGATGATCGCGACGGTGTGCCCTTGCTCGACGAGCCTGAGCGACAGACCCGAGCCCACTCTCCCGCACCCCACTACGACCATGTGCACGATCACCATGCAACACGGCCGTTCGCGCAGAGACAATTCAGCTTCTCTCCACGCTCCGGGCGGGACGGCATCTGGGCGACGGGGAGGCGTGAGCCCTGCCGGCCCGCCGGACCTTTAGGGTTGAGTCGTGCAGCGAGCAGAGGGGAGCGTCGGCCACAGCGCCGGGGCCGAGCAGCCGACCGTGCCCGGCGCCGCCGCTGGCTCGGATGAAGGCTCGTCGGCGACGGACGGGGCTAGGCGTCACGAGGCGATCGAGGGACGGCGGTTCGCGCCCGAGGCGCTTCCGTCCCCCGACGACGTGGCGCTGCCCGAGACCCTGCGGTACCGGCTGAAGAACACCCTCCTCGGGCCGCCGCTTGCGACCGAGCGCCAGGCCACCGAGCGCCTGGGCAAGCTCGCCGGGCTGGGGGTGCTCGCTCCGGACATGATCTCCTCCTCGGCCTACGGCACGGAGGAGATGCTCACCCAGCTGGTCCCGTGGTTCGGTCTGGCCGCCTTCGCCCTGGTCGTGCCAGTCACCTTGGTCATCCTGGGCGTGCTGCTTTTCGTGACCGCTTCGTACCTGGAGGTCATCAAGGCCTACACCAAAGCGGGCGGCTCCTACGTCGTGGCCCGGGACAACTTCGGCCCTCGCATAGCCCAGGTGGCGGCCGTGGCTTTGCTCATCGACTACACGGTCACGGTGGCCGTGCAGTGCACCGCCGGCACCCTCGCGCTCACTTCCCTCGTACCCAGGCTCACGCCTTACACCGTGCCGCTCACGGTCGCGGTTGTCGTGATCCTCGCGTATGGGAACCTTCGCGGGATAAGGGAAGGCGCGAAGGCCTTCGCAGTGCCGACCTATCTCTTCGTCCTGGCGCTCGGATCGGTCGTCGTCGTCGGCATCGTTCGCCAACTTCTCGGTCGTGCCCCGGCTGCGATTGGCCACCAGGTAGGAATGCTCTCGTTCGGGCACCACAGCGGGTTGATCGCATTCGCCGCGATCACCGTGATGCTGAAGTCGTTCGCCAACGGCGGCTCTTCTCTCACGGGGCTCGAGGCGATCTCCAACGGGATCTCCGCCTTCAAGAGGCCCGAGGCCCGAAACGGGCGCATCACCCTGGTGATTATGAGCTCCGTGCTGGGATTCCTGGTGCTTGGGGTGAGCCTGCTCGCCCATTGGTCGCACGCCGCTCCGTACTCGGTGGGCTCGCCGACGGTCGTCGCGCAGGTCGCGGGCTGGGTGTACGGGACACATGGGTTTGGTCTCGTGCTGCGCGACGTGGTCGTGATCGCCACGATCCTGATCCTGTTCACCGGGGGCAACACGAGCTTCAACGGCTTTCCGTATCTAGCCAGCTTCGTGGCCGAGGATTCGTTCCTGCCCCGTCAGCTCACCCGCCGCGGTCACCGGCTCGGGTTCTCGAACGGGATCGTCGTGCTGGCGATCGTGGCCATCGCGCTCGTGATCGGCACCGACGGCAACCTGACTTCTCTCGTTGCGCTCTACGCCATCGGCGTCTTCACGGGGTTCACGATGGCAGGTGCCGGCATGGTCAAGCACCACCGGACGGTGCGGGAGCCGGGTTGGGCGTTCCGGCAATTGATCAACGGTTCCGCTGCCGTCCTCTCGGCGGCGGTGGTCCTGATCTTCGCAGTGTTCAAGTTCACAGAAGGAGCTTGGCTCGTAGTCGTGGCCGGCCCCGTCCTCTACCTCTTGCTGCTCCGACTCAACCGTCAGTACTCGGGGGAGGCCAAGGAGCTGGAGGTGGAGGCCGCCCAAGCCTGCGAAGAGCCGGTCCTTCGCCATCACGTCGTGATCGTGCTCGTCGACCGCCTCGACCTCGCGACCGCGCGCGCCGTGCAGTACGCAAGGGCTCTCTCCCCGGACGAGCTGCGTGCCGTGCACTTCGCCGTGGACCCGCGGGAGGCTTTGAAGCTCGAAGCCGACTGGGGCCGCCTCGGGCTCTCGCGCCTGCCTCTCGACATCATCGACTGCCCCGACCGCCGGCTTGCTCGTGCAACCCTCGAGCTCGCAGCGCAGACCCTCGCAGGCGGGGACACCGAGCTCACCATCCTCTTGCCACGCCGGGGCTTCGCTGCCGGCTGGAGACGGCTACTGCACGACGGGAGCGCCGACCGCATCGCCGCTGCGGTTGCCGAGCTACCGCACGCCAACGCCACGATCGTGCCCTTCCAGCTCTATGGCGCGAAGCCCTCGCGCCGTATCCCCCGCATCCGCAGGCCGGATCCCGAGCGCTCGGGGCAGCGCCGGACGCGCTTCGAGGTGCGCATGGGCGACGAGCTGGAGTCGAATGTGTCAGGCACCACTCCCATAGGAGAGGCAACCTGGCGCAGCAGGGTGCGAGTGGCCGGCAGGGTCAAGTCGATCAGGGTTCCGACCCGCACCGCCACCGCCAACCTCGAGTGCACGCTGGCGGACCACACAGGTGCGATCCTCCTCGTGTTCCAGGGGAGGCGGCGCATCCCGGGGATCCAGCAAGGAGTCCGGCTGGTCGCCCAGGGCACCGTCGGGGCCTGGGAGGGCCGGCTCGCCATCCTGAACCCCGACTACGAGCTGATCGCGGGACCTGAAACCGCCGAGATCGAGCCCAGCAAGTGAGGGAGTACACCTGATCGAACCGAGCACGCCCATGGCACCAAAGTCGCGCGGTCCTGCATCGAGGCTGGCGAATGCCGTCACGCTGCGAAGACGCCCGCTCATGACCGTCTGCGGAGTGCTCGCGCCCCTGGTGGTGGCGGCCTCGCTCGTCCCTGCTCGAGCTACGTTCGCGAGCACGGCGGCTGCCCTGATCCTGGTGGCCGTGATCGCAGCCGTCGCGATCCTCGGGAACCGTGTTGCAGGTCTCCTCGCCTCTGCCTCCTCGAGTCTGTGGTTCGACTTCTTCCTTACGCGACCGTACGAGCGGTTTGCCATCAGCCACCGTGCCGATCTCGAGACCACCCTGAGCCTGTTCGCGGTCGGAGTGATCGTGACCGAGCTGGCCGCACGCGGGCGCCACTACCGTCAGGTGGCCGTCGAGGAAGCGGATCACGTGGCCGTCATCCACGAGCTGGCCGACATGGTCGCCCAGGGGATCCCGAGCGCCCAGGTGATCGACCGGGCGCGCGACGAGCTGGTGCGTCTTTTGAACCTGAGGAGCTGCAGCTACAGCTCGGGCGCTCCCGAGCCGTCCCGGGCCACAGTCTTGTCCGGAGGGGAGGTCGTCCTGGGGGGTCTGCGCTGGGGGGTCTCGTCCATGGGCCTTCCCGGCCGTGAGGTCGACCTCCCCGTCGCCTTTGCCGGGCGCACGCTGGGCCGGTTCGTCCTGGCGCCGACTCCTGGGTGGCCTGTGCCGCCCGAGCGGATGATCGTGGCAGTGGCCATCGCACGCCAAGCGGGTGCGGCGCTGTCCACGAGGGCGCGCATCGCCTGAAGCCCGGGCGCCCGCTTTGCCGAGCGGGCTACGGGTGCGACGGGGCGCTCGGCGCCCCATCGACCTCGAAGAACAGGTCGTCTGCGTAGCACCACCACCAGTCCTCCCCCGGCTCGAAGGACCGGATCAGCGGGTGATCGTGGTGCTCGGCGTAGTGGGCCGTGGCGTGGCGGTTGGGGGAGTTGTCGCAACAACCGACGTGGCCGCAGCGCATGCAGAGCCGCAGGTGCACCCACTGCCCACCCATGCGCAAGCAGTCCTCGCACCCGTCGCTCGACGGGGTCACGTCTGCCACCGTGTCGAGGTGCTTGCACGTCTCGGCCATGGCCTTCTCGCTTTCGCTCGGGATCGGCCTGCCGCCCCCGGCCTTGTCGACGCCGGATCGGCCCACCGAGCCTGACCGTACATCGGCAAGTGGACCAGGCGACCACGTCGGCGCCATGTACCCGTGGATGGGCCCGCTCGCGGCGCCGCGGGACAGGCGTGGTACGCCGCCGCGAAGTGCCAGGTTCGGCTCGCCGGGCGGCGCAACAAGTAAGTGCTCACTTGACAGTGGCAGGCCACGCAACTAGGTTCGGTGCCCACATTGGTGGCGGCACTAGTGGGTTTGAACCCTTGGACCGCCGCGGTTCCTTCGAGGCGGGGAGGGGTCTTCGTGAGACGTCCGGCTGCTTTGTGGTGCATCGGACTCCTGAGGGGATTGAGCTGATGCGCTCGATTCGTCCGCGTCGTGTCTGCCTCGCAACCATGGCTATCGGAGCCATGACGATATTGGTGGCGCCAGTGCTGGGCTCCACCTCGGCCTCGGTGGCGGCCACGCCCTCGGTCGCCGTGCCGCAGCCGCCGCCTGTCGCCGGCTTGCCGGCGAACCTCGGGCTGGCGTCGCAGACGGTGCCGAAGGGGCTGCCGCCGAT
>DATKIB010000134.1:0-5523 GCA_035509915.1 Acidimicrobiales bacterium | reverse complement strand
CGTGCCATCCTCGGAGTCCTCCGCCACAGAGGACTGGCTCACCTCGGGCGGGCTCTCGATCTCGACGACCTCGGCGGCGGGTGACTACTTGACAGCGGAGGGCACGGTCGCCCAGCTCGACAAGCTGTTCGACGTCACGATCGGCAGCTACATCTACGACGGGCAGCGCTTCGTAGCCAACGATGTCCCGCCCTCGGTACCCGGCGACCTCCCCATCGACGCGGTTATAGGGCTCGACAACGTCCGCAAGTTCAGCCTCGACTCGCTGAGCGGGCCGGGCACGTCGTCTGCCTCGGGCCCTTCGGTCGGCCCGCAGTCGGGTGACGAGGAGACCCTCACCCCCCAGGACCTCTGGGGTGTCTACGACGACCCGGGGGCTTCGGCGCTCACCAACTCCAATGGCACGAGCACGCCGAGCACCCTCGAGGGCACCCACGTAGACGTCGGCCAGGGCCAGACGATGGGCATCTTCGGTGAGGGCGAGACCTCGAGCGTCGTCGCGCAGCTGCGCCTGTTCGAGCAGGCCATGGGCTTTCCGAAGGTACCGGTGCGCACGATCGACACCGAGGGCGGTCCCTCGTCCGCCTACGGCGACAACACCGGCGCCGTCGAGTGGTACCTCGACTCGCAGTCCTCGACGGGCATGTCACCAGACGCGTCCCGCCTCGACTTCTACTTCGCCAAGTCGCTCTTCGACGCCGACATATTCAAGGACTTCGACTACTGGGCCAACGACGCCAACGGCCCTCGCCAGATGAACGCGAGCTTTGGCGAGTGCGAGGAGAACCCGACCAACCCCGTCACCGGCCCTCTCGCTCAGACCCCGTACGGGACGGAAGTTGGCGATGAGCTCGAGGCCGTCGGCGACCCGATCCTGCGTCAGGCCACCATCGAGGGACGCACCTTGTTCGCCGCGGCCGGCGACACCGGCTCTGGGTGCCCGGAGCTGGTCGTGCCCGTGGGCGGAGCCGGCAACGGGGCCGCGATCCAGCCGGTGCCGATGGTCAACTACCCGTGCGCGAGCGCCTATGCGGTCTGCGTCGGCGGCACGGTGGTGTCGGTGAACGGCACCTCTTACCCGACCTCCGCGCAGAGGTCGGCCGAGACCTCGTGGGCCTTCACCGGCGGCGGCAGCAGCTACTTCGTACCTGGGCCGAGCTACCAGTCAGGCGTCTCCAATATCGACCACCCGTGTGTGAGCACGCCCACCGGCACCCCCTACACCCCGGGCTCCGCCCCGACCTGTCGAGGAGTGCCCGACGTGGCGGACCTGTCCGGGAACGTGACAGGTGACGACTACTTCATCTACATAGATGGTGAGCCGTCGAGTCAGGGAGGGACGAGCCTCGCGAGCCCGCTCATGATGGGGCAGTGGACGAGGATCCAGGCGGCGGCCTCTGCATCGGTGCAAAAGAAAGGCGGGCTCGGCTTCGCCAACGAGACCATCTACCGGCAGGCGAAGAGCGCGGATGCCTGCAGCAGCACGGACTCCGCCCCGTGCAGCTCTGAACCTTACGCCCGCGACTTCTTCGACGTCACCGAGTCCGAGTACGGCGCCGGCAACGGCGCTTACACGACGGGCCCAGGGTGGGACTACACGAGCGGTTGGGGATCGCTGAACGTCGCCAACTTCGCCCAGGACGTCGACGGCTCGACCAACGCCACCGCCACCTATGGCGGGGCGGAGAAGCCGGCCGAGACCGTCACCAAGTCCGTGACCACTAGCCCGGAGGGCAACGCCACCGACCCCGTAGAAGTGAGCCTCGGCAACGACGCCTCGCTGGACCTCAGCCAGGCGACGTTGAGCGCGTCGGCCTCCAAGGGCATCGTCGCCACGCTCTCGGGCCCCGACATCGGGGCTATGCCGCCGCCTGACGCCGGAGGCGGGGCCAGCTTCTTCGTGGCTTGGCTCTCGAATGCGGGAGGGAAGTTGACCGTGTACTACGCGCGGGCCAACGAGTCGTCGACCGGCTCGTGGACGTTCACATCGGGAAGCACGGGCACCTACGGCTCCGGCTCGTACGCCTACACCGACGACTCCTCGAGCGCCGCCACGGGCAAGGTCGCGAGCGGGACGATCACGATCGACGTCCCGGCCTCCGAGGTCGGTTCGCCCAAGGCCGGCACCCTGCTGCTCGACCCGCAGGCCTTTGACCAGCTCAACGTCGGCACCCCAGTGGCATGGGTGGCGCTCACCACCGACAGCGCAGACGACCTGACCCCCGTCTCCCAGGACGCCGGGGCGTCGGTGTCGAGGGGATTGCAAGTCCAGGTCGCCTCGTAGTGCCAGACGTAGCGTCCCAGCAGGAGTGCTTCGAGCTGCGCGGGCCCCGTCCCGTCGACCGCGTCGAAGTCTGAGAAGTCCCGCGTGCCGCGCCTGCGCCAGGTGCCCAAGTCTGATGCGAAGGCGCCGATCGTCACGTCGATGTACGAGTTCCTCTTCGAAGGCCGTGACCCGGTGGCGGAGCCTGGAACCTGGACGGGTTCGCCAGGGGACTGGTGGACGGTGTTCGCTCTCGTGCCCGATGTGCTCGACCACGCGGTGAAGGGCTTCGGCCTCTACCAGAGCCGCGATCGGCTCCTCGACCCGGTGCTTCGCGAGCTCGGTCAGATCCGCGCCGGGTGGGCGGCCGGGAGCCAGTTCGTGTTCTCCCAGCACGCCAAGTCGATGCGCGAGATGGGAGTGCCGGAGGAAAAGATCGCCGCGATCCCCTCCTGGCAGGTGGCCGATTGCTACGACGCCACCGAGCGGCTGGTGCTCGCCTACACCGATTGTCTCGTCTACGACCACGGCCGTGTCCCCGAGGGGCTCTTCGCCAAGCTGCGTGAGGTGCTCTCCGACGAGGAGATCCTCGAGCTCACCTACATCACCTCGCTGTACTTCCAGCATGCGGTGATGTCGCGGGCGCTTAGGACCGAGTTCGACGACCGCGACGAACCTGTGACCGAGGTCCCGGGCCCCGAGGGGTCCACGGCGATGCACCCCGGCCGGTCGGACTCGCACGAGGGGTAGCCGGACATCAGCAGGCGGGAGGGGCGTGCCGGCCTAGCTCTCGCCCACTCGGGCTCGGAACAGCCGTTCTGATCGTCGCGGACTCAGCCAACTTTCGTGACTTTCCATGACTATCGGCGGTACGCCGTACTCTGTCACGAGAAGTAGTTGTGAAACTACAGATTGTAGTTACCGTGCCTCTGTGCCGATATTATCCCTTGTCAGGCCGCACGTGGGGGTTGGCCCGACGGCTCCGCGGGAACGTCCCGGAGCACAAGCGACCCGAGACGGCGGGCCCAGGGGGAGGACCTTGCACGAGGACAAGGAGAGCTCGAAGCTGCAACCCAGGGGAACGGCCCTAGCCGAGGGCGGCTTCGCCCTGCTCGAGGTGCTGATCGCGACGACGATCCTCGTGCTTCTGCTCGTGGGGGTCGGGTCGGTGCTCGCCACCCAGGCTTCGAGCATCGGATCCTCCCGCAGCTGGGGTGAGGGCAATGCCCTTCTCAACCAGGCCATGGAAGAGATCCACTCCCTTCCCTGGTCCGTGATCCAGGACGGCCTCAGTGCCTCCGACGCGTCACTCTGCACCAACCCCAAGGACCCAGGTATCCACGCGACCTGCTCGGGTGGGTCCGCGACAGCGGCGACGTACGTCGCGAACGGCGAGACGATCCCCCTGCTCGGTTCGGGGGACGACGCGCCACTAACGCCCGATCATCAGACCTCCCAGAAGGTGAACGGCATCGACTACACGGTGTCCGCGTACCCCACCGAAGACTCGGCAGTGAGCGGCATCATGCGCGTGACGGTGATCGTCTCGTGGACGCCCAGCCCACCGGGGAGCGTCTCGAGCGTGAGCGCCCAGACGTTGCTCTATCCCCCGGAGTGCATCGCACCCGGGCCCTCCAACTGCGTCTACCCGGGGCCCACCCAGCCCTTCTTCTACGCGGGCGCCAGCGCCGGCGACGGCGGCGCGATCACGATCACGGGCACCGTCGACGACCTCCCCTTCACCCAGATCAGCTCCATCTCTCCCAACGCCTTCTCGTCGATGCAGATCGAGCAGACCTCGGTCGTGTCCGGGGCGGTGGAGACCTCGGGGGGCGCGGCAAACGTTGCTGGGGTGAGCCAGAGCGTCGGCGAGACCACGGCCTCGTCGGCGGCGAACGACGCGCCGGGCTCGGGAAGCTCCTCGCAGTCGAACTCGAGCTCGACCAACCAGTCGACTTCGCCTCTGTCGGTGCTCGGCACGCTCAGCAACGATTTCGACGTCTACCCCGGGGACGACACCTACTCCACGACCAGCACGATCGCGGCGTCGAGCAACCCGGCCTGCAACGACCTGTCGGGCAACACCCAGACGACCGGGCAGCCTTGCGGGAGCGGCCAGGTCTCCCAGACCTCGGCGACGGTCTCCGACCAACTCGGCCTGAACCTCGGTGGGATCCTCCCTCTCGGCAACACGCTCGTCTCGATCGGGGCGCCGAATCCTGGTACCTCCACCTCGGCGGCGCAGAGTTTCGTAGCTCGCTACACGTCCTCGGGTTCGTCCACCCACTACTGCGACACGGGGGGCACGACTAGCGGAAACGGATGCGTCCACGCCGGCGCCCACGCGGCGTTCGGCCCGGTGGAGATTGGGGGCCTCCCGACTGCGCTCACTGCGCTCTTCCCGCTCGGGTGGGGGACCGGAGTCCCACTGTCGGGCTGCCCCGCCGGCGACTATCTGGTCGCCCTGGCCCCTTTCTCCGACACGGTCAGCGCCGAGAGCGGAGTGAGCTCGACCACCTCCCCGAGCACCGGCTCGCCCAGCGAGACGCTCTGCTACTGGAACGGCACGGGTTACACAGCGACGACGTCGGCCCTCTCCTCGGCGGCTAACTCGATATCACCTTCGGTGTCGCTCACCGGCCTGGTGGGTACCAACACCTTCGGAGTCACGATCACCTCGAGCTTCAGCACTGGTACCGTCAGCACCACCACGCCGGCGAACGGCTGCGGCACCGGCTCTCCCTGTGAGGAATCGGCCACGGTCAGCTCCCCGATACAGGGTTCGTTCGAATATTCGCTGACCGCCAACGGCACCCAGATCGCCGACCTCACCGTCAACGTGAATCTGGGCCAGGTCTCGGCCAGTACCTCCTACGAGGCGGCGTAGCAATGCGCCCCCGGTTGCGCTCGAGATCCAGGGCGTCCGCTCGGCGGTGCGTGGGAGAAGACGGGTTCACCGTGTTCGAGATGGCGATCGCCATGACGGTAATGGTGGTCGTCACCGTCATGAGCCTCGTGGCTGTGCAGGTGATGAGCGCCGTCTCCCAGCAGACCGTTGACCAGGGCCAGGCCAATCAGACCTCGAGCATCGCCCTCACGCAGCTACGCGAGGAGGTGCTCTCCGCCAACGTCCTGTTCCCGCCCACGAGCGACTTCAACCCAACCGCGGCCAACGGCGGTCTCGCCTACGTGGACGGCCAGACGACGGGCACCGACTGCGCCAGCGCCACCACCGAAGGGGCAGGCGACGGCGTGAACTG